>JADCGX010000099.1 GCA_020248785.1 Burkholderiales bacterium | reverse complement strand
TCGATCACCATGCCTTCGATGATCGACGCGCCCGGCCGCCGGACTGCCCGTCAGCCCCTTACCCGCTCACCCCCTCCAGGCTCAGACCTCGTTGGAATCACGAGCCCGGCTCCAGGCTCATACCTCGTTGGAAAAGACTGCGAGTGGACCCTGGCGGCGCTGGCGCGGAACATCAAGCGGCTGCACGTGCTGCGAGCGGCATGAGGAGCGCCGCAATGTCGCCTGCGGCGGCGCAATGCGCACCGATAACCGCCTCAACGGCCGGCACCGAAGGCTTCAGGCGCTTCGCGACTGCGCTCTCGTCGCCGCAACAAACCCGCTCCCGACCGTCGCGCCGAATCGTCCAGCCCTCAAGTCCGACAGGCTCCTAGATCGTGGTCGCCGCGCGGCGCAGACGATCGTGCACCCCGTCCCAGTCGGGGCCCTGCGGCGGCTGCACCACCAGCAGCGTGCTTGCGCCGCTGGCGTCGAGCTCGTGCAGCATCGCGTAAAGGCGACGCGCATAGTCCTCGGCGCTGGATGGCGCGATGAGCCGCAAGACGGCCTGCGGACTGGCGTCGAGCAAGGCGTCAGCCGGGGCCAGCACGCCGAGCCGCTCGCCGCGCCGCGCGTTGATCGCCGCCGCCAGTCCGGCCATCGGCACGAGCACGAGCGGCGTGCGGGGTGCGTAGTGGCTGTCGAGCCGCCCGGAGGCGCGCGGGGCACTGCTGCCGGCATCGGGCACGGGTACGCCGAGCACGCCTTCCAGTTGCGCGCGGGTGATCGAACCAGGGCGTAGCAGCCGGGGCGTGACGCCGGTGAAGTCGACGATGGTCGACTCGATCCCGACCGGGCACGGTCCGCCATCGAGGATGCAGTCGACCTTGCCCTGCGGCGCCTCGCCCAGGTCGGCGCGCACGTGGGCGGCGGTGGTGGGGCTGATGCGACCGAAAGAGTTGGCGCTCGGCGCGGCGATCGCGCCGCCACATGCAGCGAGCAGCGCGCGCGCCCAAGGGTGCGCAGGGCAGCGCAGGCCAACGCTGTCCTGCCCGCCGGTGATGAGGTCATGGGCCCGCGCGGCACGCGGCAGCACCAGAGTCAGCGGGCCCGGCCAAAACCGCTGCGCCAGGCGCCGTGCGCCCTCGGGCGCCGTGCGCGCCCATTGGTCGATCGCGGCGGCGTCCTGCACGTGCACGATCACTGGATGATCGGCAGGCCGCCCCTTGGCGGAAAAGATGCGGCCGACCGCCTCGGGCTGCTCGGCGGCGGCACCGAGCCCATAGACGGTTTCAGTAGGAAAGGCGACCAGGCCGCCGGCGCGAAGAATCTGGGCCGCGCGGGCGATCAGCGCAGGATCCGGCGCCGGGGACGAGGCGTCTTGCACGAGAGCTGCCTCGCTCCGATCCGATCAGGCGAGCGCGACTGCCGCGCGGATCGCGCCGGCGCAAGGGCCCGCCCCGCCGGCCGCACTCAAGCCTGAACCCCGATCCACCATCCTCGGACCTCGACCCTCAAATCGATCGAGGCGGCGCAAGTCCGAGCAGCTTGGCCGCGCGCACGGCTTGCTCGATGGACTGCTCGCGCGTGTCGCCCAGCAGCGTGAGGTGCCCCATCTTGCGGCCGGGCCGTGGCTCGCGCTTGCCATACAGATGCAGCTTGGCGCGCGTGTCCTGCAGCACATCGGCCCACGGCGGTTCCTTGCGGTCGCCATGGCGGAACCACAGGTCGCCCAGCAGGTTGAGCATCACGCTGGGCGAGTGCGCGCTCGTGTCACCCAGCGGCAGACCAGCGAGGATGCGCGCCTGCTGCTCGAACTGGCTGGTGCGATTGGCGTCGATCGTGGTGTGGCCGCTGTTGTGCGGGCGCGGCGCAATCTCGTTGACCACCAGCCGGCCGTCGTCGAGCACGAAGAACTCGACACACAGCACACCCACGTAGGCCAGCGCCTGCGCGATCTGCGTGGCGAGCGCGCGGGCTTGCTGCTCGACCTGCGGCAGCACACACGCAGGCACCACGCTGATCGCGAGGATGCCGTTGCGATGCTCGTTCTCGGCAACCGGGAAGGTGACGCTGCTGCCATCCTGCGAGCGGCTCACGATACATGACACTTCCTGACGCAGACGCAGCTTCTTTTCCAGCACACAGGGCACATGCTTCATGCGGTCAAATGCGTTGCGCGCCTCGTGCGCGTCGACCACCACTGACTGGCCCTTGCCGTCGTAGCCCAGACGCGCCGTCTTCAGGATGGCCGGGAACAGCGAGGACGGCAGCTCGTGGAGCTCGTCGCTGCGCGTGACCACGCGATACGGTGCGACGGGGATGCCAAGCGAGTCGACGAAGCGCTTTTCCCGGATGCGGTCTTGCGCAACGCCCACCGCCTTGGCCGCGGGCGCGACGAACACATGCGCTGCAAGCTGGCTGAGCGCGCCAGCCGGAACGTTCTCGAACTCGGTGGTCACCGCCTTGCATTTGGCAGCCAGCCACTCGAGCGCCGCAGCGTCCAGATAGCCGGCGTGCAGATGATGATCGGCGACTGCTCCGGCTGGACTGTCGGCGTCGGGGTCGAGCACGCACACCTTGTAGCCGAGCGACTGCGCCGCGTGCGTGAACATGCGGCCGAGTTGGCCGCCCCCCAGCATGCCCAGCCACTCGCCTGGTTGGACGGTAAGCATGCGCGACCTAGTGTCCCGACCCATGAGTTTCGAAGCATTGCCGCGGGCGCGCCGAATGGTGGCCCACGACAATGGCAAAAACGCCGCCAGACGCGAAGCCGCGCGCAGCCGGGTAGCGAACCCGGCGAGCACGGCGACCAAGTATGGCAGCGACTCTCGCCATTGTTGTTTCGAAACTCATGGGTTGGGACACTAGAGCGGCAACGTCATGTTGCGCGCCTTCTCGGTCTGCGTGGCGCGAAACTGGGCCAGCTTCATGGCGAGATCCGCGTTCTCGGTGGCGAGCATGGCGACGGCAAACAGCGCGGCATTTGCAGCGCCCGACTCACCGATGGCAAATGTGGCCACCGGCACGCCCTTGGGCATCTGCACGATCGACAGCAGCGAGTCCTCGCCGCGCAGGTACTTCGACGGCACGGGCACGCCGAGGACGGGAATCACAGTCTTGGAGGCCAGCATGCCCGGCAGGTGCGCCGCGCCGCCCGCGCCCGCGATGATCGCCTTGAGCCCACGCGTGCGCGCCTCCTCGGCATAGGCAAACATCTCGTCGGGCATCCGATGCGCCGAGACCACCTTGGCCTCGAACGGCACCGCGAACTCTGTGAGCACGTTGCAGGCGTGCTGCATCACGTCCCAGTCGGAATTGGAGCCCATCACCACGCCGACCACTGGCGCTGCGCGCGTTGCCATTGACTGCCCTCAAGAATACGCAAAGATTCTACGTGCGCAGCGGCGGCGCCCGATCCTCCTCACCACCGGACGGGGAAGCTGCGAGAAGCCGCAAGCCTTCGTGAGTCGGCGCAGCGCCCGGCCGCACACAAGCGGAGCCGACAGGCCAATCATCCTTGGGGCGCACGTGCGACGGGGCAGCGGTCGCGTCCACCCGAAGTGCCAACGGCATACATCACGAAGTCGCCCGCGAAAGCTGGGCGTCGCGCAACTTCCGTCCCGGACGAAACTCCGGGCTAGAGATCGCGGCCCGTCACTGCAAGCAGGGCCTCGCGATACTTCTGCGCTGTCTTCTCAATCACTTGCGCCGGCAGGTCCGGCGGCGGCGGTGTCTTGTTCCAGGGCTGGGTCTCCAGCCAGTCGCGCACGAACTGCTTGTCGTAGCTCGGCGGCGAGATGCCGACCCGATACTGATCGGCCGGCCAGAAACGCGACGAATCGGCCGTCAGCACCTCGTCCATCAGGCGCAACTGGCCATGCGCATCCAGGCCGAACTCGAACTTGGTGTCGGCGATGATGATGCCGCGTGTTGCAGCGTACTCAGCCGCAGCCTTGTAGAGCCTCAGCGACACGTCGCGCATCTGCGCCGCGCGGTCCTTGCCAATGTGCTCTTCGACCTGCGCGAAGCTGATGTTCTCGTCGTGCTGGCCAAGTTCGGCCTTCTCGGCCGGCGTGAATATGGGCTCGGGCAGTTGCTGCGCCATCTTCAGGCCCTCGGGTAGCGCGATGCCGCACACCGCACCAGATCGTTGATAGTCCTTCCAGCCCGAGCCGATCAGGTAGCCGCGCACCACGGCCTCCACCGGCAGGGGCTTCAGCCTCATCGCCACCACCGCGCGGCCGCGCACCTGCTCGGCTTCCTCTGGCGCCACGACGCTGACCGGATCAATTCCGGTCAGATGATTGGGCACGACATCCTTCAGTCGCTCGAACCAAAAGTTCGACAGAGCGTTGAGCACGAGGCCCTTGTCGGGGATGGGCTGACTCATCACCACGTCGAACGCGCTCAGGCGGTCGGAAGTGACGATCAGCAGCTTGTCGTCGCCGACGGCATAGGAGTCACGCACTTTGCCGCGGTAGACGAGCGGTAGCGATTTGATCGACGTGTGATATAGGCCCTCTGCGGCCATAACGTCCCCTCGAAGAAGAAACGCAGTCTAGCGAGCGGGCGCGAAGAGCCGTCGAGCTGGATCGTCCGCGGATATCGGCGAATCTCCGCCGGAGGTGGCGGTTCAGCGGCTGGCGCCGAAGGAGAGACCTGGAGAGGCTTGGTTCGGAACAACTTCGCCGCCTCCAAGTCCACTGCGCCCTATTTCGTCGTCACGACCAGCGTCGATCCACCAGGATCGACCTGAGAGCGTGAGAGTTTTTCTCGCCATCTTGGTAATTGGCATGCAACTGGCTAATCTTTGGCGATGAGCAAAGCCCAGCAACAAGGCGAGGCGCCGGTCAGCCTGTTCGAGGACCTGCCGGCAGTCGATGCGCGACAAGAGCAGGCGGCGCGGCGAGCGCGCAGTGCTGCCAAGCGGCAGGGCGCTGCAAGGCTGCTGCAACCCAACCGCAGGCAGATCGAGCTGCGTGCGTCGGACCTGGAGTCGCTGGTGGGCGAAGACCATCTGGCGCGGCTGGTGTGGGGCGACGTCGAGCGGCAGGATCTGAGCCGGCTCGT
>JADCGX010000098.1 GCA_020248785.1 Burkholderiales bacterium | reverse complement strand
TCGATCACCATGCCTTCGATGATCGACGCGCCCGGCCGCCGGACTGCCCGTCAGCCCCTTACCCGCTCACCCCCTCCAGGCTCAGACCTCGTTGGAATCACGAGCCCGGCTCCAGGCTCATACCTCGTTGGAAAAGACTGGCCCTGGGCTGGATCGAGGACGGCAGCTACCGTGTGTGCAGCGTCTGTGGGCTCGACATCGCGGCCGCCCGCCTGCGGGCCGGTCCGGCAGCGGAGCGCTGCATCGTGTGTTGGTCGGCGTTCGAGAAGCAGTGTGCGGATGCCGGTGCAACCGCAAGCATGCGCAAGGTCTGGCGATGGACGCCACGCTCGACACACCACAGGACAAGCAGCCAGCCATGCGCCAGGCTGGTGACCTGACGCGGCGCGAGGGCCAGCGCGTACCGCAGGCGCGCTTGAAGCTGCTGCGGCCGCCGGGTGCCACCGTCGGCGGGGCGGCGACGCAATGGCAGGACGTCGAGACCCTGCAGTTCTTCGCGCAGCGGTCGGTCGTCGTGTTCGCCCTGCCGGGCGCGTTCGCGCCAACCTGCTCGTCGCAGCACCTGCCGCGCTACGAGGAACTGGCCCATGTACTGCACGCCAATGGCGTCGATGAGATCGTGTGCCTCGCCGCCGACGATCCGTTCGTGCTGCAGGCCTGGGTGCGGGAGCAGGGGGTCCAGGGGGTGACGCTCGCCTCGGACGGCAACTGCGAGTTCACCGAACAGATGGGCATGGCGGTCGACAAGAGCGATCTGGCCTTTGGCCGCCGCTCCTGGCGCTACGCCATGCTGGTGCGCGATGGTGTGATCGAGAAGCTCTTCGCCGAGCCGCGCGAACGAGGTGATCCGTACCAGGTATCCGATGCCGACGCCATGCCGCGCCACGTGAATTCGCAGGCCAAGGCGCCGGACCGGGTCGTGGTCTTCACCCGTGAGGGCTGCCCGCATTGCGCCGTGGCGCGCGAACTACTCGACGACGCCGGCCTCCACTATGTCGAGATCCCGCTGGACGACAGCGTGCGTGCGACGGCCATTGGCGCGATCACGGGTCGCCACGGCGTGCCGCAGGTGTTCATCAACGGCCGCCATGTGGGCGGCACCAAGGAACTGGAACAGGTGCTGTACGGGGCCGCGGGGCTTCGGGAGAACGTCGGCTGATGTGCCTGGGTCGGAGGGGCCGACCCAGCGCTCGCAAGGTCCGCGCGCGCTAGACCACCGATCGCGCCAGGATGGTCTCGGCAAGATCCGCCACCGCGCTGCCGTAGAAGTGGCTGCGGTTGTAATGGAGCAGTGCGCTCATGTTCACCGTACCGATGCGGTACTCGACAGCCTCTGCGCCGGACGGCATGATCAGCGGCAGGTCTAGCAGCAACACGCGCGTCTCCGGATCGAGCTCGCCACGGATCTTCACGCCGAGCGCAGCCACGTCCTGCCAGCGGTACTGTGCTCGGATGCCGCGGCCGAGCAGCTCGACCACGCCGGCATCGGCCTGCGCGGCAAACTGAACGGGAAGCCCGCGTTCCCAGCCGTGCGCCGCGAGAAAGCTGCCGACCGAGCCCATCGCGTCCTGCGGGCTGTTGACCAGATCGACCCGTCCCTTGCCATCGAAGTCCACCGCGAACTTGCGGATCGAGCTCGGCATGAACTGCGGCATGCCGAGCGCACCGGCAAAGGAGCCGCGCACCGTCAGCGGGTCCAGGTTCATCTCGCGGCACAGGAGCAGGAACTGCGTGAGCTCTTCCCGATACAGCGCAGCGCGCCGGGTGTAGTCGAACGACAGCGTGAGCAGCACGTCGAGCGTGCGGAAGTTGCCCATCACCCGGCCGAATACGGTCTCGATGCCGATGATGGACACGACGACGTGCTCGGGCACGCCAAAGCGCTCATGCACGCGCGCGAGCGTGTTGCGATGCTGGCGCAGGAACGCACCGCCGTCGCGCACGCGCCGCTCGTCCACGTTGCGGGCCCGATAGTCGCGCCAGTCGCGCGCCGAGGGAGGGGCCAGCGACGGGGTCGTCAGTCGCTCGGCCGGCTCCGAGTAGCGGCCCTGTGCCAGCACGCGCTCGATCCAGCCGCGTTCCAGCCCGGTGGCATCGACAACCTCGTCGATGAACGCGCGCACGTCCTCGCGCTGCGGATACGGCACGCTGAGCGGCGCGCGGGTGGGCGCGGCGTTCAGTGCATC
The DNA here is from genome assembly GCA_020248785.1 of Burkholderiales bacterium. GTDB lineage: Bacteria > Pseudomonadota > Gammaproteobacteria > Burkholderiales > Burkholderiaceae_F > JALHMQ01. The sequence goes on along the minus strand of JADCGX010000098.1, from coordinate 5,510 downwards.
GGCCGCGCCTTGGCTGCGCGCAGGCGGCGCGAGAGCGATTGCGGCCGTGGCCAGGAGCAGGCGGCGTCGTTGCATCGGTCGGGTGCGCTCAGGCGGCGCGCGGACGAAACCGCCTCACGTCGCGCTTCAGTGCCCGCAATTGTGCCGCGTTCGCACGCGAGCCGGCGCGCGAGTAGCGCAGCAGTTCGATGCGCGCGAGCAGGACCTGAGCGCTTGAAAAGCTGCTCTCGTCGAGTTGGCCGCGCAACTGCTGCGTCATGGCACGCGGGCCCAAGTGCGCGCGTGGCTCCGCGCCGACGCTGGCCAGGCGCGCGCGCAACAGGCCCAGGATCTCGCCGAGCGCATCGCGCTGTTCGCGGTGGCGCAAGGAGACATACCCCAGCACCGCCAGCAGCACGCACAGGACGAAGGCCAGCAGCGCGGCGAGCGTCGCCGTGTCCGGCCGGAGTCCGAGGCTGCTCAGCAGCGAGCGCTGTCGCTCGACCGAATACGACAGCACCCACTGGTTCCAGGCGTTCTCGGCTGCTTCCCAGTTGAAGCGCAGCGTGCGCCACAGGTCAAAGGCGCGCTGCCCCACACCGACATTGATGGCTGGCCCCGTCCGCAGCGCGCCTGGACTGCCGCCACGCTGGACGCGCTCGGGCGCCACCGCGGCCGTGGGATCGGCGCGCACCCAGCCGCGGCTCTCGAGCCAGACCTCGGCCCAGGCATGCGCGTCGGATTGGCGCACCGTCAGGTAGCCGTCCACGGGATTGAACTCCCCGCCCTGATAGCCGGTCACCACGCGAGCGGGGATGTCGAGCGCGCGCATCAGCGTCACGAAGGCGGAGGCATAGTGCTCGCAAAAGCCCTGGCGGGTGGTGAACAGAAACTCATCGACCGAGTCGCGCCCGAGCACCGGGGGCTCCAGCGTGTACACGAAGTTCTCGTTGCGGAACTTCGTAAGCACGGCGTTGACGAGCTTGATATCCGCGTCGCGCGACTGCAGCGCACCGGGCGTGCCCTTGCGCAACTCGCCGGCAAAGGCCAGGGTGCGCGGATTGAAGCCGGTCGGCAGTTGCGTCCACGGGCGCAAGGACAGCGGCGTTTCGTTCAAGCCCAGGTTGAACTGCGTGTACGAACGCAAGGAATAGCGGGTGCGCTCGGTAATGAGGCCGCCAGCGATGAGCTGGCCGTCGTCGTTCATCCGTACCCGACCGCTGCCCACGCCCACGGCGGGCACATCGGCGGGCCACTCGAGCGCGAACAGCCAGTCGCGCCGATGCGGCTCCAGCGTCAGTGTGTACTCGACGACGCTGCGCGGATCGGCCTTGACCTCGAGCGACGTTGACGTTGGTCCGCGCAGGTTCTCGGGCAGCACGATCCAGGTGCGGCCGGTAAATTGGCCCAGCACCGGCCCGCGCCAGTAAAGCTGATCCGCCAGCGGCGGCGCGCCGGCATCGAAGCGAACGCGAAATGCGATCTCGTCCGACTCGAGCAGGCGCCCGATCGCGCCCGGCGTCATGTTTTGCGACAGGCCCATTCGGCCGCCGGTCGCCTCGCCCGGCATGCCCCACAGCGGACCATTGAGCCGCGGAAACAGAACGAAGAGCGCGAGCGTCAGCGGAACGGCCTTGAGCATCACGCCGCCCACCAGGGCAGCCTTGCGGCTGGCGGGCAGATCGTGCTCGGCCAGGTTGACGCTCACGAGCACGAAGAACAGCAGCGCCACCGCCAGCAGCGTCATCACCGCCACCACGATGCCCTGGCCGAACAGGAACTGCGTGAGCAGGATGAAGAAGGCGAGGAAGATGACGACGAAGACGTCGCGCCTGGCGCGCATCTCCAGCAGCTTCAGCGCCAGCAGCATCAGCAGAAAGGTCACGCCGGCGTCGCGCCCGAGCAGGGTGCGGTGCTCGGCGAAGACCGCGAGCGTCGCGCCGATGAGCAGCGGCAGCATGGCAAAGCGCGGCGGCAGCGGCCGCTGCGACAGCGCCAGCCACAGCCGCCAGACCCACAGCGCCGTGAGAACGCTGATCGCCCACCATGCGATGTGCTCGAAGTGCGGCAGCACCACGAGTGCCAGCGCCAGCAGCAGCACGATGGTGTCGCGTCGCTCGCGCGCGGCGCTGGAGACCTGCGGACCAAAGAGGGCGCGCAGGGCGTTCCAGGAGCGCCGCAGGCGCGGCGGTCGTGCGCCGTTGGCGAGCTTGGCGGCGGTGGCGGCCATGTTCAGCCTTCGATCAACCCTTGAACAGCGCCAGCGCGGTCAGGCAGCGCGCGCGGTGCTCGGCACCGCCGCCCAGTTCAATGCTTGCGTCGGGCAGGTGCAGGCCATAGCGCAACTGCTGCGTTTCGGCTGCGTTGATCCATGCCGTGAGGCGGGATAGCTTGGCTTCCACGTCCAGCTGCGCGGGCAATTGGTCGAAGTCGAGCACCAGGTCGCCCCCACCGGTGGCCTCGAACAGCTTCACCGACAGTTCGTCGGTGCGTGCGGCCAAGCGCCAGGCGACCATTTTGAGTTGATCGCCCGGCACATACGGCCGCACGCCGGCGAAGTCGTCCCCACAGGACACCACGCCCAGACCCGTGAGGTTGCCGCCTGCGGCGGTGGGCAGCGGGGGCGGATCCTGCTCGGGCGTTGGATAGATCACGGCGGCCAAGGCGGGCATCACGTAGGACCAAGCCTGAAACAATCCGAAGGGAAAACGCGTGGCGATGCGAACGCGCGGGCAATGGCGACGGCCGCGCCGCCGTGTCCCCATGCCCACGCGCACCGTCGCCATGCCGTTGGCGGGGACATCGGCCCACGCGCTGGGCATCGCTACCTTGGCCCGCTTCTCCGCGCGACGACGCATCGGCAGCAAGAGCGATAGCTGCAAGGCGTGGCGCGCCTCGGCCGTGGGGTTGGTCAGCGTGAACTCGTAGGAGACATGATCGCCTGCGTACACGTTGTCGGCCGATTGCGCCCGCACCGTCACCCGCGCCAGGTTGCGGTGCGTCTGGTGCATGCCGACAATGGCCATGCTGCTCACCAGGAAGGTGAGCATGAAGCCCAGCTGCAGGCTGTAGTTGATCGAGCCGATCAGCAGCACCATCATGGCCGCTGCAAACACAGCGCCCGCGGTGGTCGGAAGAATGTAGACGCGCTTGCGGTCGAGCAGCACCTCGCCGTGCTCAGGCCGGTTCGTGCCGCGGATCCAGTCCGCGATGCGCAGGCTCAGGCCGGTGGAGGTGAAGGACATTGCAGATTAGACGCGGACGGCCTGGATCAATTGCGCCACGAGCTCGCGTCCGTGCAGCACTCGGCCGCCCTCGCGCTGTGTCGCATGCAGCCGGTGGCCAGCCACGGCGGGCAGCACGTTCTGAATGTCTTCGGGAATCGCGTGGTCGCGGCCGTCGAGCCAGGCCCAGGCGCGTGCCGCGTGCAGGAGCGCGAGGCCGGCGCGCGGGCTGAGGCCCTCGGCAAAACGGCCCGACGCGCGCGTGTGCGCCAATAGCGCCTGCACGTAGTCCAGCAGGGCGGGCGAGGCGAACACCGTCTTGACGGCGATCTGGGCGGACACCAGATCCGCGGGCCTCGCGACCGGCTTCAGCGTCTTGAGCATGTCGCGGCGCGACTCCCCGGCCAGCAGAGCGCGCTCGGCGTCGCGGTCCGGATAGCCAAGGCTGATGCACATGAGAAAGCGGTCCAGCTGCGACTCGGGCAGCGGAAAGGTGCCGACCTGGTGCAGCGGGTTCTGCGTGGCGATCACGAAGAACGGCTGGGGCAGCGGGCGCGCCATGCCGTCCACCGACACTTGGTTCTCTTCCATGGCCTCGAGCAGCGCGCTCTGCGTCTTGGGGCTGGCGCGGTTGATCTCGTCGGCCAGCAGCACCTCAGAGAAGATCGGGCCAGGGTGGAACGCGAACTGGTTGGTCGAGCGGTCGTAGACCGACACGCCGATCACGTCCGACGGCAACAGGTCGCTGGTGAACTGCAGGCGGCGAAACGGCAGTCCCAGGCTTTGCGCGATCGCATGCGCCAGCGTGGTCTTGCCCACGCCAGGAGCATCCTCGATCAGCAGGTGGCCGCCCGCCAGCATGCAGGTCAGGCTCTGCCGGATCTGCACTTCCTTGCCGACGATCACGCTGCCGATCTGCGCGGCACAGCTACGAAGCTTTTCGAGCATTTAGACTTGTTTTCAGAGGAGGCCGTCGCTGGAGTGCCGCACGGAAACGCACTTGGGCGCACCAGTCGGGGGCGGAAAGGCAGACATGCACACAGGCTTCATCACCCATCGCGCCTGCCTGGCACACGAGATGGGTTCCTGGCATCCGGAAGCGCCGTCGCGCCTGACGGCGATCCACGACCATCTCATCGCGGTCGGGCTGCTGCCGCACCTGGTGCACATCGATGCGCCGGTCGTGGCGCGCGAGGCGCTGTGGCGCGCGCATGACCGCGGTTACATCGAGCATCTTGAATCCAGAATACCAAAGCAGGGCTACGTGTCCGTGGACCCGGACACCGCGATGAACCCGGCGACATGGGACGCGGCTCTGCGGTCGGCCGGCGCGGTGACGGAGGCCGTCGACCAGGTCATGGCCGGCCAGCTCGAGAACGCGTTTTGCGCCGTCCGCCCGCCCGGGCACCACGCCCGCCCGGCCCACGCCATGGGCTTCTGCTTCTTCAATAACGTGGCCGTGGGCGCGCGTCACGCCATGCAGGTCCATGGCCTGAGGCGGGTGGCGGTGATCGATTTCGATGTGCATCACGGCAATGGCACCGAGGAGATCCTGGCCAACGACGAGCGTGCGCTCATGGTCAGCTTTTTCCAGCATCCGTTTTATCCGTATACCGGCGCGGAGCATCCAGCGAAAAACATGGTGAACGTACCGCTGCCCGCCGGCAGTCGCGGTGATGTGGTGCGCCAGGTGGTCGACGAGCAGTGGATCCCCGCGCTGGACGCGTTCTGCCCGCAACTTGTCCTCATCTCGGCCGGCTTCGACGCGCATCGCGAGGACGATCTCGGCCAGATGGGCCTGGTGGAAGCGGACTACGCCTACATCACCAAGCGCCTGATGGAGGTGGCCGACCGCCACGCCCAGGGCCGCGTCGTCTCCACGCTCGAAGGCGGCTACAACCTGAGCGCACTGGCCCGCAGCGTCGCGGCTCACGTGAAGACGCTCGCCCAGCTTTAAGCCCCCGCGAGTGAGCGGCGCGTTGCCGACAATGCAGCGGCGGCGGCGCCGCTCACCCAAACCTAGGACTCTGTCGGACTTTTGCATCGGCGTGACGGCCGATTTGGACGTGGCCTATGCACGCCGGTAGCGCGACGGGACAATCGGGGCGGAGCGAAGCCGAGGCAACCGCGATGAACCGATTTGTGCAAGCCGATCGTCACACTGCGTATCTGTTGCCGCCGTCGGTCGACGAGTGGCTGCCCCAGACGCATCTGGCGCGGTTGGTGGTCGAGGTGATCGAGCAGTTGGACTTGAGCGAACTGATCGGCCAGTACGCCGGGCGCGGCTCGGCGGCGCACCATCCGGCG
>JADCGX010000097.1 GCA_020248785.1 Burkholderiales bacterium | reverse complement strand
GTGCCTGCCCTTCCCGCCGATTACATCCCGCGCGGCAGCCCGGCGCGCTCAGCGGCACGCGCCCAACTCGATCGCGACGATCCGCCACCTGCTCGGCGTCCAGCTCATCCATCGCCTCGGCCATTGCCCGCACTGCGGTCAGCGAAGCGAAAGACTACGTTTGTGACACAGTAAGATTAGGCGTTGGGCACAGGTTGAGCAAAGGGCGGGCACGGAATGGTTACGAGCCCCGAAATGAAAAGGCCTCCAGACGGAGGCCTTTGATTTTGCTGGTTGCGGGGGCAGGATTTGAACCTGCGACCTTCGGGTTATGAGCCCGACGAGCTGCCAGACTGCTCCACCCCGCGGCAACTTGTCTTCGCCGGCGCGTCCAGCACTGACCGAAGAGATCTTAATATACACGGCCGCGGCGCGCCATTCAAATCGAGGCGTGCCGCCGCGCTGCGTCCCGCGCGGATTCGGCGCGCATCCGCGGCCGCGTAGACTCTTCTGGTGCTGCGCTCCTCTGCCCGCTTCTGTGCTCATTGCGGCCATGCCATTCGTCGGCGTGTGCCCGAGGGCGACAACCGTGAACGCGATTGCTGTGATGCCTGCGGCGCGGTGCATTACGTCAATCCGCGCCCGGTCATCGGCACCATTCCGGTGTGGGGTGAGGAGATCCTGCTATGCCGCCGCGCCATTGAGCCGCGCCACGGCTTCTGGACGTTGCCGGCGGGGTTCATGGAGGTCGGTGAGACGACGGCCGAAGGCGCGGTGCGCGAGACGCTGGAAGAAGCCGGCGCCCGCGTCGAGCTCGGGCCGCTGTTCTCGATGATCGATGTCCCAGCGGTAGAGCAGGTTCACCTGTTCTACCGCGCACGCCTCTTGGATCTGACCTTTGCGGCCGGCACCGAGTCGCTCGAGGTGCGACTGTTCCGCGCCAGCGAGATCCCCTGGGATGATCTTGCCTTCCGCACGGTGAGCGCGACGCTGCGCCTGTTTCTCGATGATCGGGCGCGCGGCAGCTTTGGCGTGCATACGCTCGAGATCGTCCACGGCCGGCCGCCGGCGCCTGCTGCCGCATGATTCCCTGGCTCCGCCCCGGGACGCCGTTCCCACCGGTAGCCTCGGCTCTCCAAGTTCCCAACGGGCTGCTGTGCGTCACTCGCGAGGTCACGCCGACGCGCTTGATCGAGGCCTATGGGCAGGGGATTTTTCCGTGGCACTCGGCCGAGGAACCCGTGCTCTGGTGGAGCCCGGACCCGCGCATGGTGCTTTATGCAGCCGAGTTTCGCGTCAGCCGCTCATTGGGCAGGCAACTGAAGCGCTTGCCCCAGTCCGACAGCGCGCTGGTGGTCACACTGGACCGCGCGTTTGTCAAGGTGATGCGCGAATGCAGTGCGCCGCGCGCGGGCCAGGAAGGCACCTGGATCACGGAACCGATGTTGGCGGCCTACGTCGAACTGCATCAGCGCGGCCTCGCGCATTCGGTGGAAGTCTGGCGCGACGATGAGTTGGTGGGCGGCTTGTACGGTGTGGCACTGGGCCGGATGTTCTACGGCGAATCGATGTTCACGCGCGTGACCGATGCCTCGAAGATCGCACTCGCCTGCTTGGTGCGCCTGCTGTCGCGCGAGAAAACACCGATGATAGACTGCCAACAGAATACGTCGCATCTCGCATCTCTTGGCGCACGCGAGATCCCTCGCAGCGAGTTTTGCGCGCATGTCGCGGCGGCAGTGCGGGGTAGTCCGATTGACTGGGCTGCCTACGCGACCCGGCCATTGAACCCGTTGTTCGGCGCCGCGCTGTTTGCAGCACCCTGAACATCCAACTGACCTCAGCAGCAAGAGACCGCAGCCTGACCGCCAGTGGCCAACCTCAAGGAACTCCCGTTTTCCGCGTTGCAGTTTTATGCAACGGCGCCTTACCCCTGCAGTTACCTGGAGGGGCGGCAGGCGCGCTCGCAGGTCGCCACGCCCGCCCACCTTATCAACGCGGATGTCTACAGCGAACTGGTGCGGCTCGGTTTTCGCCGTAGTGGCATCTTCACCTACCGGCCCCATTGCGACGGCTGCCGCGCCTGCGTGCCGGTGCGTGTGCCGGTGGCCTCTTACGAGTCAAACCGCAGCCAGCGGCGCGCGTGGAAGGCCAATGCGCACTTGGCGGCGCGCGTGGTCGGGCTGGCCTTCGACCACGAACACTACGACCTGTACCTGCGCTACCAGTCCACCCGCCACGCCGGCGGCGGCATGGACAACGACAGCCGCGAGCAGTACTCGCAGTTCCTCCTGCAGAGCAAGGTCAACACACGCCTGGTGGAGTTTCGCGACCCGACGCCGCCGGACCAGCCCGACGCCATAGGCACGCTGCGCATGGTGTCGATCATCGACGTGCTCAATGATGGGCTGTCGTCCGTCTACACCTTCTTCGACCCCGACGAGCCGCGCTCCAGCTACGGCACCTACAACGTGCTGTGGCAGATCGAGCAGTGCCGCGCGCTCAACCTGCCCTACCTGTACCTCGGCTACTGGATCGAGAACAGCCCGAAGATGTCGTACAAGGCGCAGTTCCGGCCCACGGAACTGCTGCAGCAAGGGCGCTGGACCAAACAACAGCGCTGACCCCTGCGGGCCATGCGGGTGCGGCCCCTAGAATCGCCGCATGCTCTACGACTTCGCCCGCACCTTCATCTTCAAGTTCGACCCCGAGACCGCGCACGACCTCGCCTTCGGCAACCTGGCGCGCGCGCATCGCCTCGGTCTCACGCGGCTGCTGCGTCCGCATGTCGCGGACGATCCCGTTGACCTCATGGGTCTGCGCTTTCGCAATCCGGTGGGTCTCGCAGCCGGGCTGGACAAAGATGGGGCGTACATTGACGCGATCGGCAGCTTCGGCTTCGGCTTCATCGAGGCCGGCACCGTGACGCCGCGCCCGCAACCGGGCAACCCGAAGCCGCGCGTATTCCGCCTGCCCGAGGCCGAGGCGCTCATCAACCGCATGGGCTTCAACAACGAGGGGCTGGATCGCTTTGTCGCCAACGTGGCGATGAACGAGGGCTTCACGCGCGCGGGCGGCATTCTCGGCCTGAACCTCGGCAAGAACGCCGACACGCCGATCGAGAACGCGCTGGAGGACTACCTGATCGGCCTGCGCAAGGTCTATCCGCTGCTTACCCAGCGGCCTGGCTACGTCGCGATCAACATCTCCTCGCCTAACACCAAGAACCTGCGCGCGCTGCAAGGCGCCGACGAGTTTGCCGCGCTGCTGGCGGGGCTGCGTGACGAACGCGCCCGACTGTCTGACCGGCACGGCAAGCGCGTGCCCATTGCGGTGAAGATCGCACCGGACCTCGACGATGCCGAGCTGCCGCGCATCGCCGATGCGCTGGTGGCCCACGGCTTCGATGCCGTCATCGCGACCAACACCACGGTGAGCCGCCAGGGCGTGAGCGGCCTGTCGCACGCGCAGGAGACCGGCGGACTGTCCGGCACGCCGCTGCGCACGCGCGCGACGACGGTGATCGCGCAGTTGGCCGCGCACCTGCAAGGCGCGCTGCCGATCATCGGCGTGGGCGGCATCATGGACGGCGACAGCGCGGTCGAGAAGATCCGCGCCGGAGCCTCGCTGGTGCAGATCTACACCGGGCTCATCTATCGCGGGCCGGCGATCGTCGGCGACTGCCGGCGCGCACTGCTGCAGGAGCGGCGCGCCGCGACGCGCGTGCGACCACAAGCGGCGCGGGCCGCCTGAGGCCGCGATGCCCGCCCCACTGCGCTGCTTCGTGGCGCTGTGGCCGGACAATGCCGCGCGCGAGCACATCGCACGGATCGCCGCTGCGCAACACGCGCACTGGCCGGCGGCGCGGCGCATGCGAACCGAGAACCTGCACCTGACCCTGGCCTTCATCGGTACGCAGCCCGTTGACGCGGTGCAACGCCTGCAACCCCGCATCGACACCATGGCGTGTCCAGCTTTCGACTGGACGCTCGACCGGCTGGGCGTCTTTCGCTCGGCGCGCGTACTTTGGATCGGCGGACCGGACTGTCGGCCCTTGCAGGACCTGGCCGACGCCGTGCGCGCGGCCCTAGACGTACAGCGCGTGGCCTACGACAGCAAACGATTCGTGCCGCACATCACGCTGCTGCGCGATCTGCCGCGCGATGCGCAGCCCGACCTGGACATCGGCGCCACGGTGCACTGGCCGGTGCGGGGGCCGCGCCTCGTGGTCTCTACCATGACGCCGGTCGGGGTGCGGTATCGCGACGCGGCGCAAGTGTTGTAACCCCTACGGTGCCATTGATTTGGTACGGATCAATCATCCGGCGCAATTGCGTTGACCCTGCTGGCGCTGGCGCCGATGCTGCGCCCGTTCCTTCGCCCCGCTGCCTCGTTCCGTGTCCCCATCAGAACTCCCGCTGCGCGAGACCTTCTGGAACATCCCGCTGTGGGCGGTCGTCGGGGTGTATCTAGGGGGTTTCGTTTCCATCGCGCTCTTCGTGCGCGGCATGCTCAGCCGCGTGCGCCTGTGGCGGGGGGGCACCCCGGACGCACGCTTCGACCAGTTGCCTGCGCGCATGTTGCTGCTGCTGCGCGAAGGGCTGCTGCAGTCGCGCGTACTGGCGCGGCCGCTGGCCGGCGTGATGCACGCGGCGCTCTTCTGGGGCTTTCTGGTCCTGCTGGCGGGCACGATCCTGGCGACCATCGACTGGGAAATCACGCGCCTGCTCTTCGACTGGCGCCTGCTGCAGGGGCCGTTTTATCTCGCCTACGAACTGATGCTCGACCTCTTTGGCCTGGCGTTCGTGATCGGGGTCGGCATTGCGGCCTGGCGACGCGTCGTGCGCAAACCGGCGTATCTGACGCTGGACCTGCGCTTCTCGCATGTGCTGCTGACGCTGGCGCTGATCGGCATCTCTGGCTTCGTGATCGAAGCGCTGCGCCTGGCGGTGGCGCAGCCCGCATGGTCGCGCTGGTCCTCGGTGGGCTGGCTGCTCGCCCAGCCGATCATCGTCCTTGGTCTGCCCGAGTCCGTGTTGCGTGCGCTGCACCTGACGCTGTGGATCGCGCATGCGCTGCTGGTGTTCGTGTTCATCGCCATCATCCCGCGCACGTTCTTCTCGCACATGGTGGCTACCCCGCTGAACATCCTGCTCGCCAAGCTGCCGCCACGGGCGCGGCTGGCGAAGATCGAGAACATCGAGGCGCAGGAGCACTTTGGCGTGGCGCGCTTCGAGCAGTTCAGCTGGAAGCAGCGCCTGGACTTCGACGCCTGCACCGAGTGCGGCCGCTGCCAACAGGTGTGTTGCGCGCAGATGTCCGGCGCGCCACTCAATCCCAAGGCGATCATCGGCAAGCTCAAGCGCTACATGCACGAGGGTGAGGGCAGGAGCATCGAAGGCAAGTCGCTGCACGGCGACGTCATCAGCGCCGAAGAGCTGTGGGCCTGCACGACCTGCGGCGCCTGTGTGGCGGCCTGTCCGGCGCGCGTCGACATCATCGACACCATCGTCGACCTGCGTCGGCACCTGGCGCTGGAGCGCGGCGAGTTTCCGGCCGCGGCTGCGCACGCGCTGCACAACATCCAGCGGCTTGGCAACCCGTGGGGCATGGACCCTGCCGACCGCCTCGGTTGGGCCGCGGGCCTCGATGTGCCGCTGATGCAGGAAGGCAAGCCGGTCGAGTACCTGTACTGGGTGGGGTGTTCGGCCGCGTTCGACCAGCGCAACCACCATATCGCGCGCTCGATGGTGAAGATCCTGCGCGCCGCGGGTATCCGCTTTGGCGTCATGACCGAGGAGCGCTGCCACGCCGAGGTCGGCCGCCGCCTGGGCGAGGAGTATCTGTTCCAGACGGCCGCCGAGGAGAACCTCGCCAACCTCAAGCGCTACAGCTTCGCCAAGGTGCTGGCGCACTGCCCGCACTGCTTCAACACGCTGGCCAACGAGTATCCGCAGTTCATGGACGCTTCGGTGCACGGCGCCAGGTTCGACGTCGTGCATCACTCGCAACTCATCGCGCAACTGATGCGCGACGGCAAGCTGCAGCCCCGGCTGGGCGCCGACGAGACGATCGCGGTGCACGACGCCTGTTATCTGGGCCGGCACAACGACGAGTACGCGGCACCGCGCGACGTCGTCGCCGGCGTTGGCCGTGCCATTCCCATCAAGCTGGAGCACAGCGGCAAGGACGCCACGTGTTGCGGTGGCGGCGGCGGCCAGATGTGGATGGAAGCCACCGGCCGCAAGCGCATCAACATCATTCGCGCCGAAGAGGTGACCGCCAGCGGCGCACACACCGTGGCGGTGTCCTGCCCGCACTGCCTCACCATGCTGGCGGACGCGCGCAATGCCATCGGCGCGCAGGACAAGCTGCGCGTGCGCGATATCGCGGAGATCGTGGCCGACGCGCTGTAGCTGCGCGACCGGGCTAGCGGCCTGCGCCGTTCGGGCGCCGCGCGCGGTACAGCTCGTGGAAGGTCTTGCCCGACGGCGCCGGAAAGTCGCGCTGGTCGGTCCAGCCGTCGCCGAATGGCAGCGAGCGGATCTGGCCACGCTGACCGCCCATCCACTTGAGCACGCGCGCCGCGACCTTGCTGCCGGCGCGATACAGCGACGGATTGCGCGCGGCCCAGCCCCAGGCAATGAGCGCGGCACGCTCGGTCCAGGGCCGCAGCCCGCGCTCCACCTGGCGCTCGCGCAGCTTGCGCAACAACTCGGGCAGCGGGATCTTTACGGGACACACCACCTGGCACTGGCCGCACAGCGTGGCGGCGTGCGGCAGATCGATCGCCTTGTCCAGGCCCACATAACTTGGCGTGAGCACCGAGCCCATCGGGCCCGGATACACCCAGCCATAGGCGTGGCCGCCGATCTTCTGATACACGGGGCAGTGGTTCATGCAGGCGCCGCAGCGGATGCAGCGGAGCATGTCCTGGAAGTCGCTGCCCAGGAGCCCGGTGCGGCCGGCATCGACGAGCACGTAATACATGTGCTCGGGACCGTCCTCTTCGCCCGCGTGACGTGGCCCGGTCAGAAGGGAGAAGTAGTTGGAAATCGGCTGGCCGGTGGCCGAGCGCGGCAACAGTCGCATCAGCGTGGCCAGATCCTCCAGCGTCGGCAGCACCTTTTCGATGCCGGCGAGCACGACGTGCACCTTGGGCGGCATGATCGTGCACATGCCCTCGTTGCCCTCGTTGGTCACGAGCGCAGCGGTGCCCGTCTCCGCTATCAGGAAGTTGGCGCCGGTGATGCCCATGTCGGCCGACAGGAAGTGTGAGCGCAGCACCGCCCGCGCCTCGCTCGTGAGCTCCGTGATCTCGGTCTTGCGCGCCGTGCCATGCGTGCGGCTGAACAGATCCGAGATCTCGTCCTTGTCCTTGTGGATGACGGGCGCAATGATGTGCGACGGCGCCTCGTTGTCGTTGATCTGCAGGATGTACTCGCCCAGATCGGTCTCCACCGGCGTGATGCCGGCGGCCGACAGCGCCCGGTTGAGCCCGATTTCCTCCGAGACCATCGACTTGGACTTGATGGCCTTCTGCGCGCCGTGCTTCTTGCCGATCTCCACGATCAGGCGCGCTGCCTCCTCGTGGGTCTCGGCGTAGAGCACCGTTGCGCCGCGTGCCGTCGCGTTGCGCTCGAACGTCTCCAGCCAGACATCCAGATGCGCCAGTGCGCGGTTGCGCCGCTCCACCGCGGCGTTGCGCGTGGCCTCGAAGTCATCGAGCTCGGCCACGGCAGCGGCACGCGCCGTGACGAACTTGTCCGACAGCTTCTTGAGGTTCTTCTGCAGCCGCGCGTCGGCGAGCTTCATCGACGCGCGGGCCTTGAAGTGCATGGTCTGGACCTGCATCAGAAGCTCCCACGCGACTCGACAAGCTGCTTTGCTCGCGTTGACGCCAAGTCGCGCACACGCAATTCGACCCGGCTCGCCACTTTCCAGCGGTAACCGCCAGTGAACACAAAGAACATAACGAGCAAGGAAATCGGATCGAAGATGGGGCCCGAACCGAACGCGAGTAGCAAAACGGCACTGAGGACGATCATGCCGCCAGCAACCCACCACATCTGGCGCGCAACCGACCTGCTGTACCTCTTCTCGGAGGCGATCGCCTCATCCAGAAGAAGCCGACGTTGCTCCGCAGAAAGGCTCCTATACGCAGGGCACTCGTGTTCGAGCCACTGTTCGATTTTCATGCGTCGCCCGCCAGGATCTGCGCGACATGCAAGACGCGGGTCTGATCGTCGCCGGTGCGACGCAGCCGCCCTTCGATGTTCAGCAGGCAGCCGAGATCGCCGCCGGCCACCACTGGCGCGCCGCTGTCGCGGATGTTGCGGCACTTGTCATCCACGATTGCGCTCGAAATCGCGCCGTACTTCACCGAGAAGGTGCCGCCAAAGCCGCAGCATTGCTGGCAGTCCTTCATCTCAGTCAGCTGCGCACTAGGCACCAGCGCAAGCAACCGGCGCGGCTGGTCCTTGACGCCGAGGTAGCGCAGTCCCGCGCAGGAGTCGTGGTAGGTGAGCTTGCCGGTGAAGCGCGACTCAAGCGCCCTCACCTGCATCACGTTGACGAGGAAATCCGTCAGCTCATAGGTGCGCGCAGCCAGCGCATCGAAGCGCGAGCGCAGGTCCGGGTCGTCCGTCCACAGCTCTGGATAGTCGCCGCGGATCGTGGCCGAGCACGATCCCGAAGGCAGCACCACATAGTCGAAGTGCTCAAAGGTCCGCAGCACCTGCTTGGCAAGCTCGCGGGCAACCGCAGCATCGCCCGAGTTGTAGCCAGGCTGCCCACAGCAGGTCTGCGCCGGCGGAACGTCGACCTCGCAGCCCGCCTGCTCCAGCAGTTTGATCGCGGCAAAACCGACCTCGGGTCGCACAAGATCCACGAGGCAGGTCACGAAAAAGCCGACCCGCGGCTTTACGGGCGGCGGGGCTTGCACGGACGCTTGCATAGCCTCCGATCCCGTCTACCGGCGTTCAAGACGTGACGTGTCACGTCGACGCCCTTTTCGTATCGTGATATAAGGTCGCCAATGTCAACTTGATGCAACGCACCATGCACGTCCCCTCAACCTCCTCCGAGGCCGCAGTTCGAGAGAAGACGGCCATCCAGGTGATCGAACGCATGATGAAGTTGCTCGACGCCTTGGCGCAGCGTTCGGAAGCGGTCAGCCTCAAGGAACTGTCGTTGAGCACACACCTTCATCCGTCGACGGCTCATCGGATTTTACATGACATGGTGGTGGGTCGCTTCGTCGACCGCGGCGAGACGGCGGGCACGTATCGGCTGGGCATGCGCCTGCTCGAACTCGGCAACTTGGTCAAGGCCCGCTTGTCGGTGCGCGAGGCGGCAATGGAGCCGATGCGCGACCTGCATCGCAAGACGGGGCAGACGGTCAACCTGTCGGTGCGGCAAGGCGACGAGATCGTGTACATCGACCGCGCCTATAGCGAGCGCAGCGGGATGCAAGTGGTCCGGGCGATTGGCGGACGGGCGCCTCTGCATCTGACGTCCAGCGGCAAGCTCTTTCTGGCGCACGACGATCCGCGCGTTGTGCGCAGCTACGCCACCCGCACCGGCCTCGCCGGGCACACCCGCAACAGCATCACCGATCTGGCCAAGCTGGAGCGTGAGTTGTCGCTCGTGCGCGCGCGCGGCTACGCGCGCGATAACGAGGAGCTCGAATTGGGTGTGCGCTGCATTGCCGCGAGCATTCGCGATGACAGTGGACGGTTGGTGGCTGGACTATCGGTCTCCGCGCCGGCCGAGCGCATGCACGATGAGTGGATCGAAGATCTGCTGACCACGGCGGGCCGCATCTCCGCTGGCCTGGGTCACAGTCGCGCCGACGGCCCCTGAGGGCCGTCGCGCAGGCACCCCTTACAGCGGCTGGCTTGTGCCGGTATAGGCTACTGGCGCTGCTGACGCCGCGGGCGCGGCCTTGGTGCGCGCCACCAGCCAATCGCGCACACGCTGCGCATCGCCGATCCGCGAATACTTGCCGACCGAGTCCAGCAGCACCATGATCACCCGCTGTCCGTCGATCACGGCCTGCATGACCAGGCAACGACCGGCCGCGGAGATATAGCCGGTCTTCTGCAGGCCGATTTCCCACTCGGGATTGGCGGTCAGGCGGTTGGTGGTGCCATAGCGCACCACGCGACGACCGAGCGGCAAAGCAAGCTCGGTGCTCACAGAGAAGCTTCGGATCACGTCGTAGTCGTAGGCCACCTTCACGAGGCGCACCAGATCCTGCGGGCTGGAGCGGTTCTCGGGCGACAGGCCGGTCGGGTCGGCAAAGTACGAGTCGTTCATGCCCAGAAGTTGCGCCTTGGCGTTCATCGCCTCGACGAAGGCGCTCACTCCGCCGGGATAGGTGCGGCCCAGCAACTGCGCTGCATGGTTTTCAGACGACATGAGCGCCAGGTGCAGCGCCTGGCTGCGGGTCAGACGTACCCCAGGCGTGAGAGACGAGCGGACGCGATCGATCGTCCGGTCGGCGCGCGTGACTACCAGTTCTTCATCGAGATCGAGACCGGCGTCCAGTGTCACCAGCGCGGTCATCAGCTTGGTGATCGATGCGATCGGCAAGACCGCCTGCGGGTTCTTCTCGAACAGCACCTCGTCGGTGTCCTGGTCGACAACCAGCGCGACGGACGAACGCAAGTCGAGCGGATCGTCAACCTTGTGCAGCCCGGCCAGCATGCCTTCGCTCGGCCGGCTCGGTCGACGGACGACCGAGCCAGAGCGCGTTTGCGATGGCGCGCGGGCCTTGGCGGGCTGCGCGGCGCGACTCTTGGACGCCGCGGTGGTAAGCGACTTGGCGGTCGTGTTGCCCGACGAGGCGGACTGCGCAAATGCAGAGTGCGAGAACGTCAGCGCCACTGTCGCAGCCGCCGCGAGGATCAGTTTGACCACTTGCGCTCCTTCCCTCAGCGAACCTCGGCCAACACGGGTACCGGGTTCAACAGGAACAACTCCCCACCAACGGCAACGGTCAGGCCCGGGCACGATCTTCGTCGCACTGCGCCGGGCCGGGGCGTTGATCAGTCTGCGTAAGCACCGGCTTTCTGAATGATCGGTGCCCAAAGCTCGATCTGGCCTTTTAGGTGCGCCGCGTGTGCCGCCGGCGTCATCTGCGCGGCAGGATAGACGGTTGCACCGAGGTCAGCCATGCGCTTCGTGAAATCGGGGTCCTTCGCCGCCGCCAACAGCGCCGCGTTCAGGCGATCGAGCACCGCCTTTGGCGTGCCCTTCGGCGCATACAGACCGTGCCACACGCCGACTTCGAAGTTCTTCAGGCCCTGCTCCTGCAGGGTGGCGACGTTGGGCAGCGTGCCAACGCGCGCCTTGCTCGTGACGCCATAGACCTTCACGGCGTTGGCGGCAATCTGGCCGGTGGTGTTGGTGGTCTGGTCGCACATGAAGTCGACCTGCTTGCCCAACAGCGCGTTCATGGCCGGCGCCGTGCCGTTGAACGGGACCGTCGTCAAGTCAGTCTCGATCGCGCTCATGAACAGCAGGCCGCACAGGTGCGAGGCAGAGCCAACGCCTGCATTGGCCAGGTTCATCTTGGCCTTGTTTTCGCGGACGTACTTGAGGAACTCGGTGAAGTTGGCCGCAGGGAAGTCCGAGCGGGCGATCAGCGTCATCGGGACATCGACCACGAGACCGACGGTCTCAAAGTCGGTCATCGGGTTGAATTGCAGCTTGCGGTACAGCGACGGCGCGGTGGACATGCCGATGTGATGCAGGAAGACGGTGTAGCCGTCGGCCTGCGCATTCTTGGCGCGCGTGGCGCCCACTGTGCCCCCGGCGCCGCCCACGTTCTCGACGACGATCGACTGGCCGAGGGTCTTGGTCATGGCTGCGCCGAGCGACCGCGCCACCGTATCAGTCGGACCGCCAGCGGCGAACGGCACGATCATGGTGATCGGTTTTGTTGGGTACTGCTGCGCAAATGCGCTCGCAACAAGGCCCACGGAGAGGCCGAGCGCTGCCACCCACCGGTGCGTAGGTCTCATGGGTTGTCTCCTTGGTGTCATTTTAATTGAATCAAGTTGCACTGTGGTGTGCAAGTGATTGATTCTACTGACGGCACGCCGCTCGACAACGATTTTTTTGCCGAGGAGGAACCCTGACCACCCGCCCTAACGGTCATGCGAGCGCCTGCGCAATTGCTCGACCAAGGTCGGCCGTCCCGGCCGTTCCGCCGATGTCGGGCGTCAGTGGCGCGTGGCGCGGTCCCGCAGCGAGCACCTGTTCGATCGCTTGCAGCACGGCGGCGGCGGCCTGCGGATAACCCAGCCAGTCGAGCATCAGCGACGCGCTCCAGATCTGGCCGATCGGATTGGCGATTCCCCGGCCCGCGATGTCGGGGGCCGAGCCATGCACCGGCTCGAAGAGCGAGGGGAACCGGCGGTCGGGATTCAGGTTGGCCGACGGGGCAATCGCGATGGTGCCGGTGCAGGCGGGGCCGAGGTCCGACAGGATGTCGCCGAAAAGATTCGACGCAACCACCACGTCGAACTGTGTGGGCCGCTGCACGAAGTGCGCGGAGAGGATGTCGATGTGAAACTTGTTGACTGCCACCTCTGGATACTGCACGGCCATGAGCTCGACCCGCTCGTCCCAGTACGGCATGGTGATCGCGATGCCGTTGCTCTTGGTGGCGGAGGTGAGCTTGCGGTGCGGCCGCCGCGTGGCCAGATCGAAGGCGAAGCGCAGCACGCGATCCACGCCAATGCGCGACATCACCGTCTCCTGGACCACGACCTCGCGCTCGGTGCCCTCGAACATCCGCCCGCCGATGGACGAGTACTCGCCCTCCGTGTTCTCGCGGACGACGACGAAGTCGATTTCGCCCGGCGTGTAGGGCGACCCATCGCGCTTGACCAGCGGCGAGCGGATGCCCGGCATCAGCTTGGACGGCCGCAAGTTCACGTACTGATCGAACTCGCGCCGGAACTTCAGCAGCGACCCCCACAGCGATACGTGGTCGGGCACGGTGGCCGGCCAGCCCACGGCGCCGAAGAAGATGGCCTCGTGACCGCCGAGTTGCGCCCTCCAGTCGGCCGGCATCATGCTGCCGTGCTGCGCGTAGTAGGCGCAGGAGGCGAAGTCGAAGTGATCGAGCGTCAGCGCGATGCCGAACTTGCGTGCCGCAGCGTCGAGCACCCGCAGCCCCTCGGGCACGACCTCGGTGCCGATGCCGTCGCCGGGAATGACCGCGATCCGATGGGCCATCCCTAGGCGTCCAGGAAACGCGCAAAGCCCTGCACGGGCTCCCGCTCGGTGATAAGGGTGTTCTCGGCCTTGCTCATGTCGGCGTAGCCGAGCGACATGCCGCAGACCACCATCTGCGCGTCGGCGAGTCCCAGCTCGCACCGGATGACCCGATGGAACTGCGTGAAGGCCGCCTGCGGACACGTGTCGAGCCCGCGCGCACGCGCCGCCACCATGATGTTCTGCAGGAACATGCCGTAGTCGAGCCAACTGCCCTGCTCCATGATGCGATCAATGGTGAAAATGAGTCCCACCGGCGCGTCGAAGAACCGGTAGTTGCGGCCGTGCTGCGCGTGCATGCGCGCCTTGTCGGCCTTGCCGATGCCCAGCAGGCCGTACAGGTCCCAGCCGACCTTGCGCCGTCGCGCCAGATACGGGTCGACCCACTCGCGTGGGTAGTAGGGGTACTCCTCGGTGTGCTCCTTCAGCGCCTGCGGGCCCTCGTACACCGCGACGATTGCGTCCACCAGCCGCTGACGCGCCGGGCCCGTTAGCACGTGTACCTGCCAGGGCTGGGTGTTGGTGCCGCTGGGCGCGCGACTGGCCACCGCAAGAATCTCCTCGATCGTCGCGCGCTCCACGGGGGTGGGAAGGAAGGCGCGGATCGAGTGGCGCGAGGTGATGGCGTGGTCGACGATCGCATGTGGGCCGGGCGGCCGCCGACGAGGGTCCGATGAGGCGTGGGTCATGAGCGGATGGCTTCGAGCGCGGCGCGCAACGGCGCCGACAAGGCAACGGGCCGCCGCTTGGCGCGGTCGACGTAGACATGCACAAAATGGCCTTGTGCGCTGGCATGCGCGGCATCGGCGGCGAAGATGCCGATTTCATAGCGCACGCTCGAGGTGCCCAGGTGCCCAACGCGCAGGCCCGCATGCACCGGCATGGGAAAGGCGAGCTCGCTGAAGTAGTTGCAGCGAGTCTCCACGACCAGCCCGACGATCGGCCCGCGTTCGATATCCAGCACGCCACGCGCGATCAGGTACTCGTTCACGACAGTGTCGAACCACGCGTAGTACACGACGTTGTTGACGTGCCCATAGGCGTCGTTGTCGTGCCAGCGCGTCTGGATCGGAAGAAAGTGGCGGTAGGCGCTGCGCGGGTGCGCCGTGGCCCGTTCGGTCCCCTGTGTCATGACGCCTCCACGCGTTCTTCAGGCCGCGCCGGTGCCCGCACGACCAATGCAACGCCGACGATCGTAACAACCATGCCGATCAACGCGGGCACGCCCAGTCGCTCGCCGAACAGGAGCCACGCCATCAGCGCGGTGACGGCCGGCACCAGATACATGTAGCTCGTCACCTTGGTAGCCGCGCCGTGACGGATCATGAAGAACAGCAGCGATGCGCCGCCGCCCGTGAGCACGACGATCGACCAGAGCATGGCAGCGATCACCTGGCCGCTCCACTCGATCTGCCACGACTCGAACAGCAGCACGAACGGCAGCGTGACGGCAACACTCGCGGCAAACTGGATCACTTGCCCGGTGCGGATGTCGAATCGCGGGCAGTAGCGCTTCTGGTGCAGGGTGCCGGCGGTGATCGCCAGCAGCGCCGCAACGGCCAGCAGGACGACACCGATCCCCATCTCGATCGTATTGACCTTGGCCCACACCACGAGGGCGACCCCGGCAAACCCCAGTGCCAAGCCTAGCCACTGTCGCGCGGCAACGCGCTCGCCGACCAGCGGCCCCGCCACCGCGGTCAGCACCGGCTGCAGGTTGACGATCAGCGCCGCGACTCCCGCCGGCATGCCGTGCTTGATGGCGACCCACACGCCGCCGAGGTAGATCGCCTGGATGCCGATGCCGGCCAATGCAATGTGCGTCACCTCGCCACGACTGCTCGGCCATGGCGCGCGCATCAACCAGGCGAGCAGACCCATGAACACGATCACGCCGCAATAACGCAGCAGCAGGAAACTGAGCGGCTCGGCGTGCGGCGCCGCGGCCTTCGCCACCACGTAACCGGTGGCCCAGATGACGATGAACAGGGCTGGCGCAAAGCGCGCCAGCCAGGCGGGTGCGTCGTTCATGCCGGCAGCGCCGCGGACGCGCTGCGCAGGTGATGCGCCAATGCGGCGCGTACCGTGTTCAAGTGCACGTCCACCGTGACGTCGATGTCGCGCCCGTAGCCGCCGGCCATGGCCACCGCCAATGGCACGCCGTGGCGCGCTGCGAAGTCGAGCACGCGCGCGTCGCGCGCTGCCATGCCGGCCGTGCTCAATCGCAGCTTGCCAAGGCGATCGCCTTCGTGCGCATCGGCCCCCGCGAGGTAGATGAGCAGTTGGGCGCTGAACTCGCGCGCCAGACGATCGAGCGCCGCATCGAGCGCGGCGAGGTAGTCCGTATCGCCCGTGCCATCGGGCAGATGCACATCGAGGCGGCTTGTGGCCTTGCGAAAGGGGAAGTTGGTCGCCCCATGCAGAGACAGCGTGTAGATCGACGGGTCGTGCTGCAGGATCGTGGCGGTCCCGTTGCCCTGATGGACGTCCAGATCGATGATCGCCACGCGCAGGTGCCGCCCGGCGCGCGAGGCCTCAGCCTGCATCAGTCGCGCGGCCACCGCAGCGTCGTTGAACACGCAGTAGCCCTGCCCCTGGTCGGCATGCGCATGATGGGTGCCCCCGGCCAGGTTCACTGCCACGCCGCCTTGCAGCGCGGCGCGGCATGCGCCGATGGTCGCGCCCGTCGAGCGGCGCGACCGCTCGACCATCGCGGGCGACCAGGGAAATCCAATCGTCCGCACTTCGAGCGATGTCAGGCGGCCAAGCGTGACCCGCTCGATGTAGTCCGGTGTGTGCGCCAGCGCCAGTTCACCATCTGTTGCGGCCACAGGCTCGCGCAATTCCACACCAGGCAACTCGGTGGCGACCCGTTGACGCAGCTTGCCGTACTTCGCCATCGGAAAGCGATGGCCGGCCGGCAGGGGCAGGACGTAGCGGTCGCTGTAAAAGGCAAGCATGGACGCGTCGATTCTACGGAGGGCGACCGACGCGCCCCACCGCATCGGGTGCGTCGCGGCAATGTGACTTCAATCGCAAGGACTTGAGCAGCTTAAGTGATTGAAATTATTGGACAGACTGCAAGATATGCAAATTAGTGCGATGCGGCAAAAAGTGCTTGACACGGTGGCCGACGTTCCTACAATTCGTGCTTGTGCATCGCAGCAAATCGATGCTCCGAGACCGAATGAAACCGCACCGCAAAGACCGAATGCATACCACCTGGAGAAACATCATGTTCACGCCCGCCCAATTCGCCGAATTGCAGA
This sequence comes from Burkholderiales bacterium, assembly GCA_020248785.1. GTDB lineage: Bacteria > Pseudomonadota > Gammaproteobacteria > Burkholderiales > Burkholderiaceae_F > JALHMQ01. Next base: position 6,788 of record JADCGX010000097.1, on the reverse strand, counting down.
AGACCCAACTGGACGCGCTGTTCGCGCTGTCGCACACCATGTTCGACGCGACCGAGAAACTGGTTGACCTGAACCTGGCCGCTGCCAAGGCGACCATGGAAGAGTCGGCCGGGAAGGCCACGCAACTGATGTCAGTGAAAGACGTGCAGGAGCTGTGGAGCGTCACGGGTGGCCTGGCCCAGCCATCGATGGAGAAATTCGTGAGCTACAGCCGCAACGTGTACAGCATTGCCAGCGGCGCCGGTTCCGAGTTTTCGCGCATCGTCGAGACCCAGATTGCCGACGGCAACAAGAAGGTCGCTGATCTCGTCGAGTTTGCCGCCAAAAGCGCACCCGCCGGCTCCGAGCCCGCGGTGTCCGTCTTCAAGAGCGCAGTTGCTGCGGCCAACACCGCCTACGACACGTTCAGCAAGGCCGCCAAGCAGGCCGCCGACCTCGTTGAGTCGAACGTGACGGCCGCCACCTCGGCCACGATGAAGGCCGCTGCCGCTGCCAATGACGCCGTCAAGGTCAAGGGCAAGAAAGCCGCCTAATCAGGCGACTGAACGATCGAACGGGAGTACTTGACCAAGCGCCGACGAAAACATCCGCGAACAAGCCATGCCAGATGAGCGCGCCGCGCGGATGTCCGATCTGCCAAAGCAATTGAACTTGCGTTTTATCAGATCACAGACGGCAGTTTGCCGTGACAATGGGCCCTCTGGAGTAGTACTCGGCGCGACAGTTTTTCTGCGTAACAGTTGTCTCCTTGGCACCACTCGTTCAGGTTGCAGAGCCTGAATATTTTCTGTCTCCTCCTTACGTGGTGCTTTCCAAGGCCTGGTGAAAAACCAGGCCTTTTTTTCGTTCTCACGCTGGGTGGCGCCGCAACTCAGGCGCAGCGCTGATACTCGGCACCGAGCCGCTCCACGCCCTGCACCAGAGTCGCAAAGGCTGCCTCAATGCTCTCGGGCGCCCCCTTGACGCCCAGTTCAATGTGCCGCCGCGCCGGCCGCCCATCCTTGCCGTCGCCGATCGATGGCAGCGAAAACGCCCGCACGTCGACATAACGCGCCTCGATCTGCTCCATCAACGGCGCGATCAGCGACTCGGCCGTCTCGAACACAAGCAGCGAGCGCTCGGCCTGCGGGGCGCGATGAAAGTGCGCCGCAAACTCCGCATCGAGCACCTGCTCGATCATCGGCCAGGCCATCACGGGAAAGCCCGGCACGAAATAGTGCGTGCGCACGGCAAAGCCCGGGATCTTGTTGAACGGGTTGGAGATGATGCGGGCGCCAGCCGGAAACTCCCCCATTTTCAGGCGCTGGCGGTTCTCCGGCGCCGTCATGTCGGCGCTGCCCTGCCCCTTGGCGGCCATCTCGGCGCAACGTTCCGCGATCAGCCGCTCCGCCTGCGGATGCACTTCCAGAGCAACACGCAGCGCAGCCGCGGCCGCCTGCCGCGTGTGATCGTCCGACGTCGAGCCGATGCCGCCACAGCTGAAGACAACGTCTTCCGACGCGAAGCTCGCCTGCAAGGCGTCGGTGATGGCAGCGCGCTCGTCCGGCAGGTATCTGACCCATGACAGGCGCAACCCGCGCGCAGCCAGCAACTCGACGACCTTGGCAAAGTGCTTGTCCTGCCGCTTGCCCGACAGGATCTCGTCGCCCACGATGATGAGTCCAAAGCGCGGCACGGCGTTGCTCATGCCTGCCCTCCGACCATGCGCTTGAGACCCAGCCACTGCTGCGCCCAAAAGCCGCGACCGTAGTCACGCTTGCTGCCTTCAGGCCCCGGCAGTTGGTCGCGAATCCCCGTCGGCTCGATCGCGCGGCGGTAATCCGCCGTGCCGAACAGCATGTCCCAGATCGGAAGCAAAACCGCGAAGTTGCAGCCGTGGCGCCTCCCTTCATGACCATAGCCGATCGCGTGGTGCCGGCGATGAAACACCGGGCTTACCACCAGCCGGCCGAGCGGGCCCAGGCTCCAGGCGAGGTTGGCGTGCTGAACGCTCTGGATCACCCGCGTGGCGACGACGAGCCCGACGAACTGCGCCGGCTCCACGCCGATCACGAGCGCGATCAGCGCCTTGGCGCCATCGACGATCACGTTATCGAGCAGATGGTTGCGATCGTCGGTCCAGAAGCTCATCTTCTGTTGGGCGTGATGCACCGCATGCAGCGCCCACCACCAGCGAAACTGGTGCTGGCCGCGATGCAGCCAGTAGTCGACGAAATCGAGCGCCACGAGATACAGCAAGAAGCTGACGAGCGGCACATCGGTAACGCCCGGCCAGATGCCGTCGAGCGCGATCGGCGTGAAGCCCAGCCCGCGCAACAGCTGCGTCAGCTCCTCGAATAGTGGCGTGAAAAGCAGGAACAGCGCCAGCGGCAAGAGACCCAGCCGCGTCAGCAGCGTGTAGACGATGTCCACGCCGGTGCCGCTCCGGTCGGCCCAGCGCTCGGCAGGAAAGCGGGCCTCCAGGGGACGCAGGATCACATAGAGCAGCGCGACCTGGATCAGGCCAAGCAGGAACCACTCAGTGGCGGTGTAGGCGTCTTCCAGATGCGCCATCCAGCCCATTGTGTACACGACCGGCTGGACCGCCGCCTCGAACAGCGCGGTGTGGACGGCATCGAAGGCAGCCTGCAGAGGCTCGAACATCAGTTCCTAGCGCGGCTTGCGGGTTGAGGCGGGCGAAGCCGCGGCAGCGGCCGCCAGCGCGACCGGCACAGAGTGCCCGGCCTGGGGAAACTGGGGGTGATCGCGCAGCGTGCGAAAGCACAGGCCGCGCTGCTTCAACCCCGCGATCAGCGGGTCGAGCATTGGCGCAAACGGCTCATGCCGCGACCAGATGCCCAGGTGCGCCATCAGCACGTCGCCATCGCGCACATTGCGCAAGGCTGCCTGCAGCAAGTGCGCGTTGGAATAGGTGTCCGACGACAGCTCATCGCCGAGGAATCCGGCCTCGGCCCAATGCACGTGGGCAAAGCCGCACTGCTGCGCGGCCGCCAGTGCATTTGTCGTGGTGCGGCCACCGGGCGCGCGCCACACTGGATCCAGGGCGCCACCAGTGGCGCGACGGAACGCCGACTCCACGCTGCGCAGTTCCTCGCACACGGCCTGCGGCGCGAGCATCAGCGTCTGGCTGGCCTGCGCGCCGAACTGGGGGCGATACCGGACCGCGCCGCCGGCCGCATCGCTCAGAAAGCGACCATGCCGCCAGGTGTGACTGCCAAAGGCATGGCCCTCCTCGGCGCGCGCCTTCCAGTAGCCGTCCCAGGCCGGATCGAGCGCATGGTCACCGCGTGGCGTCTTCTCGTTGGCAAGGAAGAACGTGGCCTTCACATCGTGCTTGCGCAAGATCGCGGCGATCTCTTCGGCGTGCCGCATGCTGCCGGTGTCGAGCGTCAGGTACACCTGCCCCCGGCAGACCTGCGCGTGCGCCGCCGACGCAGACAGTGCGCCAACGACGAGCAGCAGCGCGGCGCCGAGCAAACGAGACATCACTTCCAGGGCGCCGATTGCGCGATGAAAATGCCATGCGGCGACTTGCCCACCGGGATCGTGGCCACCGTCTGCCGCGCGCCGATGTCCACCACGGCCACCGACTTGGCAAAGCGCTGCGTGACCCACAACGTCTTGCCGTCGGCAGAGACCTCCATGCAGTCCGGACCGCTCGGCACCTTGATGTCGTACTTCTTCTCGAGCACCTGCATGTCGATGACACTCACCGTGTTCTCGATCCGGTTGGTGACGAACACATGGCGCCCGTCGCCCAGCGGCCGGAAGTTGTGCGCGCCCTTGCCGGTGGCAATGCGCTTGACGCCTTTTTGGGCGCGCCAGTCGATCACCTCGACGTAGTCCTTGCCCATCACGCCGACCAGCAGGTGTCTATCGTCGGGCGTCATCCAGATACCGGCCGGCAAATCGCCGACCTTCATCTTCCACGCGATGCTCTGGTCGGCCATGCGGATGGCCACGATCTCATGGCTGTCCTGCAGGGTGGCAAACACCATCGAACTGTCGGCCGAGAAGATGAGATGACTCGGCGCGTCCGGCACCTTGATCTGCTTCACCGGCTTGAAGTTCTTCGTGGGACCCTCGCCTTGCACCGCATACACGTCGATGCGGTCCAGCCGCAGGGCAGCGGTCACAAACCATTTGCGATCCGGCGAGTAGCCCAGTTGGTACGGATCGGGAATGTCGCGCATGCGACGCTGGATCTCGCCGGTCTTCGGGTCGAGAAAGTGCAGATCGTTGCTCACCGCATTGGCCACGATCAGCGACTGCCCATCGGGGGTGCGCATCAGGTGATGCGGCTCCTTGCCCACCTCGAAACGGCGCAACTCCTTGCGCGTTTGCGGGTCGATCAGGCTGACGCTGGCCTCGCCCGAGTTAAGGACAACCAACACGTTGGCCAAAGCACCGCCGGCGGCAAGGCCCGACACCACGGCGGCCAGAAACTGTTTCTTGATGGACATTGCGCCTCGCAAGAGAGTCGACGGATTCTATCGGCGTTGCAACACGGCCAACGGGCGGCAACCCGTGTCGCCGGACTGCAACCAGTTGTTTCAAACGTCCACGGCCAACCGCCGCCAAGCGTTGACCAGGCAGGACAAGCTTGGCCTGCCCCGGAGGAACGATGTTCCCGTCTTTTGACTCCCACCCGATCCCCCCACGCGCCGGCTGGCTGCCGCGCGCGGCCTTGCCACTCACCGTCCTGCTGCTGGCCACCGGCTGCCTGACCACGGCGCCGGCCCAGCCCAGCAACGGGCCGGTCACCACCTCTGGCGACGAGCGTGTGATCGATCCTCCCGGGCGCGTGGGCAAGATCGGCCTGCTGGCCGGCACGGTCACGTTAACCGACACCCGCACCGGCGACACCGAGGCCGCCACACTGAACTGGCCGATAACGTCGGGCCATCGGCTGGCCACCGCGCGCGGGGCGCGGACGGAGGTGCGCGTCGGCTCGCTGGCCGTGCGGCTCGACGGCGAGTCGATGGTCGACTTCAACCGGGTCGACGACCAGTTCATCCAGCTCGTTGTGCAGTCCGGCAGCGTGGCGCTGCGCGTGCGAAATACCGAGCTACTGCGCGAGATTGACGTGCTCACGCCGCGTGAGCGCATCAAGATCGAGGACGCGGGCCGCTACCGCATCGATGTCGATCGCGTGCCAGGCGTCACTGGCGTCACTGCCCACGTCGGGCAGGCGCGCATCACCGGCAGCGGTGGACGGATGGTGTTCCTGGTGCAAAGCGGCCAGCGCGGCGAGGCGCGCGCCGAGCCCGCGACAGGCTTCCAGCTGGTGACCGCCGCGCCCGACGTCTTCGACGACTGGGTCGCAGGCCGCGACCGTCGCGACGATGTCATCGCCAGCACCCGCTACGTCTCCCCCGAGACCACCGGCATTGAGGTGCTCGACGACCACGGCAGCTGGCGCACCGTGAGCCAGTACGGCACGGTCTGGTTCCCGGCTGCCGTGCCGGTCGGCTGGGCACCGTACCGCTTTGGCCGCTGGGCTTTCGTGGCCCCCTGGGGCTGGACCTGGATCGACGATGCACCCTGGGGCTTTGCGCCGTCTCACTATGGGCGCTGGGTCGTCGTGGGCGGCGTGTGGGGTTGGATGCCCGGCGTGTATGTCGCGCGGCCCATCTACGCGCCGGCCCTGGTCGGCTGGTACGCCACCCCGGGTGTGAGCGTGAGCGTGTCGGTGGGCTATCCGGTCGGCTGGTTCCCGCTCGGCTGGCGTGAGCCGTACATCCCGGCCTGGAGACACTCGCCGCGCTACATCGCCGCCATCAATGGCCCGTATGTGTCGAACCCGCACAGCATCGCACCGCCGCCGCGCTACGTGTACCAGGCACCGGGCACCGCGACCTGGGCACCGAATGACGCGATCTTGCGCGCCAAGCCAATCCAGCGCGTGGTGCGGGACGTCCCGGCCGAGTATGTGCGCGCGCCAGCCGCGGCGGCTCCGTCGCTGCCGGTGCCATCGGGCTTCACCAAGCGCATCGTTCCGGTCAGCGGCGACATCGATCCGCGCGCCCAGCGCCGCGTGCCCGCCGGCGCGCCCGGTGGGACGGCCGAGCGCGTGATCGCGCCACGCGCCATTGCCACGCCCGATGGCGGCATCGCGCCAGCAACACCAGGCACCATCGATCCGGGAGCGATTCGTCCGCAACCGAAGATCGTGGTGCCAGGCGGCCCGACGCCGCCGGCCGCGCCGCGCGTCAATCCGCCGACCGTTGTGCAGACCCCGGTTGTGCAGCCCAAGGTGTCGGCGCCCGGCGCTGCACCGCCAGTGGTGCAGGCGCCGCAGCGCACGCCCGAGCTCGTCACGCGTCCGCGCCCCGTGCCGATGCCCGAGTCCGGGGCACCCGGCGTCCAGCCGCCAGCGCCGCCTGTGCCATCACCACCGCCGGCCCGTGTCGCACCACCCGCGCAGGTCGAGCCGCCGATGCACATGGCGCCGCCGCCGGCCGTGCAGGCACCGGTCCAGCGCGACACGCCGACGCCGAAAGTGATCGCACCGCCGGACATGGGCGCAGTACGCGGCGCCCCACCCGGTGGACCACCGGCCGGCGGCGGCAAGGTCATTCGTGACTAGCCGCCAGGTCAGTCCGGACATCGGCCGAACACCCATGGCATGAAACTGGCCGCAGTGGCAGTCTTTTCCAATTCAGGTATGAGCCTGGAGCGGACGGCAGTGGATGTAGCGAAGCGCGTCGATTTGTTGATTGGGGAGGCAGTGTAGGGCCGCCTGCGCAGAGCGGGCGGTTGGTGGTTTTTCATTTCCTTTTCAGCTG
>JADCGX010000096.1 GCA_020248785.1 Burkholderiales bacterium | reverse complement strand
CGAGAACACCCAGACAGTGCGCAAACCATCAACAACATCGCGGAACTGTACCGCCTGCTCGGCAACCCGGCCGAGGCCCAGCCGCGCTACGAGCTGAGCATTGCCATCCGACAGCGCACGCTCGGGCCTGAACATCCGCTGGTCGCGCAAAGCCTCAACAACATCGCCAACCTTCTGCGCACGCTGGGCCGTTACGACGAAGCCGAGCCCCGCTACCGGCGCAGTCTCGAGATCCGTAGCCGTGCCTTCGGCGACATGCACCCCGTGGTGGCCACCAGCTGGAACAACCTGGCCATGCTCGCCCAGCACCGCGGGCTCTGGGCGCAGGCTATTGCCGGTTACGAGCGCAGTCTGGCGATGCGTGAACAGCTACTCGGCGCGGCGCATCCGCTCATTGCCACCAGCCTCGCCAACCTGGCCTCGGCCCACCTGGACGCGGGGCAAGGCGCTGCTGCCGACCCTCTGCTGCTGCGCGCCGAGCGCACTGCAGCAGCGAGCGGTAATCGCGAGACCCTATGGCGCGCCCGCTTCGGACTGATGAGGCGCCATGCAGACGCCAAGCCGGAGTTGGCCATTTTCTGGGGCAAGCTGTCTGTCAACACCATCCAACAGCTACGGGGCACCCTGACCGCCCTGGACAACACGATCCAGCAAAGCTTCCTCCTGAGCAAGCGCGAGGTGTTCACGGGTTTGGCCGACCTCTTGCTGCAAGGCGGCCGGGTGATAGAGGCCCAACGGGTGATCGAATTGCTCAAGGAAGAAGAATTCTTCGACTTTATCCGGCGCGATCAGCAGACCGATACCGCTGACCGCCGCATCCCTCTGACCGGCCGTGAACGCCACGCCGAGCGCCGGCACACCGAAGCCTCCGCGCGCTTGGCCGGCCTGGAGCGCGAGCACGCGGAGTGGCAGCGCGCAGTGCGAACCGCCCGCGATAGCGCGCATAGCGCCGAGCGCGAAGCCCAGTGGCGCAGCCGATTTGCGGATGCGCAAGATCAGTATGACGCCATGCTGGCCGATCTCAATCGCCAATTCGCGGCGGACGCCCGTGGCGCCGGCGCGGGCGACCCGGGCGCGGAGCTTGGCGACAGCACTGTGTTGCGCCAGCACCTGCAGCGGGCGGGCCCCGGCGTTGCGGCCCTGCAGTACGTGGTCGCCAGCCAACGCTTGCACATCATCGTCACCACGCTGGAGCGCCGCCTTGTACGGCAACAGCCGCTGGTCGCCGCCCGGTTGAACGAGACCATCGGCCGCTTCCGCCAGACATTACAGAACCCCCGGGCCGATCCCCGCCCTCTCGGCCGCTGGTTGCATGCGGAGTTGCTCGATCCGGTACAGGCTGATTTGCGCCTGCTCGGCGTGCACACCTTGCTGCTGCAACTCGATGGTGCCCTGCGCTACCTGCCCTTCGCCGCGCTGGTACAGGACGACGGCAGCTATCTTGTGGAAAGCTACCGCCTCGCGGTCTACACCGAGGCCGCCCAAACCCGGCTACAGCGGTCCCATGCCGCGGGCTGGCGCGTGGCTGCAATGGGCGTCACCCGCCCGTTTCCCGAGCGCGGCTTCAGCGCACTGCCCGCGGTGCGACGCGAAATCGAAGGTATCGTCCGCCCTGACGTGCTCCCCGGCCGCGCGTTCATTGACCACGAGTTTGACCGCCGCGCCTTGCAAGCGGCCTTGGCGACGCCCGTCGTGCACATTGCCACTCACTTTCGCTTCATCTTGGGCAGTGAGGCGTCGTATCTGCTGCTCGGCGACGGCACCGTCCTGAGCATGAGCGACGTGCGGCGGCGCGTGCGGTTTACCGGCGTTGAGCTGCTGGCCCTCAGCGCCTGCGACACCGCCGTAGGCGGTGGCTACAACGAAGACGGCATCGAAGTTGAAGGCTTGGGCGTGTTGGCGCAGCGCCAGGGCGCGCAGGCGGTGCTCGCCTCGTTGTGGCCGGTAGCCGACGAGAGCACCGCAGTGCTGATGCCCAGTTTTTACGGACTGCGTACTCGCAACGACATCACCATGGCCGAGGCGCTGCGCCAGGCTCAGTTGCGGCTGCTCGAAGGCGGTGCTGCGCCAAGCGCAGCGGCACCGGCGGCATCCGCCGACGTGGGTCGCGGTGCCAGCCGGCCGGGGGCGGGCAGTCAAGCACCGGCCTTCGAGCGCGACCCCAGGCGGCCTTACGCTCATCCGTACTTCTGGGCACCATTCATCTTGATGGGGAATTGGTTGTGACTCGGCCCGCATTCCTCGGGTAGTCTGCGACGATGTTTGGCAACACGTTGCTCGAAACGCTCCGCCGCATGATCGCTGCCCTGTGGCCACACACCCGCCACCACCTGCTGGTGGCGCTCTTGGTCGCGTCGGCAGCTGTTGTGCTCAAGTACTGGGGACTGCTGGGGGTCCTCGAAGTTGCATCTCTGCGCGTGGTGATGCAGGCCCAGTTGGCTCCGCCGCCTGCGCCCGCCAACGACGTACCAGCTTGGCATCCTGTCGTTTTGCTGATCACGGACGAGATGTACGAGACGCATCTTGGGGAGGCGTCGCCGTTGAACCGCGAGAAGCTCGCCGAGTGGCTCCACAAGATCACGCTGGGCGCGCCGGCGCCGCCGGCCACGTTGGTGATCGACCTCGATCTTTCGCCGGGGCCTGAGGCGGCGACCTATCGACCCGGACAGCAGCGGCTGGATGCCCTGCTGGCGCAGATCGCCGCGCAAGGCAGCACACGGCTGATCCTGATGGTTCCCTTCCCCGTGGCGACCAGCGCGCTCGCTGAGGTGAAATTCAACTGGATGGCGGCTCTGTGTGAAGAGGGAAAGAAGAAACCGGCGTTACCCGGCGGCCGGCCGCGCCTGGAATTCGCCCACGCCGAGGCGCCGGTCACGGCGGGACTGGCGCTGCGGTACGCGCGCGGTTGGTACTCGCTGGGCGTGGCGGCTGCCGACCACGACGCCAGCATCGAGCGGCCCTGCGATGTGGTCGCCAAGGGAAGGGAGAAGACCTTGTTCCTGCGGCGTCAGTCGGCGCCTTCGCCCGCCAGCGTGGTGGGGCTCATGCCCATCAACGTGCGCGGGCTAGCCCTTCCCGAGGCTGCGCTGGTGGCGCTCGACAACCCGCCGACGGGGCTGGCGGGCCGAACGGTGTTTGTCGGGGCGGCGTATGGCCAGCGCGATGTGGTCGCCACACCCTTCGGTTTACGCAATGGCGTCGAGGTGCATGCCGCGACATACTTCAGCGTCCGCGAACCGGTACGCCCGCTGTCGGAGTGGATCGGCTTTCCGCTTGAGGTGGCACTTGGCTTAGCCCTCGGATTTCTGTTCGCTTGGTCTTGGGGGGTGTACGAGAAGGCGGCGCGCGCAAGCGGCACAGGACTGCTCGCATACACGCGCGCACGCGGTTGGCTGTTGCTGAACCTGGCGCTGGCGGCCGCTGTCTGCTACGGTGCCCTGGTCGTCAGTGCACGGCTTTTTCCACATAACCAATCATGAGTCGCCCCACTCGCCCCCGAGCATGAAAGCCCTGGCTCGGTGCACCATGTGAGGTGGCACGCAGGCGCGATGAGGTCGCAATACGAATGAAGGCCCGACCCCGGTGCCTAACCGGACCTCCACCGAGCTGGCTCGCACCCCCGACTGTTGCGCTGCCTGCTCCATTGCCGTGGAGCCGGTGGCAGCACGTACGGTAAAGAGGCCCGAACCGGTTTCGGTTCGAGGAGTCTTCCAGCTCACCGGTGCAACGCACCGGCCACAGGTGTCGCTCCTGCGTGCCGCTTGGCACTTTACTCACAGGAGCATCTTGATGGAAGGACTTTCCCCCCTGCACCGCCGCGTGGCCGGCATCGATGTGCACCGCATGCTGCACGTCGTCACCGTGCTGATCGAGCAGCCCGACGGCTCGATCGACAAGCACAGTCGGGAGTTCGGCGGCTTCAAGCGCGACTGCCGCGCCCTGGCCGCGTGGCTCAACGAGTTGCAGGTCCAGCTCGTGGTCATGGAGAGCACCGGCATCTACTGGAAGAGCGTGTACGCCCACCTGGAGAACGCCGGCATCACCGCGTGGGTCGTCAACGCGCACTTCATCAAGCATGTGCCCGGCCGCAAGACCGACATGCTCGATTCCGAATGGCTGGCCGTGCTGGCCCGCTTCGGTCTGGTGCGCGGCAGCTTCATCCCCCCGAAGGACCTGCGCGAGCTGCGCCTGGTCTCGCGCTACCGGCGCAAACTCAACGCCATGTGCACCAGCCAGATCAACCGGCTGCACAAGATGCTCGACGATGGCGGCGTCAAGCTCGGCGCCGTGGTCAGCGACATCCACGGCGTCTCGGCCCGCGCCATGGTGCGCGGCCTCATCGAGGGCCAGTCCCAGGCGATGTTGCTGGCCCATGCGCGCGGAGCCTTGAAGCGCAAGACCGAAGAGCTCGCCGCCAGCCTGGACGGTGACCTGAGCGAGCGCCATCTGTTCGTGCTGCGTCACCTCAGCGACAGTATCGACGCGCTGCAATCCCAGATCGCCGACATCGACGCCTACCTCATGCGCGCCATGCAACCCTACGCCTGGGCGCACGCGCTGCTGCAGACCATCCCAGGTATCGACGAAGTCGCCGCCGCGCTGATCCTCATCGAGATCGGCGACGACATGGCCCGCTTCGGCAGCCCCGAGCGTCTGGCCTGCTGGGCCGCCCTGAGCCCGGGAAACCACGAGAGCGCTGGCAAGCGCAAGTCGGGCCGCACACGCCACGGCAACAACACCATCCGCTACATATTGTGCGAATGCGCCAACGCCGCGCGCATGACCAAGAGCACCCTGGCTGCCAAGTACCGCAGCCTGATGGTGCGCAAGTCGCACAAGAAAACCATCGTCGCCGTGGCGCACAAGATGATCCGGCTGATCTACATACTGCTGTCGCGCCGACAGCCTTATCTCGACCAAGCCATCGACTACGCCGCCATGAGCGCCAGGAAGAACGCACCTCGCTGGATCAAGCAACTTAAGGCCATCGGCAAGTGGCCCGCGCCCAGCGCACAGGCGGCAAGCGCCGCGCACTGATCGTCCGCTGAAACCACGGGGTCGGGCCCAGCGGATTCGAATTTGATGCTGCTTGGCGGCAGGGTGGGTCACGTCGCTACCTTGGGGGGCTTTCACGGTAACGT
>JADCGX010000095.1 GCA_020248785.1 Burkholderiales bacterium | reverse complement strand
GCTGCACAGCGCCGCAAACACCACCGGCACGAAAAGGAATGGCACGCGGTGATACAGATCGGTGGCGTTGATACGGATGTCGGGGCGGCGCTGGCGGTACAAGTCGCCGAATACGGCGCCCTGGAACACCTCGCGGTCGAGTACCTCGGCGAAGTTGCTGTGGTCGTTCAGCCCTCCGCCGAGGACGCGTGAGATGTTCTCGGGATGGACGATCGACAGGCGCATGCGTCGTTCGTAGTCGCGCAGCAGCACCTCGTCGCGAAAGCTCGCCAGCGCTCCCCGACCATGCAGGCCGAAGTACGCGGCGGTCAGCGAGCCGCCCGACACGCTTGAGATGAACGTCACGTCGTCCAGCAGGTCGCCCTCGGGCGAGTGGTGCTCGGCCAGCCCTTGCAAGACGCCGTGAGCAAAGGCCGCAGCGCGCAGTCCACCCCCCGAGAACGACAGCGCAATGACGTTGCGCCCGGCGATGTCTTGTGGCCGGCCCATGTCGGCTGCGACGCCGGCCGGCAGCGGAGCGTTGGTCGCACGGTTGAACACCGGCGTGGCGCAGGCCCCAAGCACCAGCGCCGCCGCGAGCGGCGCCAGCCAGCCCGCCAGGACCCGGTGGGTATCGGAGCGCCCGCGGCTCGCGTGCTGGTCCGGCGCCCACGATGAGTCTGGCCGCGGCCCGCCTCCTCGAACCTCGATTCGAAACCGTCTCGCGCAAGGATCAACACCAGGCCGGGCACACGTCGGATGCGCGCCAAATCCTGTCAGACGGCGCGGCGGTGACCAAAGCTGTCGCCACTCCAATCGATCGCGGACCCGTGGGGGTCGGTGCGGTGCAGCTTGATCCTCTGTCCGGCCTGACATGGAACCAACACTGCGGTAATGGTGGTTGCGTCTCACGGCGGCTGCCGTCGGGTGAGTGCAAGGGGCTCAGATGATGGCGAGTCATCGAAAGCATCCGTGCAGTGCTCGGTGATCAGCTTGACGCGCGTCAATCGGGCTCAATGCCGGCCGGAAACCTGCGCATCGCCCTGCAGCAGTGGCAAGCCGCCGGCGGAGCGCGCGGGGTTGACCGCAGCAGCAGTCCGTGTCCGTTGGTGCTAAGAGGTTGAATTGACCACGCACAAGCCCCTTGCGCGCTTCGCAATCGCGGTGACGGACACAGCCGGCGCGCCGGCCTTCGAAGATGGGCCGACGTCGAGCCCGCGAACGTGACTCAGCCGACGAGCCGTCCGATCAGGCGGGCGGCCTGGGCTGGTGTGGCGGCGTCGAAGGGGTCGAGCGCGTTGGCATCGGGCATCGAGCGCAGCCACGTCATCTGCCGCTTGGCAAGCTGGCGCGTGGCCTGCAACGCGGCGGCGCGAAACTGCCCGAACGTCGTCGCGCCGGTAAGGTGGGCCCAGGCTTGGCGATAACCCACGCTGCGCTGGCTCGGCAGCTCAGGCGACAGGTCGCCGCGCGCCACAAGCGCACGGACCTCGTCGAGGAAGCCGGCGGCCAGCATGGCGTCGAAGCGGGTCTCGATGCGCGCGGCCAGCGTCCTCCGGTCCGGCGGCAGCAGTGCGATGGTGGCCAGCCGCAGCCGGCTCGGCTGCGCTCGCCCCTGCAGCAGTGACAGCGGCGTGCCAGTCAGTTCGAACACTTCGAGCGCGCGCTGGATGCGCTGGCTGTCGGTAGCCGGCAGCCGCGCGGCGGTGGCCGGATCAACGCGCGCCAGTTCGGCATGCAGCGCGGGCCAGCCCGCGCGCGCGGCGTGCGCAGCGATTCGGCCTCGCACCTGCGCGTCGGCCGGTGGCAGATCGCTCAGGCCGCTGCGCAGCGCGCGCGCATAGAGCATGGTGCCGCCGACCACCAGTGGCAGGCGACCGCGGCCGCGCACCTGCGCAATGACGGCTGTCGCATCACGCACGAACTCCGCCACGGAGTATGTCTCGGCGGGGTCGCGCAGATCGAGCAGGTGATGCGGCACGGTGGCCCGCTCCGCCGCGCTGGGCTTGGCGCTGCCGATGTTCATGCCTCGGTAGACCTGCGCCGAGTCGATCGACACGATTTCGATCGGCCGCTCGCACGCCAGCGCCAGGGCCAGCGCGCTCTTACCGCAGGCCGTCGGGCCAAGCAGCAGCAAGGCGTCCGGAGCCGGGTCCATGGGCCCTAGCGCCCGCGCAGGAAGAGCTTGTCCAGATCGCCGATCGACAGCTGCACCCAGGTCGGGCGGCCGTGGTTGCACTGGTCGGCGCGCTCGGTGGACTCCATCTCGCGCAGCAGCCCATTCATCTCGTCGAGCGTGAGGCGGCGGTTGGCGCGCACCGCCGAGCGGCAGGCCAGCGTAGCCAGCAGTTCGTTGCGGTGCTCGGTCAGCACGCGCGAGCCGCCGTAGTCGCGCAGGTCGCGCAGGACGTCGCGCGCCAGCGAGGCGCCGGCGTCCGGCGCGAGCAGGGCAGGCAGCGCGCGCAGCGCAAGCTGGGTGGGCGCGGCGGGCACGAGGTCGAGCCCGATCGCGCCCAACACGTCGGCGTGCTCCTCTGCGGTGGCGACGTCGAGGGCATCGGCCGCGAAGACCTGCGGCAGCAGCAGGCGCTGCTGCGGGACCGCGCGGGCATCGAGCTGGCGCTTGAGTTTTTCATACACGATGCGCTCGTGCGCAGCATGCATGTCGACAATGACGAGTCCCGCGCGGTTCTGCGCGAGGATGTAGATGCCAGACAGCTGCGCCAAGGCCATGCCAAGCGGGTGGTCCGCGCCAGCATCGGCGCCCTGCACCGCTGCGGTCGCCGGCGGCGGCGCCGCGGCCAGGCTGGCGAGGTACTCGGCAACCGGTTGGGCGACGCCGAGCGTCGGCTGCATGGGCGCGCGCACGGCCGCCAGTCGCGTCAGCGTCATGATGGGCGTCGGCGTGGGCGTGGCGCTGCCGAAGGGAGCCGTCGACACGGCCGTCGCAAGCGCGCTCTGGGCCAGTGCCGCCTGCACCGCGTGCAGCACAAATTGGTGCACGGCCGAGCTGTCGCGAAAACGCAGCTCGACCTTGGTCGGGTGGACGTTGACGTCGACCTTGCGCGGATCGAGCTCGAGGAACAGGCAGTACATCGGCTGCGATTGCCCATGCAGGACATCCGCATAGGCCGCGCGCACGGCGTGTGTCAGCACCTTGTCGCGCACATACCGGCCGTTCACATAGAACAGCTGCGCATCGGCACGGCTGCGCGCGGCAGTGGGCAGTCCAACCCAGCCGCGCACCGCGATGTCGGCCGCCTGCGCGTGAACGTCGCGATGGGCGGCGGCAAAGTCATCCGGCAACAGCTCCAGGGCGCGCTCGCGCAGCCCGGTTGCCGGCAGCGCAAGCAGCTTGCGACCTTCATGCAGGACACTGAACTCCACGCCGGGATGCGCGGCTGCGATGCGCTCGACCTGCGTCACGCAGTGACCGAGTTCGGTCGCCTCGGCACGCAGGAACTTGCGGCGCGCCGGCGTCTTGAAGAACAGATCGGCCACTTCAACCCGCGTGCCCACGGCGCCTGCGGCGGCGAGTACGCCCGCGGCGCCGCCATCGATCTGGAACGCCGAGTTGGCTGCCGCCGTGCGCGAGACGATGCTCACGGCGGCAACCGAGGCGATCGACGCCAGCGCCTCGCCGCGAAAGCCGAGCGAAGCGACCGACTCCAGGTCCGCCAGCGAGGCGATCTTGCTGGTGGCGTGGCGGGCAAGCGCCAGCGGCAACTCATCGCGGTCGATGCCGCTGCCGTTGTCGCTCACCACGATGCGCTTGATGCCGCCCCCATCGAGCCGCACTTCGATGCGGGTGGCGCCTGCGTCCAGCGCGTTTTCCACCAGTTCCTTGACCACCGAGGCAGGCCGCTCGACGACCTCGCCGGCGGCAATCTGGCTGATGAGCAGATCCGGCAGCGGCGTGATGGCGCGCCGGGTCGATGGAAGCGTGGGGAGGGATGACATGCGTGGCTGGTGTCCTGCGGAACAGTCCGCCTGCAAGACCAAGCGCATGCAGGACCGGTTCGGATTATAGGAACCGGGTGTGTGTGTCGCCGTCATTGCCCGGTGTCCCAACCCATAAGTCTCGAAACAACCATGGCGAGAGTCACCGCCAACCTTTGTCGCCGCGCCCGCCGGGCTCCCAATCCGGCTGCGCGCGGCTTCGCGTGTGGCGGCGATTCTCGCCATTGTTGTGCGCCACCATTCGGCACGCCTGCGGCAATGCTTCGAAACCTATGGGTCGGGACACTAGGGTTACACCCGAGTGCTCGTGTGACTGCTGCAGCGCGGTTGCCTCGATTGCGCGCGGGGCGCTCGCGTATGATCGCCGCGCGTTTCAAGGCCAGACGCGTGCCGACCAAGCATCGCAGCGCGCCGCGCCCACACATCCACAACCGCATCACCACCGCACTTCGACCCGCAGCTCATGGAAGGTATCAACTGGGTCGAGCTGTTCAATGCGATGGACAAGTTCCTCATCGGCATCGTCGAGAGGAACGTGGTGATGTTCTACGTGGTGCTCTTCGCGATCTTCTTTTCCGAGACCGGGCTGGTCTTCATGACCTTTCTGCCCGGCGACTCGCTGCTGTTCGTCGCGGGCGCCGTCAGTGCGCTGCCCCGGGCGCAGGCTCAGGGCCTCAATGTCTACCTGCTGATGTTCATCATCACCGTCGGTGCCATCCTGGGCAACACGCTGAACTACGCGATCGGCGCCTGGCTGGGCCACAAGGTCTACGACGGCAGCATCAAGTGGATCGACAAGGGTGCCCTCGACAAGACCCATGCGTTCTATGAGAAGCACGGCGGCAAGACGATCATGATCGCCCGCTTCGTGCCGATCGTGCGCAGCTTTGCGCCGCTCGTCGCCGGCGCCAGCGGCATGGATTACAAGCAGTTCCAGCTGTACAACGTGCTCGGCGCGGTAATCTGGGTCGTCTCGCTGGTCTACGGCGGCTACTTGTTCGGCAACGTGCCTGTGATCCGCGACAATCTTGGGATCATTCTGGTTGTCGGCATCGGCGCCGTGCTTGGTCCCTTGCTCGTTGCTGCGCTGTATCGCTGGGCGCGGCGTTACTGGCGCTCGCCGACCTGAGCCTGCGCGGCGCCAGCTCACGCAGCGACTGGCACGCCATGCGCTATGGGCCGGCGTGGCCCGAAGGCTCGGCCCGCGTCTTGACCTGTTTGCCACCGAGGTGCTGCCGACCGGTCTGCGCTACGTTCCGGAGTTCCCGAGCGACGCCGACGATGCGCGCTGGCTCATTGCGGTCGCTCCACGTGATGCAGGAGCAGGCGCGATAAGGCTGGCAGCGCGTGGTGGCGCCATCGACGACGCTGCGATCTTCGGTGACGTTTCGCACGGTGCGCGGCTGACAGTGTGGCAGCGGCATCACCCCGTCGGAGTCACCCAAGCGACATCACCCGAGCGGTTTACGCGCGCCCGGCGGGTACTTGGCGAAGTAGCGCTCGATGCCGCGGAACATCGCCTGCGCCATTGCCTGCTGGTAGCCCTCGTCCTTCAGCCGCAGCTCTTCCTGCGGATTGCTGATGAAAGCGGTCTCCACCAGGATCGACGGGATGTCCGGCGCTTTCAACACCGCAAAGCCCGCCTGCTCGACGCGTGGCTTGTGAAGGTCGTTCACCCGCTCAAGTTCGCGCAACACGGCGTTGCCAAAGCGCAGGCTGTCGCTGATCTGTGCTGTGGTGGACAGATCGAGCAGCACGCGCGCCAGGCCGGGGTCGTGGGTGCCCAGATCGATCCCGCCTATAAGGTCGGCGTCGTTCTCGCGCCGTGCCATCCAGGCGGCCGCCGTGCTGGTGGCCCCGCGCTCGGACAGTGCAAAGACCGATGAGCCGCGCACATCCGGCTTGATCCACGCATCGGCATGGATGGAGACGAACAAGTCCGCCTGCACCCGCCGAGCGCGCGCCACCCGCTGGCCCAGCGGCACGAAGTAGTCGCCGTCGCGCGTGAGCAGCACGCGCATCTTCGATTCGCTGCCGATCATCTGTTCCAGCCGGCGCGCGATCGACAGCGTGACGTGTTTTTCGAATGTGCCTCGTTTGCCCACCGCACCGGGGTCTTCGCCGCCGTGGCCGGGGTCGATCGCCACCGTGATGACGCGCGTGATGTGCGCCGGGCGCGAGCGCTGCGGGGTCTCGCGCGCGGTGGCCGGCGCGTTGGGCGCCTGCGGTTGCGGGCCGCGACCGCGGCTTTCGTGCTCGCGCAAGAGGGCCAGCAGCGGATCCTGGGGTGTGAGCGGCTGCAGGTCGATCACCAGCCGGTACTGATATGGGCCGACCGGCGGTGATGCAAACACCTGCGGCCGGATTTCCTGCTTGAGTTCAATCACCAGTCGCACCACGCGCGGCCGGTTCTGCGCCAGCCGCACGTTGGCGATGTACGGATCGTCGACGTCGACCTTGCCCACCAGTTCGCGGAACTTGGGCTGCAACTCGATGCCATCCACGTCCACGACCAGGCGCGGCGGATTGTCGAGCGCGAAGTGCGTGAAACCCAGCGGAACATCGTGTTCGAGCGTGACGCGCGTGTACTCCGCCGCCGGCCACACTCGCACGCCGAGCAGCGTGGCGCCATGGGCGATCTGCGGCGCGCCGAGCGATAGGACGAGCGAGCCCGCCGAGCCGATCAGCCGTCGCCGGTTGCGGTTCGGTGCTGCATCGTGGCGATTGCCTGCGTCAGCCATGCGGTCCCGAGTGGTGAGTGCGCCATTGCCTGGACGACGCGCTCCTGGTCCATCACCTTGAACGTCAATGACAGGTCTGGCGTTGGCATCCGCGCGCCCGCGCGTTCGGGCCATTCCACGGCGCATACGGTGCCGGGCGCGAACAACTCGCGAAAGCCAGCGGTCGCAAACTCGTCGCCGCCGCCAAAACGATAAAAATCAAAGTGATAGAAGTTTAAGCTCGAAAGATCGTAAGGTTCAAGCAGAGAAAAGGTAGGACTCTTGACCGGCCCGGTGACGCCCAGTGCGCGCAACAGCGCGCGCACGAGCGCCGTCTTGCCCGCACCGAGGTCGCCGGAGAGGGTGAGCACGGCGCCGTGTGCCTGCACCTGCGTGTACAGGCCGTGCAGCGCCTGACCCAGTGCGCGCCCCAGGGCGTCGGTGTGCGTCTCATCGGGCAGGGTGAAGTGGTGGGCAAGCATCGGGCTGAGGTCGGTGGTTGCGGCGGCCCGCCTAGACTGGCGCGCGCTTCGCACATTCTGAACGCCGCACTGTCCAAGACCTGATGAGCGCCGCGACCCACATCGATCTTGCTGCCCTGGCCCGCGACGTCAAGTCATGGGGGCGCTCGCTCGGCTTTGGCGCCGTGGGCATCAGCGACATCGACACCGCGCAGGCGATGCCGCATCTGGCCGCCTGGCTTGCGCAAGGGCGGCACGGCGACATGGACTACATGGCGCGCCATGCCCCCTTGCGGGCCGATCCGCAGCAGCTCCTGCCACGTGCGGCGCGGGTCATCAGCGCGCGGCTGGACTATCGCCCGCGCTCGGACGACGAGAGCTGGCTGGCGCGCGAGACCTCGCGCCTGGCCGACGGCGCGCAGGCGGTGGTGTCGATTTACGCGCGCGGTCGCGACTATCACAAGGTTCTGCGGCAACGGCTGCAGCACCTGGCCACGCGCATCGAAACTGCCATTGGGCACTTTGGCTATCGCGTCTGCACCGACTCCGCGCCGGTGCTGGAGGTGGAGTTCGCGCGTAAGGCAGGCCTGGGATGGCGTGGCAAGCACACGCTGCTGCTGACGCAGGAGGCCGGCTCGATGTTTTTCTTGGGCGAGATCCTCGTCGACCTGCCGCTGCCCGTCGACGCGGCCGTGAGCGAGCATTGCGGCAATTGCACCCGCTGCATCGAGGCTTGTCCCACGGGTGCGATCACCGGCCCGTACCAGCTCGACGCGCGCCGCTGCATCTCCTACCTGACGATCGAGCACACGGGCAGCATCGCACCGGACCTGCGGCCGCTGCTGGGCAATCGCGTCTACGGCTGTGACGACTGCCAGCTCGCCTGCCCGTGGAACAAGTTTGCGCAGGTCGCCAGCCTGCCCGACTTTGAGGTGCGCCATGGGCTCGACAGCACCACGCTGATCGAGCTCTTTGCCTGGACCGAGGTCGAGTTCGGGGCGCGCCATGCCGGCTCGGCGATCCGGCGCATCGGCCACGATCGCTGGCTGCGCAACATCGCGGTGGCGCTGGGCAATGCGCCGACCACGCCCGCGGTGATCGAGGCGCTGCGGGGTCGTGCGGGGCATCCATCCGCGCTGGTGCGCGAGCACGTGCGGTGGGCATTGGAGCGTCACGCCGACCGGACGATCGCTTGATTGATCGCGCGCTTGATGCCCCTCAAGCGGGCCGCAAGGCCACCCTCTAGCGTGCCGAGACTCGCGTCCGCGGGTTTGGTGCGCGCCCGCGGAGGCCGCATGGGCATGGAGCTTTACAACACCGGCGAGCACGCCTGCGTGCTCTTCACCAACCTGGTCGATGAGGGCGACGGTGAGGTTGTGCAGGCCAACCAGTGCCTCATCGTGGACCACGGGCGCGGCATGTTGCTCGATCCGGGCGGCAACATGACCTACAACGAGTTGTTCATCGCGATGAGCCGGTTCTCCGCTCCCAAGGAACTGCAGCACGTCTTCGCCTCGCACGCCGACCCGGACATCATCGCATCGTTGCAGCGCTGGCTGACTTCGTCCAACACACAGTGCGTGATTTCTCGCGTGTGGTCGCGCTTCGTGCCGCACCTTTGCGGCAACGGCCGTACCGATGGGCGCATCCTCGCGGTGCCGGACCGTGGCGGTGTGCTACGCCTGGCCAAGGCGCGCCTTGTCCTGCTGCCTGCGCATTTCTTACATGCTGAAGGCAATCTGCCGGTCTATGACCCCGTGAGCCGGATCCTGTTCAGCGGTGACCTCGGCGCATCAATGGTCAGTGCGTCGGCCGCCGGCCAGTTCATCGAGGACATCGAGCCGCACATCGGCGCCATGCTCGGCTTTCATCGTCGCTACATGGTGAGCAACAAGATCTGCCGCTTCTGGGCCGAGATGGTGCGCGGGCTGGACATCGCCATGATCGTGCCGCAGCACGGGGCGCCGATGCGTGGGGCCGCCGTCGGGCAGTTCATTGATTGGATCAGCCAACTGCCCAGTGGCGTCGACCTGATGACGCAGGAAGCCTATCGATTGCCGGTTGCACTCTTTGAGCAGGGCCTGCAGCGCATCCCGGTCGACCTGATGACGCAGGAAGCCTATCGATTGCCGGACCCCAAGTGGATGCTGGATAGCCCGCCGGCCGCATCGGCCGAGGCGGCGTAGTCGCCGCAAGGATCAGCGCGCTGTCAGCGCTTGCGCCGTGGCGAGCCAAACGGGCAGCGTCAGCATCGCCAGCACGGTCTGGAGCGTCACGACGAAGGCCACGGGCGCGGCATTGCCGCCCATGCGCGCGGCCAGCACATAGGCGCTCGATGCCGTAGGGAGCGCGGCGAAGAGCATGAGCACCTGCGCCGGCACACCGCGCAGCCCTGCCACGGTGATCAACGCCAGCGCCACTGCCGGAAACAGCAGCAGCTTCACCGCGCTGAAGTAGCCAAGCACGAGCCGCTGCGACTGGACGGCCGCCAGCGTGAGCCCCGCGCCGATGCACAGCAGGCCCAGGGCCAAGCTTGCGCCGCCCAGCCGGCCAAGCAAGTTCTGCACGATGCCTGGCATGGGCCAGCCCAGCAGGTTGGTCACCAGCCCAGCCACGGTACCGATGATGAGCGGATTGGTCGCCAGTTCCTTGGCCAGACCGCGTTCCGCATGCCGCGCGAGCGCGAACACCGCGAACAGATTGGCCAGCGGCACGCACACCGAGATGATGAGCGCCAACAACGCCACCCCGCGCGCCCCGAACAGTGACTGCGCCAGGGCCAGCCCGATGTACGAGTTGTAGCGAAAGGCGGTTTGCACGCTGCTCGCAAACACCTCCGGTGCCGGCTTGAGCATCGGCCGCGCCGCAAACCCGGCTGCAACCGCGACGAGAAACGCGCCGACCGCCACGCCGAGGGTGACCAAATCGGTCGTGAGTGAAAAGCTGGCGCTGTTGATCGCGTTGAACAGGAGCGCTGGAAACAGCACGTAGTACACGAGCTTCTCCGCGCCGGTCCAGAAGGCGCGATCGAACGCCTTGGGCCAGGCCCGCGCCAGCACCAGCCCCACGAGGATGAGCGCGAAGTCCGACAGGATGACGAGGGTGTGGCTGAGCATCGGGGCGGGCGATAGGTCAGGCGCGATCGTAGCCGCGACGCGCGGCATGATCGGCGACTGGCCGCGCAAGCGGGCCGACCTCTGCAAGGCCCGAGGCGCGCACCGGTTTGGATCGCCCTGGCGCTGCCCCTATAATCCGTTGTTTTCCCGCCAGGCCTGCTCCTGTCGGATGTGCTGCTGTAGCTCAGCTGGTAGAGCAACTGATTCGTAATCAGTAGGTCCGCGGTTCGAGTCCGCGCAGCAGCACCAAGAATCAAGCACTTGGCGCTGCTCTCTTTCGTCGATTACCAACGCGTTGGTAACTCGGCAGGTGCCGCTGTCAAGCGGGCGGCCCTTCCGTTGGCAAGAAGTGCGCTGTGGTCGGCTGGTGCCAACCATCGACGACGATGCTCATCGTCTCATCCACCGGTAGTTTGTCGAAAAGAGCGTCTTTGATCGCCTCGGCCGTGGTCACCGCGCGGCGCGCTTGACCGATCGCCAGGCCCTTCTCGATCTTCGACAGAGGCTTGTAGCCCAATGGTGCCACTCGCGGCTCTGACGACGTTTCTGCGTTCTTGATCAGCTCCGGCTTCGCGTGTGCGATGTCATTGCGAAAGCGAATGAGCGCCCGCGCGTCGCTCCATGGCGCGGTTGTGTCGTCGTACGGTATGCCCAGCTGCTCGCGAAGAATCCGCACCTTCGTCATTGGTGAGCACGCCTCAGAGTCCCGTTGCCATGCGTGGATCACTTCGCGCCCAATCGAATTGCAAAGTGCTTCGATCGTTAGGGCCGAGAACGTCATGGCCGCGAGGACGTCGTACAACCAGCCCGGCCGTTCCGACTCAGCATCGGCCAGCGCGTGGCGCGCGGCGCGCAGCAGCATGTGATGCGCCGAAAACTTTCTCTCCTCTTTGCGCGTGAACACCACGTGCTGTCCGGATTCACCCATTGCAACGGCCTCGCCTTCCCACCCCGGCGGTGCACCCGCCGCGTCACACTGCTGCTCTCATGGCCCGGGCGCTGCTGGGCATGCTGAGACGTCTACGAATCTCGGGAACTTATCGGGCCATTTCCTACATCGCACGATGCTCACTCAAATTCTCGCTTATGCGGTCAGAGCAGCCGCCACGGTCGGATAGCGAAGACGCACCAAGAGTTCTGTCCGCAGGCGCTGGTTCCGTAGCCGCCGCGACTCGGTCATGAACGAGTACATCATTGGCGACACTGCTGCCTTCAGCTGCTCGCGCGGCAGCCGCGGCGGGCGGGGCAGGCCGAAGCGATCGGCCACGAGGTCGAAGTACTCGCCCATTTTCAATTGCGAGTCGTCCACTGCGTTGTAGACGCGGCCCGGCGCGCCACGAAACAGTGCCGCCAGGCTGACGCGGGCAAGGTCGTCGGCGTGGATGTGGTTGGTGTGGACGTCGTCTTCGTCGCGCAACGCGGGAGTACCAGCGCGCAGGCGATCCAGCGGTAGACGGTCGTGGGCGTAAATGCCGGGCACGCGCAGCACGCTGGCGCCCGCTGCGCGCATCGCGACCTCGGCATCAATGCGGCGCACGGCGCGTTCATTGGCCGGCGCAAGGCGGGAGGTCTCGTCGATCCAGGCGCCGCCATGGTCACCGTAGACGCCGGTGGTGCTGATGTAGACGCGCCGCTGCGCACGGCCCGCCAGGGCGGCGGCAAGTCGACGCGTGCGAGGGTCGGTGCGCCCGCTGTTGGGCGGCGGTGCCAGGTGGATCAGCCAGGGGGCGAGGCCGCGCAGGCGGCGCAAGCTGGCGCGGTCATCCAGGTTGCCGACGATCGGCACCGCACCGGCAGCGCGCAGCGCGGCCACGCGCTCCGGTGAGGAGGTCAGCGCCAGCAGCCGAAAGCGCCGATGCACGCGTGCGACAATGCGCAGGCCGACGTCGCCGCAGCCCACGATCAAAAGGCGCGGCCGTCCGAGCGTCCTGCGCCCGCGCTGCATTCCCATCGCGGGCGTTCGTGTTTTCATGGGTTCGAGTGTATGAGCCTTCTATGAGTTTCACGGTCACGGTGCGGCCCTCTGGCCGCGAGTTCACTGTCGAAGGCAACGAGACGATCCTCGCCGCCGCCCTGCGCAACGGCATCGGGCTGCCTTATGGCTGCAAGAACGGCGCATGCGGCACCTGCAAGTGCAAGGGCGTGCAGGGTGAGTGGGCCCAGGGCCCGCATGCGAATTCGGCGCTGAATGCCGCCGAGCAGGCCGAGCGCAAGTTGCTCGTGTGCTGCAGCAAGCCGCTGTCGGACGTGGTGATCGAGGCGCGCGAGCTCACGGGCTTTGGCGACATCCCGATCAAGAAGATGCCGTGCCGCGTGGCGAAGATCGAGCGGGTGGCGCCCGACGTGGCCATCGTCTCACTGCAGCTGCCGGCCAACGAGCGCCTGCAGTTCAAGGCCGGGCAATACATCGAGTTCATTCTCAAGGACGGCACGCGGCGCAGCTACTCCATGGCCACCGCGCCGCACGCCGACGCACAACTCGCCCTGCACATCCGCCACATGCCGGGCGGCCTGTTCACCGACGCGCTGTTCGGCGCCAAGTCGCCACCGGTCAAGGAGCGCGACATCCTGCGCTTTGAGGGGCCGCTGGGCACGTTCTTTCTGCGCGAGGAGAGCGCCAAGCCGATCGTGCTGCTGGCCAGTGGCACAGGCTTCGCGCCGATCAAGGCGATTGCGGAGCACATTTTCTTCAAGCGCGTGAATGTGGATGAGCCGAACAAGCCGGCGCGGCCCGTGGTGCTCTACTGGGGCTGCCGCAGCCGGCAAGATCTGTACATGGATCCGCTGCCGCGGCAGTGGGCAGCCGAGCAGCCGAACTTCCGCTACGTGCCGGTGCTCTCCGAGGCCAAGCCGGAAGACGGCTGGACCGGCCGCACCGGCTTCGTCCACCAGGCGGTGATGTCGGACCTGCCGGATTTGTCGGGCCACGAGGTCTACGCCTGCGGTGCGCCGGTGATGGTCGAGTCCGCGCGCAAGGACTTCTCCGAGCGCTGCGCTCTGCCGGAGGATGCGTTCTACGCCGATGCATTCACCTCCGCCGCGGACTTGGCGAAGTAATCGATTGCGTGCGATAGTTGCGTCCATGTTGATGCAGCTTGCCCTTCGACGCGACCGACGTACGGCGACACCCCGCCCGGTCCGCGCACGCCTGCACTAGCACTGCATCCACCGCTGCCATCGCGCAGCGCACCCCAAAAGGCCGCGGACTCCGCGGCCTTTTTGTTTTCTGCCCCCACCCCAAGACGAGGTCCACATGAAGATCGATGCCTTCGAAACCAGCGCCCTGATGAACGTGGCCGCCCGGCCCGACCTCGTGGCCGTCGAAGGGCGAGGCAGTTGGCTCATCGACCAGCGCGGACGCCGCTATCTCGACTTCGTGCAGGGCTGGGCCGTCAATGCACTGGGCCACTGCCCGCCGCAAGTGGCCGACGCGCTGGCGGCGCAGGCGCAGCGTCTGGTCAACCCAAGCCCGGCGTTCTTCAACGATGCAGCGCTCGGGCTGGCGCAGCGGCTGGCGGCACTGTCGGGCCTGGAGCGTGTCTTCCTGTGCTCCAGCGGCGCCGAGGCCAACGAGGGCGCCATCAAGCTCGCGCGAAAGTGGGGTCAGCTGCAGCGTGACGGCGCCTTCGAGATCATCACCTTCGCCGATGCGTTCCATGGCCGCACGTTGGCCACGATGAGTGCCTCCGGCAAGTCCGGCTGGGATGCGTTGTTCGAGCCGAAGATCCCGGGCTTTCCCAAGGCGCGGCTCAACGACCTGGCGTCGGTCCAGGCGCTGATTTCGGCGCGTACGGTCGCGGTGATGCTCGAGCCGGTGCAAGGCGAGGCGGGCGTCGTGCTGGCCGATGCCGCGTTCCTGCAGGCACTGCGCGCGCTGTGCGATGCACAGGGCCTGCTGCTGATCCTCGACGAGGTGCAGACCGGCATCGGGCGCACGGGAACGACGTTCGCGTTCGAGCAGGTGGGCGTGCGGCCGGACATCCTCACGCTGGGCAAGGGCCTGGGCGGTGGCGTGCCGCTGGCGGCACTGCTCGCCAGCGAACAGGTGGCCGCCGCCTTCGCGCATGGCGACCAGGGCGGAACCTACTGTGGCAATCCGCTGATGGCAGCGGTCGGCAGCGCGGTACTCAGTGCGGTCGCGCAGCCCGCGTTTCTTGCCGGTGTGCGCGAACGGACCGGGCAGTTGCAGTCGGTCCTGCGCCGCGTGGCCGCACGCCTGGGCGGCAGCGAGCGCGGCGCCGGGCTGCTGCGGGCGCTGGTGCTGCCGACGCCGGTCGCGCACCGAGTCGTGGAAGCGGCGTGCGCGCTGCCGCAAACGGGCCTGCTGATCAACGCGCCGCGCCCGAACGTCATCCGCCTGATGCCGGCGCTGAACGTGACGGCCGAGGAGATCGAACGCTTTGCGCAGTTGTTCGATGCCGCGCTGGAGGTGGCGCCATGACGCCGATCATCACCACCGATCCGGCGCGGATCGATCTCGACGCGGTGCACGCCTTCCTCAGCCAGCAGGCGCACTGGAGCCGCGGCATCCCGCGCCGCACGGTGCAGCGGGCGATCAGCAACTCGCTGTGCTTTGCTGCCCTCGAGCACCATGGGCCTGGCGCACCGCTGGCCGGCTTTGCGCGCGTCGTCACCGACCGCGCCACCTTTGCCTATCTGTGTGACGTGTTCGTGCTGCCGGCCGGGCGCGGCCGGGGCATCGCCCGGGCGCTGCTGGCCGCGATCGATGCCCACGCCGACCTGCAGGGCCTGCGCCGCGTTGTGCTCTTCACGCGCGATGCGCACGGCCTGTACGCCCGGCATGGCTTTGCTCCCCTGACAAATCCAGAGCGCGGCATGGAGCGCCTGCACGTCGGTCTCTACACTCGCGCCAACGACTTCCCGCAAGGACCCGCAGCATGAGCACCCCCACCGTTTTCATCGATGGCGAGCACGGCACCACGGGGCTGGAGATTCGCGAGCGACTGGCCGGCCGCAAGGACGTTCGCCTCGTGAGCCTGCCGCGCGAGCGGGCCAAGGACGAGGCCGCCAAGCGCGACGTGGTCAACAGCGTGGACTGCGTGATCCTGTGTCTGCCCGACGACGCGGCCAGGGCGACGGTCGCGCTCATCGCCAACACCACCACGCGCGTGATCGACGCCAGCACCGCGCACCGCACGGCCGCCGGCTGGGCCTACGGCTTTGCGGAACTGACCCGCGGGCAGCGGGCCGCGATCGCAGCAAGCACGCGAGTCTCCAACCCGGGCTGCTATCCGACCGGTTTCCTCGCCGTCGTGCGGCCGCTGGTGGAGCGCGGCATCCTGCCCCCGGAGTACCCGGTGACCGTCAATGCGGTGTCGGGCTACTCGGGCGGTGGGCGCAAGATGATCGAGACCTTCGAGCAGCCCGTGCAGGGCGCGAGGCCGCAGGCCTTTGGCGCCTATGGCCTGACGCTCGGCCACAAGCACCTTGCCGAGATGCAGCAGCACGGGCTGCTCGCCACCAAGCCGATCTTCCAGCCATCGGTCGGCGCGTTTCACCGCGGCATGCTGGTCGCGGTGCCGCTGTACCTCGGCCGGCTCAACCAGGCCAGCGGTGCGGCGCTGCACGCTGCCTACAGCGAGCACTTTGCCGGCGAGTGCTTCGTCGAGGTCATGCCGCTGGACGACACCGCAGCCTTGCGCGAAGGCGCATTCCTCGAGCCGGAAGCGCTCAATGGCAGCAACCGGCTGCAAGTGTTCGTGTTCGCCAATGACGCGGCAGGGCAGGCGGTGGTGACGGCCCGGCTCGACAACCTCGGCAAAGGCGCGAGCGGTGCCGCCGTGCAGAACATGAACCTGATGCTGGGGCTGGCGGAGGACGCCGGGCTCGACGCAGGGCTCGCTTGATGTTGTACGAGCCGCGTCACTTCCAGGTCGATGACCACGCGCTGGCGCTCGAGGTGATGCTGGCGTACCCGTTCGCCACGTTGGCCTCGGTGCTGGAGGGCGAGCCCGCGTTCACGCATCTGCCGCTGCATGCGGTGCGCGCTGGCGAGCAACTGCAACTCATCGGTCATCTCGCGCGCGGCAACCCGCATTGCGCCGCGTTGGACGGCCGCAGCGCCACGGCCATCTTCCACGGCGGCAACGCGTTCATCTCACCGCAGCTGTACAGCACGCGCGAGGCGGTGCCCACCTGGAACTACGTGGTCGTGCATGTGACGGGGCGCGTGGAGCGCATGGACGACGACGAGGCCAAGGAGCAGGTGCTCAAGACGCTGATCGACCGGCATGACCCTGCCTACCGGGCGCAATGGGACGACGAGCTCAGCGACAGCTACAAGTCCCGGCAGAAAGGCGGCATCGTGGGGCTGCGCCTGCATGCCGAGCGCGTGCAGGCCAAGTTCAAACTGTCGCAGAACCGCGCGCCGGACGAGCAGGCGCGTGTGCGCGCCGCAATGCAGGCAGGCGACGCGTCCGCGCAGGCGCTCGTGCCATGGATGCGGCGGCTCGGCATCGGAGGCGGCGCGTGAAGATCCGGACGGTGGGGCCCGAGGACAGCGCGGCCGTGATTGCGCTGTGGCAGGCAGTCTTTCCCGAGTACGCGAATCCGGCGTTTCCGCAGCGGAACGTGGAGTCAAGCATCCGCCGCAAGCTCGCCGCAGGCGACGGCCTGTTCTGGCTCGGTGAAGCCGATGCGCGCGTGATCGGCACGGCGATGGCCGGCTACGACGGCCACCGCGGCTGGCTGTACAGCTTTTGCGTGCATCCCAAGTGGCGCGGCGGCGGTCACGGCCGCAGCCTGCTGCGCCATGCCGAAGCCGCCCTGCATGCGCTGGGCTGCCCCAAGGTCAACCTGCAGGTGGCGAGCAGCAACCACGGCGGCATCGGCTTCTGGCGCGCCAACGGTTACGTGCAGGATGACGTTCTGGGCTTCGGGCGGCGGCTGGGCTAGCGGCCGGGTACAGGGTTTGCCGCGGCGGCGCTCGTCGATTGAGCCCCCGCCGAGGCCCGCCATGAACGCCGTTGTCAGCAAGCTTCCCACACGCATGACCAGCGCCACCCACATGATCCGCATGGACCACGGCGCGGTGCTGTCGAAGTTTCATCGCATCGAGGCCGACACGCCGCTGTCGCAGAAGAAGGCGCTGGTCGACGTCATCTGTCTTGCGATCGAGATCCATGCACAGCTCGGGGAAGAGCTGTTCTATCCGGCCCTGCGCGAGGCCGGTGCGAGCGCCGACGTGCTCGGCAAGAGCGTGCCGGAGCACGAGTCCATCCGCGGCCATGTCCAGCGCCTGCGCGGCATGCAGCCCGATGAGGCGGGCTTCGAAGAGGCGCTCATGGCGCTCATGCGCGAAGTACCCACCATGTTGCCGACGAGGAGACGGTGCTCTTGCCCGAGGCCGAGCGCCTGCTGGGCGAGCGCAATCACGAGATCGGCATGCAGATGACCAGGCGCCGCATGCAGCTCATGGCACCGCATGGCGGCGAGATGGTGATGAACGCCGCCAAGGCGATGCCGAAGTCGACGCTCGTGATCATCGCCGGCGGCCTGCTGGCCGGCGGGCTGGCGCTGCGGCGGGCGATGATGACCTACCGCTACGGACGCTGAAAGCCGCGCAGTGCGAGCAGGTGGCAGGGCGCCGAAAGGCGCAGCGGCCAGGGGCCGCTACGCCGCTTCGCCCAGGTATGCCTCGCGAACTTTCGGATCGTTCAAGAGCTGCTTGGCGTCGCCCGACAGCGTGATGTTTCCGGAGTCCATCACGTAGGCACGATGCGCGGCCTCGAGCGCCAGCTTGGCGTTCTGTTCGACCAGCAAAATCGGGATCTTCTGCGCCGACACGCTGCGCACCACTTCGAAGATCTTCTCGACCATGATGGGCGACAGGCCCATCGACGGTTCGTCCATCAGCAGCAGCTTGGGCCGGCTCATCAGTGCGCGCGCCATGGCAAGCATCTGCTGCTCGCCGCCGGACAGCGTGCCGGCCAGCTGCCGGGCGCGCTCCTTCAGCCGCGGAAAGGTCTGGAACATGCGCTCCAGATCGGCATTGATCTCGGCCGTGTCGCTGCGCGAGTAGGCCCCCATCTGCAGGTTCTCGGTCACCGTCATGCGCGCGAACACGCCGCGGCCCTCGGGCACCATGGCCAGCCCCGCGTTGAGCAGCTCAAAGGGCGCCTTGCCCTGCGTTGATTTGCCCATGTAGGCGATCGCGCCGTGCCAGGCCTGCGTGCCGGTGATGGCCTTCAGCGTCGTCGTCTTGCCGGCGCCATTGGCGCCGATCAGCGTGACGAGTTCGCCGGCGCGGATCTCGAGATCCACGCCCTTGACGGCCTGGATGCCCCCGTAGGCGACCTTGAGCCCGGAAATCTTGAGGACGACATCGCTCATGCCGCGTCCTTCGTCGCCACGCTCTGGTGCGAGCCGCCAAGGTAGGCCTCGATCACCGCGGGATTGCGCTGCACCTCGTACGGCGTGCCGGCGGCGATGACCTTGCCATAGTCCAGCACGGTGACGCGGTCGGTCAGTCCCATCACGAGCTTCACGTCGTGCTCGATGAGCAGGATCGTGACGCCGTCCCTGCGAATGCTCTCCAGCAGCCCGCGCAGCGCCACCTTCTCTGTTGCATTCATGCCGGCTGCGGGCTCGTCGAGCGCGAGCAGCTTGGGATCGGTGGCCAAGGCGCGGGCGATCTCGAGCCGGCGCTGGTCGCCGTAGGCGAGCGTGCGTGCCTGGAAGTCGGCGTACTTGCTCACGCCCACGTACTCGAGCAGTTCACCGGCGCGCTTGCGGATGGCCGCTTCTTCATCGCGCGTCGACCGCGTGCGCAGCACGGCGCCAAGCACGGTCGCCTTGGTCCGCACGTGCCGGCCCACCATCACGTTTTCCAGCGCCGTCATGTCCGGAAACAGCCGGATGTTCTGGAACGTGCGCGCGATGCCGGCCGCGGCCACCTTGTGCGGCTCGCTTGGCGAGTAGGCCTTGCCGTCGAGCTCGAAGCTGCCCGAATCCGGCGAATACAGGCCGGTCACGACATTGAAGAAGGTCGTCTTGCCCGCGCCGTTCGGTCCAATGAGGCCGTAGATCTGGCCCTGCTGGATCTCGATGCCGACGTCGGACAGCGCCTGCAGGCCGCCGAAGCGCTTGTTCACGCCGGTGACCTTGAGCAAGGGTGTGGTCGTGCTCATGGCTGCGCTCACACGATCGCCGCGCTGGGCGCGTTCTCGACGTCCTTGATGCGCTTCTTGCCGTGCTCGGGCGCGGGCCACAGTCCCTTGGGCCGGTACAGCATGATCACGACGAGTGCCAGGCCATACAGCCCCATGCGAATGATCTCGCCGTCGATGATCACCTCGCCGAAGAGCTGACGCTGCAGCGGCACGACCGAGTGCCGCAGCACTTCGGGCAGCCCGGCCAGGAGAACGGCGCCGACGATCACGCCCGGCACATGGCCGATGCCGCCCAGCACCACCATCGCCAGCACGAGAATCGACTCGTGCAGCGTGAACGACTCGGGTGAGATGAACCCTTGGAACGCGGAGAACATCGCGCCGGCCACGCCGCCGAAGGTCGCGCCGAGCGCGAAGGCCAGCAGCTTGACGTTGCGGACATTGATGCCCATCGCCTTGGCGGCGACATCGTCTTCGCGGATCGCCATCCACGCTCGGCCCAGCCGCGAGTCCTGCAGGCGGATGCACACGATCACGGTGATCACCGCCAGCAGCACGAAGAGGTAGTAGTAGAGGTAGACCGAGGGCAGGGTGACGAACCCGAGGTCCAGTGGCCGTGCAAAGCTCACGCCACCCACGCTGACCGGATCGATCAACGTGATGCCCTGCGGACCGTTGGTCAGGTTCAGCGGGGCGTTCATGTTGTTCAGGAAGATCCGGATGATCTCGCCGAACCCAAGCGTCACGATCGCCAGGTAGTCACCGCGCAGTTTCAGCACTGGTGCCCCGAGCACCACGCCGAAGAATGCGGCAAGCGCCGCCCCCAGCGGAATCACCATCCAGATGGAGTTGTGCAGGCCATTGGGAAACATGGCCGCGAACGCCGGGAAGTTGTTGGTCAGGTGCGGCGAGGCAAGCAGCGCATACATGTAAGCACCCACCGCGTAGAACGCGATGTAGCCCAGATCCAGCAGCCCTGCGAAGCCGACCACGACATTCAGGCCCAGCGCCAGCATGACGTACAGCGCGGCAAAGGCGAGCGTGCGGACCCATGCGTTGCCGATCTGTCCGACGACAAAGGGCAGCGCGATCAGGACGGCGCCGATCACGAAGGCGGCAACGATGGCCGCGGTACGGCTGTGGCGAAGCTGCGGAACCAGAAGTTGCATCGGAGGCCTCAGGCGCGGTCGGCCACGCGTTCACCGAGCAATCCGCTCGGTCGCAGGATCAGCACGGCGCACAGCACGATGAACGCGAACACATCCTGGTAGTGCGAACCCAGCACGCCGCCCGTGAGCGTGCCGATATAGCCCGCGCCGAGCGACTCGATCAGACCAAGGAGCAGGCCGCCGATCATGGCGCCCGGAATGTTGCCGATGCCGCCCAGCACGGCGGCCGTGAAGGCTTTCAGGCCCGGCATGAAGCCCATGTAGAAGTGCGCCACCG
Source organism: Burkholderiales bacterium (assembly GCA_020248785.1). GTDB lineage: Bacteria > Pseudomonadota > Gammaproteobacteria > Burkholderiales > Burkholderiaceae_F > JALHMQ01. The sequence continues at coordinate 1,007 of JADCGX010000095.1, read as the reverse complement.
CGTAGTTGGCGGCAATCATCACGCCGGCAACGGCCGCGAGCGCCGCGCCGATGGCGAAGGTCACCGCGATCACGTAGTTCGGGTTCACGCCCATGAGGCTGGCGATCCGCGGGTTCTCGGCAGTCGCGCGCATGGCGCGTCCGAGCCGCGTGCCGTTGACCAGCAGCATCAGGCCGACCATGATCACCGCCGACAGGACGATGATCAGCAGCTTCGTGAGCGTGACGGTCGCGCCGAAGATCTCGATGGGTGCTGCGGGCAGCAACTGCGGGAACTGCATGTAGTTGCGGCCCCAGATGATCATCGCGGCGGTCTGCAGGATGATCGACACGCCAATGGCGGTGATCAGCGGCGCCAGGCGCGGCGCGTTGCGCAGCGGCCGGTAGGCCACGCGCTCGATGGTCAGGCTCACGATCACGCATACCGGGATCGCCGTAGCCAGTCCGCAGAGCATCAGCAGCCAGCCCGGCGCCTCGGGGAACTGCGACTTCAGGAACAGGATGGTGGTGAGCGCCGTCAGTGCCCCGATCATCAGCACATCGCCGTGGGCGAAGTTGATGAGGTTCAGGATGCCGTAGACCATCGTGTAGCCCAGGGCGATCAGCGAATACACGCTGCCCAGCACCAGGCCGTTGATCACTTGCTGAATGAACGTTTCCATCCGAGGTCCAAGCGCCTGCGTGGCGTGCGGGCGTGGTGATTCAAAGTGGGCCGGCCATAGCGACGCCCCATCGTACAAGACGGCGTTGCTGCGGCACCTGCCTCACCCAATGGACAAGAAGAAGCCTCTGTTGAGTTTCGAGTGGGTAGACCGGCTACAAGGCTGCGCAGACTGGGGCTGCGGGGCGCCCTTGCCGGGGCGCGGGCTCAAGGGCGCGCGAATGCGCGGCGAAGCGAACCCTTGACGCCGAGACTCGGCGAATACGCTCTGGAATGGCCGTGCCCGAGGCAGTTCGCGGGCATGGCCATGGAAGCCAAGAGCGCCCGACAAAGGGGTACGTTCGGTT
>JADCGX010000094.1 GCA_020248785.1 Burkholderiales bacterium | reverse complement strand
CGAAGCGATACTCGTCCCAGGTCAGCCGCGCGCCGAACCAGGCGATCGCGACAAACATCACGAAGCACAGCGTGGAGACGACGAGTTCGATCCACCGCCGGGTCTGGCGCGGCAGCTTCTCGACGAAGTAGGTCATGCGGATATGCCGGTCTCCTGCGAAGGCGGCCGCCGAGCCCAGCAGGGCGACGACGACCATCAGCGCGACCGAGTATTCCTCGGTGAAGGCGAACGACACGTCGGTGGCGTAACGGACCACGACGTTGGCGAAGGTGATCAGGCACAGCACCGCCATGCCGGCGGCGGCCAGATAGCCTTCGATGCGGTCGGACACGCGTGGGGGCTGTTCGCCGAGATCGAGCCCCGGCTTCTGGACGTCGGCGTTGTCGGACAAGTCGGCAGTCTCCGAAGAATGCTCCCGAGGGCGCGCGGCCGCCGGGAGCGCGGTTGCTCAGGCGCGAACGCGCGCGATCGCGGCTTCGGCCTTGCGCACCAGGTCGCGGCCCACCTGTTCGGCCCACTTGTCGAACACGGGACGCGTGACGCGGGCGAACTCGGCCTTCTCGGCGGGCGTCAGTTCCTGGACTTCGACGTTGCGGCGCTTGAGTTCCTCGAACGAGTCGCGGGTATCGCCGCCGATGCCCAGACCCCTGCGCGCCGCGGCGATCTGTCGCCGTGCCGCTTCGCGCGCGCTTTCGACGACGATCTCGCGGTCCTGCGCCGAGAACGAATCGAAGACCGGCTTGGCGACATGGAAGATGCCGGCGTCCGCACAGTAGTTCCAGACGGACAGGTGCCGTTGCGCAAGCGTGTCCATCTTGAAGGCGAGGAACAGGTTGACCGGATTTTCCTGGCCGTCGACGGCGCCGGTCGACAAGGCCGGCTGCAGATCGGCGAAGGACATCTGCACGGGGTTGGCGCCCATGGCGGTATAGATCTCGGAGAAGATCGCGCCGGCGGCGAAACGGATCTTCATGCCGCGCAGATCGGCGGGCGTGCGGATCGGGCGCTTGGAATTGGAGATCTCGCGGAAACCGTTCTCGCCCCAGGCCACCGGCACCACGTCGCGCGTGGCGAGCACCCTGAACAGATCCTGGCCCACTTCGCCCCCGATCAGCGCATCGAAGGCCGCCGGACCCGGCATCAGGAACGGCAGCGAGAACAGGTTCATCTCGCGGATCTGCGGCGACAGGTTGATGGTGGAGGACACCGTCATGTCGATGACACCCTGGCGCATCGCGACCAGCTCGCGCGTCTGGTCGCCGCCGACCAGTTGCGAGCCCGGATAGACCTTCATGTTGATCCGGCCCTGCGTGCGCTGGGTGACCAGTTCGGCCCACTGGAACGCACCTTCGGACAGCGCGATGGGCCGGTTGCCGACCACGGAAACCTTGTATTCGCTCTTCAGGCTCTGGGCCTTCGAGACCCACGGCGCAGCCAACGCGGCCGAAGCGGTGGCGCCCGCGAGCAGAAAGCGGCGGCGCGAAGTACGGATGGGCATGACGGTTCCCCCTGTTGATTCGTTCTTGGGCCGGCCCGTCTCTTGGGGCGGGACCGGTTGCAAAAAAGAGTATCGGGGGAACAGGTGCCGTTGACAAGCGAGCGATGTGCGTCCGACCATGCGCCACGCCCGAGTCCCTTGGAAACGCTGCGTCATGCCGACCCGTCATCCCGCACCGCGCCATTTCGACGTGCCGCGCTACCGCGACTTCTACCGCACGATGTGGCGCATCCGCCTGCTTGAGGAGGCGGCGATCCGCGCGGTCACCGACAAGCTGGTGCTCGGCGCGATCCATCCGTCGATCGGGCAGGAAGCGGTCGCCGTCGGCGTCTGCGGCAATCTCGCCCGCGAGGACGCCCTGCTGTCGACCCATCGCGGCCACGGACACACGCTGGCCAAGGGGGCCGACAGCCTTGCCATGATGCGCGAGCTGTTCGGCCGCGAGGGCGGTACCTGCCACGGCAAGGGCGGCTCGATGCACATTGCCGATTTCGGCGTCGGCATGCTGGGCGCCAACGGTGTGGTCGGCGCGAACATCGTCATCGCGGTCGGCGCGGCCCACGCGATCCGGCTCAAGCGCGAGAACCGGATCGTCTGCTGCCTGTTTGGCGACGGGGCGATCAACCGCGGGCCCTTCCTGGAAGGGCTCAACTGGGCCGGCGTCTGGCAGCTACCGGTGCTGTTCGTTTGCGAGGACAACGGCTTTGCCGCGTCCACGCGCACGCGGGCGATGACCGCGGGCGAAGGACCGGCCGCCCGCGCGCGCGCATTCGGCATTGCGGCCGAGGAGGTGGACGGCAACGACGCCGTGCTCGTCGACCAGACTGCCCAGCGCCTGATCGGCGAAGTGCGCGGGGGCGGCGGCCCGCGGTTCCTGGTCGCCAGGACCTATCGCCTGTCCGGCCATACGGGTGTCGATCCTGCGGCCTATCGGCCGAAGGAGGAGGTCGAGGCGAAGTGGCGGGACGATCCCATCGCGCGGCTCGGCGCCGCGCTGATCTCGGCCGGTCTGGCGCAGGACGAGCTGGAAGCCGACAGGCGCGCGGCGTACGCGGAGATGGAGCGCGCCTATGCGACTGCGCGCGAAGCGCCCTGGCCGCCGCAGCGGCGCGCCTTCGAGGACGTGCAAGACGCCGGCGATCCGCGCGTTGCGGCGTTCTGACGGAGGGCGCGATGACGACCCGAATCACCTACGCCGATGCCGCCAAGCGCGCGATCGCCGAGGAAATGCGCGCCGACCCCACCGTCTGGGTCGTCGGCGAAGACCTGGGCCGCGGCGGCGTGTTCGGGCAGTACAAGGGATTGCCCGAGGAGTTCGGTCCCGAGCGGATCGCCGACGCGCCGATCTCCGAAGCCTGCATCATGGGGGCCGCGGTCGGTGCCGCGATGATGGGCACGCGGCCGATCGTCGAGATGCGCTTCTCGGACTTCGCGCTGTGCGCGATCGACGAACTCGTCAACCAGGCCGCCAAGGCGCGCTTCATGTTCGGCGGGCAGGCGAAAGTCCCGCTGGTCGTGCGCGAGCCCATCGGCATGTGGCGCTCGTCGGCCGCCCAGCATTCGCAATCGCTGGAGAGCTGGTACGCGCACATTCCGGGCCTG
>JADCGX010000093.1 GCA_020248785.1 Burkholderiales bacterium | reverse complement strand
GCCAGGCCGAGCCCGGTGCCGCCGGTCTCGCGCGACCGGCTCTTGTCGACCCGGTAGAAGCGCTCAGTCAGGCGCGGCAGGTGCTCGGGCGCGATCCCGATGCCCGTGTCCTCCACGCTGAAAGCGCCGCCGCGCTGGTCCACCGTCCAGCGCAACTGGATCGAGCCGCCCGCCGGCGTGTAGCGAATCGCGTTGGACACCAGGTTGCCAAGAGCGCTGCGCAGTTCGTCCCGGCTGCCGCGCACATGCGTCTCGTCGGCCTCGTAGCCGAGGCTGTGCCGGCCGCCGGACAGGGCACGCGCCTCGTCGGTGAGCTCGCGCACCAGAGCGGCCATGTCGACGTCCTCCTCGACGACGGCCGACTCCTGCGACTCCAGGCGCGACAGCATCAGCAGATCCTCGACGAGCCGATGCATCCGGCTGGCCTGCTCATGCATCAGCTGCAGGTGGTGACGCCGCACCGGGTCGCCTGCGGCATCGGGCGCATCGAGCAGCATCTCGAGGAAACCGTTGACCACCGTGAGCGGCGTGCGCAGTTCGTGCGAGACGTTGGCCACGAAGTCGCGCCGCATGGCGTCGACTCGCTCGGTCTGCGTCACGTCGTAGGTCAGCACGATCGAGCGCGCCGGCTCGAACTCGATCACGGTGACCGAGAGCGCGAGCGCCGGCGAGTTCAGCGGCCGGAACACCAGCGGCTGCTCGAAGCTGCCCGAGGTCATGAAGGCGACGAAGGCCGGGTCGCGCACCAGGTTGGTCAGGCGCAGGCCGCCATCGTTCCTCAGCGACAGGCCGAGGTGCCGCTCAGCCACCGGATTGCACCATTCGATCTGCAGCGCGGCGTCGACCAGCACGATGCCCTCGGGGAGCGCGCTGATGGTGCGGCGGAAGCGTTCCTCGTTCTCGGCCAGCCGGCGCTCCGACAACTGGCTGGAGCGGTGGGCGCGATACAGCCGGCTGAACACTTCGGACCAGGCGCCGACACCTTCGGGCACGGTCTCGATGGCCGGGCGCTCGAGCCAGTCGGCCAGCAGGCTGAGGTAGACCAGATGGAACGCGAGCAGCACCGCCAGCGCAAGCACCGCGAAGACCAGCCCCACCGTGGTGTCGAAGAACACGCCGAGCAGCACGGCGACGACGCCGAGGGCGCAAATGCGCAGCAGCGCCGGCAGCAACAACGACACGCGCAGGTTTGGCTTCCCGGCCATGGCCGCCGAGTGTACCGGCGCCGCGCGGCCCGCCGTCAGCTGTCGCTGCGGATCGAGAGCCGGTAGCCGAGCCCGCGCACCGTCTGCACGAGATGTTGGGCGCCGGCCGGCGCCAGCGCCTTGCGCAGCCGCAGCACGTGGACGTCGACCGTGCGCTCTTCGATGAACACATGGTCGCCCCACACGCTGTCGAGGAGCTGGCTGCGCGAGAACACGCGATCCGGGTGGCCCGCCAGGGACTTGAGCAGCTTGAACTCCGCCAGTCCGATCTTGACCGGCTTGCCGCCCACCGATACCTCGTGACGGGCCGGGTCGATACTCAGCGGACCGTACGCAATGGCCTCGCCGCTGTGTTGCGGCGCGCGGCGGCGGAACACGGCGCGCATGCGCGAGACCAGCTCGCGCGGCGAGAAAGGCTTGACCACGTAGTCGTCGGCACCGGCGTCGAGCCCGACCACGCGGTCGGTCTCGGTGCTCTTGGCGGTCAGCATGATCACCGGCAGGGTGCGCGTGCGCTCCTGCGCCCGCAGGTCGCGCAGCAGATCGATGCCGCCGCGGTCCGGCAACATCCAGTCCAGGATCACCAGGTCGGGCAACTCGGAGCGGATGGCATCCTGCGCCGCCGCGACCGAATCGGCGCGCCGCACCTGGTAGCCATGGGTCGTGCAGGTATAGGAGACCAGCTCCTGGATGGCCGGCTCGTCCTCCACCACGAGGATCGACGCGGACATGAGGTCCTCAGGCCTGCGCAGTCACGCGGTCCACCTCGTCGGGCGTGGCATGGCGCACATCCATGCCGGCCGAGATGAAGATCACGTGCTCGGCGATGTTCTTGGCGTGGTCGCCGATGCGCTCGATCGCCTTGGCGACCCAGATGAGATCGATCGACGCCGAGATCGTGCGCGGGTCCTCCATCATGAAGGTGATGAGCTGGCGCAGGATGGCGCGAAACCGCTCGTCCACGCCAGCATCGTCGCGGATGATGGGGGCCGCCGCCGCCACGTCGAGCCGCGCGAACGAATCGAGCGAGCGGCGCAGCATCCCGCTGGCGATGTCGCCCGAGATGCGGATGTCCGGAATGCGCGGCAGGCGCATCGAGATCTGCTTCTCGTGGACCCATTTTGCCGCACGCGCGATCTTGGTGGATTCGTCGCCCGAGCGCTCCAGATCGGTAATGATCTTGGTCACCCCCATGATCATGCGCAGGTCGCCGGCCGTCGGCTGGCGGCGCGCGATCACGTTGTTGACGGCGCGGTCCAGCTCGACCTCCAGCTCGTTGACGCGACGGTCGGACTGGATGACGCGGTCGGCGGCGGCAAGGTCGCCCGCCTCGAAGCAGTCGATCGCCATGCGGACCTGCGACTCCACCAGCCCGCCCATCTGCAGGACGCGCGAGCGGATCGATTCGAGCTCCTGGTCGTAGACGCGGGAGGAGTGTTCGCCTGTTGCCATGGTGGGTCCGTCCTCAGCCGAAGCGGCCGGTGATGTAGTCCTCGGTTTCCTTGCGCTTGGGCTTGATGAAGATCTGGTCGGTTTCGCCGAACTCGATCAGCTCGCCCAGGTACATGTAGGCGGTGTAGTCGGACACCCGCGCCGCCT
>JADCGX010000092.1 GCA_020248785.1 Burkholderiales bacterium | reverse complement strand
GCGACTGGCGCAGGGACAATGCCGTGACCCGCTAGTGTAGTGTTCTGTTCTTGAATGAACGTAAGTGAGTGAGCCACCCCCAATGCTCTACTTCGGTTTGCATTGGAATGAGCGATTGCAAGTTACCCCAGGGATAGAGTTGACGGATGAGCAGGAAGTCGAGCTGACGAGACTGGCGCGCACCAGCGTCAGGCTGGCCCAGCGTGCCCGATCTGGTCGCCGCCATTGATGAATACGTCGCCCATCACAACACCAAGCCCAACCCGCTCATCTGAACCAAGAGTGCCGCCGATATCCCGCAGAAGGTCATTCGCGCCAATGTGCGCTTAAGTTCTAAACAGGACGAAACACTGCACTAGTGGGCCTTGGCCAGGCCCAGAAGGTGAGCGACGTCCTTGAAGAAGATGCGGATGTGCGCCATTGGATCGCGCCGCACCAGCTTCTTGTGCATGTAGGACTGCCAGGTGAGGCGCTGCACGTCCGGGTCCTCGCACATCTTCACGAAGCGCTCGCGCCGCTTGTCGCTCGAGTACCAGAACTTCTGCAGGAGCCCGAGGACCCAGAACACGCGGCCATGCGCCTTCATGAAGCGCGCACGCGCCAGTTGCAGCGCCTTGGCGTCGCCGGTGACGAGAAACGCCTCGACCGCCTGCGCCGCCAGGCGGCCGCCAGCCATGGCGTAGTAGATGCCCTCGCCTGAGGCGGGCGCAACGACACCGGCCGCATCGCCGGCCAGCACCACGTCGCGATCGTTGTCCCACTTCTTCAGCGGCTTGAGCGGGATCGGCGCGCCTTCGCGCCGCACCGTCTCCATGCCGCCCAGGCCCGCGTCATTGCGCAGCTGCGTCACCGCATGCCGCACCGAGAAACCCTTGTGCGCAGTGCCCGCGCCCACGCTGGTCACCGGACCATGCGGAAACACCCAGCCATAGAAGTCGGGCGAGATCTCGCCGCGATAGATGACATCGCAGCGCGCGGCGTCGAAGTCGGCACCGTCGTGGGCAGCCGGCGACTTCACGATCTCGTGGTAGGCGAACACGCAGGGCGTCTCGCCGCCGCCCTTCATGGTCTGCTGCGCGACCTTGGACCGTGCGCCATCGGCGCCGATCACTGCGCGGCCGCGCAGCGCATGCACCTGGCCATCGTGGCCGCGATACCGGACCTGCGCCGTGCCATCGGCGGCGCGATCGAAGGTCTCGAAGGTGCCCGTGAAGCGCTGCGCACCGCTGCCTGCGGCCCGCTCGCGCAGCCACTCATCGAAGTGCTCGCGGTCGACCATCGCGACGAAGCCGCCATCGGAAATAGGCATGTCGACCTGGCGGTCCGCGGGCGACACCATGCGGGCCGAGCGGATACGCGCGACCAGCAGGTGATCCGGAATCTCGAACTCCTTGATCAGCACCGGCGGAATCGCACCGCCACAGGGCTTGATGCGGCCGGCCCGATCGAGCAGCGCCACCTTGCGGCCGGCGCGCGCCAGGTCATGGGCCGCAGTGGCCCCGGCCGGCCCGCCACCGACGATGACGACGTCCCAGGTCTCGGTGCCGGTCGATACGAGGGTGCGGTCGTCCATTGAAGTTCCTCTCATTCAGCCGCAGCCGCTTGCAGCACCGGCTGGGCAGGTTGACGTGCGGGACGCGCGCGGCCCAGGTGCGCGGCCATCAGCGCGGCAACGGCAAACAGCGCCGCTTCGAGCGCGAACACGGTGGCATACGCCAGCGCCGGCGAGCCGAGCAGCCAGCGCGCCAGATCACTGGCCGCCGCACCCGTGAGGCCACCGAGGCCGAAGGCAATCGCCTGCGCGGCGCCCCAGAGCCCCATGCGAACGCCCTCGCGCCCGCCATGGCCCTGGCCCACCAGGGTCATCATCGAACCGATCGCCGCGACCGCGAACGTGCCGTTGGCGAAGCCGAGTGCAAACACGCTGGCCTTGAGCGGCCAACCGGGCCCCGTGAGCGCGGCGCACGTCAGCGACGCCAGCGCGAGCGCGGAGGCGATGCAGCCGACCACGGTCCAGCCGCGCATCGTGCCCAGGCGCCGGCCGGCAAAGCCCACGAGCAGCATGCCGACCAGCACGCCTGCGTTCTGCGTGCCGGACAACTGCGTGGTCTGCCCCGGCGTGAAGCCAAACACCATGCCGGCGAACGGCTCCAGGATCAGGTCCTGCGCGCTGTAGGCCAGCATCGAAACGAAGATGAAAAGCGTGAACGCGCGCGCCTGCGGCTCCTGCCAGACCTCGCGCAGCGCGGCGAAAAAGCCCACCCGCGGTTGGCTCTCGGGGTGCGGGTCCCACGCGGGCGTCGGCCCCTCCACGCCCCAGACCGCGAACACGGTGACGAGCAGCGCGATCACGGCCACCGCGCTGGTGAGCGCGACCAGCCGCATCGGCGTGAAGGGATCGAGCAGCGCGCCGACCGAGCCGGCCGTGACGATGAAGCCGACGATCATCATCACCCAGACCACGGTGGCCGCCGCCGGGCGCCGCTCGGGCGCGGTGCGCACCGCGAGCAGCACGAGCAGCGATGTGCCGGCAGCACCCACGCCCACCCCGATCAGCACGAAGGCCAGCACTGCCAGCGCGATCCCGGCGACCAGGGCCGAGGACATCCAGGCGATGGCCAACGCCGCGAGCACGCCGCCGGTGGCGAGCACGCCAACGCCGCCGACGATCCACGGCGTGCGGCGGCCGCCCACATCGGAGCCATGGCCCAGGCGCGGACGCAGCAACTGGATCACATAGTGCAGGCCCACCAGCAGGCCCGGCAGCAGCGCAGGCAGTGCGAGTTCCACCACCATCACGCGATTCATGGTCGAGGTGGTCAGCACGACGATGGCGCCGAGCGCGGTCTGCACCAGGCCCAGTCGCACGATGCCCAGCCACGACAGTGGCTTCGACACCTGGGCTGAAGCGGCGCTCACCACCCGGCTCCCGGCAGGCTGCGGATCGCGAAGGCCGCGATCATCATGCCGGTCACGTAGAAGTTCACGCCAAACGCCGAGAGCCACAGGGCCTTGGCCACCGGCGCACGCAGGAAGCGCAGCATCATCGCCAACTGCACCGCCAGCACGGCGGCAACACCGAGCGCGTGCCAGGGGCGGTCCCAGCCAATGAGCAGGGCGACCACCAGCGCCTGCGGGACCGCCATGAAGGCACAGGCCACCCACGCGGCGCGCTGCGGCCCGAGCCGGGCCGGCAAGGAGCCGACTCCGCTCTTCAGGTCGCCGGCGATCGACTTGTAGTCGTTCAGCGTCATGATCCCGTGCGCGCCGATGCCGTAGAGCAGCGCCAGGATGAACACGGGTGCGGCCGGTGCCGCGCCGCCGAGCACGGCGGCGGCACCGGTGACCCACGCCAGGCTCTCGTACGACAGCCCGACCGCGGCATTGCCCCACCAGCCATTGCGCTTCAGGCGCAGCGGCGGAGCGCTGTAGGCCCAGGCGAGGACCACGCCCAGCGCGGCCGCAGCAAACACCCAGGGGCCGAGGATCGTCGCGACGAGCAGCGACAGCGCCGACCAGGCAAGCGCGATGTACAGCCCCCAGCGGCCGGGCACACGGCCCGAGGGAATCGGCCGGTGCGGCTCGTTGATGGCGTCCACGTGGCGGTCGTACCAGTCATTGACGGCCTGGCTGGCCGCGCACAGCAGCGGACCGGCGAGCAGCACGCCGAGCACCAGGACCCACCACTGCGACGCCAAGGGCACACCGGCAGAGACCACGCCACAGCCAAAGGCCCACATCGGCGGAAACCACGTGATGGGCTTCAGCAGCTCGAGAATCACCCCCGGCGAAGGCAATGGATGTGCAGCGGCCGGCGACAGCGCACGCGTCATGGCCCTACAGTAGCCATGACACTCGCTGGCGTCAATCTACATTGACACTTGTGCCCGTCCGTCCAGCCCCGGCTTGATGCCGGTTAGCCCCCGACCAGCGCCAACTCACGCCGGCGCGGGATGCGGCAGCGGTCGCACCCGCAGCGCCCACAGGACGCCAGCAATCAACAGCGCGATGCCAGCCGCAGTCGGCAACGCCGGCCACTGGCCGCGCAGGACGAAGGCATAGGCCAGCGCCGCCAAGGTCTCGAACACGATCAACTGCCCCACCAGGGTCGTGGGCAGGCGCTGGCTGGCCTCGTTCCAGCACAGGGTGCCCAACCAGGACGCCAGCAGGCCGATGGCAAGCATCAGCCCCAGGAAGCGCTCCGGCGTCGGGCCGAACGGCCAGTCGTAGCGCAGGTCTCCCGCGGTCATGTCCCATAGCAGCAGCATGCCCAGGCCAGTCAAGGCCAGCGGCAACGTGGTCACACCCTGCGCCGTGGCCCACACGCGCGGACTGCGGCCCGGATGCGCACGCAGCCAGTCGGCATTGCGGATCGGGTACCAGGTCCAGCAGATGACCGCGCCCACCGCCAGCAGCGCGCCGAGCGCGTAACTGGCCGCTTCGAGCTCGGCCGCAGCGCGCAACTGTGCCAGCTCCGAATGGTTGACCAAGGCGATGCCAAGCGCGATCAGCAGCAGGGACGGCGCCAGCCGCCCCCAGGGCAGCCGGCCATCGCGGTGCCAGTCGCGCAGGTTGGAAACGATGGCGATGACCACCGGCAGCGTGCCGATGATCATGGTCGGCAATGGCCCGCCAGCGCGCTGGATGGCGGCTGCCAGCAGCAGGTAGTACAGCAGGTTGCCCACCAGCGCGAGCTTGGCCGCCTCCAGCCAGTCCTCACGCGTCAGCTCGCGCAGGCGCCGCCAGTCGATGAACGCCAGCGGCAGCGCGATGAGGCCGAAGGCGATGTAGCGCCCGACCGAGAGCAGCGCCGCGGGGTAGTCGTGCAGCAGCAGCGGTGCCACGAACACCAGCCCCCACATGAGGCCGGCGGCGAGCGCGAAGAGGACGCCTAGTGCCATGGTCGATGCGTCGGTTGGTCACACGGAGAGCACGGAGAACACGGAGAGAGTTGGATCGCGAGCCGTAAGGATCGTGCAGATCAACGCAGAGCTGAACGCTGGACTGCCTCTGTGCTCTCCGTGCTCGACGTCCATCAACGCTGCAGCGCACACTGCCTCACTCCCCGATCTGCTGCAGCAGATAGAGCCGCTGGTAGATGCCGCCCTCGATCGCCATCAGGTCCTCGTGCGTGCCCTGCTCTGCCACGCGACCGTGGTTGAGCACGTAGATGCGGTCGGCGGCGCGGATCGTCGACAGGCGGTGGGCGATGGCAATCACCGTCGTGTGGCCGCGCAGTTCGGTCAGCGCCGCCTGCACCCGCTGCTCGGTTTCGCTGTCGATGCGCGAGGTCGCCTCGTCCAGGAACAGCACGCGCGGCCGGCCGGCCAGCGCGCGCGCCACCGCGATCAGTTGCTTCTGGCCGGAGGACAGGCGCGTGCCGCCTTCGCCCAGCGGCGTGTCGTAGCCGCGCTCGAGCGCGGCGATCACATCGTGCACGCGCGCGGCGAGCGCGGCCGCCTCGATGCGGGCGTCCGACAGGCCACGACCCATGTCGATGTTCTCGCGCGCGCTGGCCCCCAGCAGGAACGGCTCTTGCGGCACCAAGCCCACATCGGCGCGGAAGTGCTCGTCGCCGATCGTGGCCAGCGGAATGCCGTCGATGTCGATGCGCCCGGCCTGCGGCGAATAAAAGCGCAGCAGCAGCGACAGCAAGGTCGACTTGCCGCTGCCCGTGTGGCCGACGATGCCAACGAAACTGCCTGCCTCGGCCGTGAACGACAAGTCGTGCAGCACCGGCTCGGCCGGGTCGTAGCCAAACGTGACCTCGCGCGCCTCCACCTTGCCGCCGGTGACGCGGCGCTGGTGCACCACGCGCGGTGCCTCGCCTTCCCGCAGCAGCGTGTTCACGCGCGCCGCCGCGATGATCGACTGCTGCACCAGCGAGAACTGCATGGTGATCTGGATCAGCGGATCGGCCACGCGCGACACATAGGCGATGAAGGCGTAGAGCAGGCCGATCTCCACCCCGTCGACCTGCGTGCTGCCGGCCACGCCGATCACGATGACGATCAGCAGCACGGTGCAGAAGTCCAGTGCCGGGCGCAGCAGCCATGCATTGGCGCGGATCTCGCCCATCCTGGCGCGGTAGTGCGCCTCGTTGGTGGCGGCAAAGCGCGCCGCAAAGCGCGCGGTGCTCGAGGAGGCCTGCAGCACGTTCATGCCGGCGATGCCTTCGGCCACCTGCGCGTTGATGTCGCTGCGCAGTTCGCGCGAGCGCGTCACGGCCACCGACGACAGTCGCTGGTAGCCGAAGACGATCAGCACGGTGGCCGGCAGCAGGAGCAGCATGATCAGCATCAGCCGCCAGTCGAGCCAGGCCATCGCCAGCACCACGCCAAAGAGCACGGTGACGCCATAGAGCAGCTCGAACAGCACCTGGGTGAACAGCTGCCGCACCTGCTCGGTGTCGTTGGTGATGCGGCTCACCAGCTGCCCCGTGATCGCCTTGTCGAAGTAAGCGATCGGCAGCCGCAGCACGTGGTTGTAGACGCTTTCGCGCAGCCGCAGCACCGAGCGCGTCGACAGGCCCGACAGGCGTAGCAGCTGGTAGTAGCGGATGATGGTCGCGATCCAGCCGGTGACCAGATAACCGGCGATCAGCCAGCCCGCCATGACCCAGTCGATCATCCCCGGCACCAGGTGCTCGTCAATCAGCATCTTGCCGAACACCGGGCCTGCAGCCTCCAGCACGCCGGCGACGGCGAGCCACACGATCGCCCACGCGAGATGATGGCGATCTGGCCGCGCAGCGCGCCACAGCAGCGCAAGCGCACCCCGACGATCGGCCGCCGCGACCGGGCGCAGATCTTCGTGTTCTTGACTGGCGACGTTGGCACTCATGGCGTCAGCTTGTGATGAGTCACACGGAGAGCACCGCGAGCACGCACGCGGTCAAGGGACACATTGACCGCCGAGCGCATCAAGAGCACAGGGAGGGATCGCTGACCACGCACGGCGCGCTCGGTGCTCCAGGTGAGCTCGCTTCCAGTCCTTACGCCGTGCTCTCTGAGCTTTGAGTGAGATCGACAGAGCCCGACGCGCGCCACCGCCTTCATCGCAGGCTCTCCTCGAGCTGCTGGTAGCGCCACTGCGCCGCATACCAGCCATTCAGTCGCAGCAGTTCCTCATGCGAGCCGCGCTCGTTGACGCGGCCGTCTTGCAGCACGATGATCTGCTGCGCGTCGACCACCGCCGACAACCGGTGACTGACGATGATCGAGGTCCGGCTGGCGCCTGCCCGCTGCACGACGCCACGCAGGTGCGCCAGGATCTGCGTCTCGGTGCCCGTGTCCACCGCCGACAAGGCATCGTCCAGCAGCAGGATCGGCACATCGGCGGGATGCGCCGCATCGCCCTGCGCGAGCAGTGCACGTGCAATGGCCAAGCGTTGGCGCTGGCCGCCGGAAAGCGTGACCCCGCGCTCGCCCACCGGTGTGTCGTAGCCGAGCGGAAAGCGCAGGATGTCGTCGTGGATCGCAGCCACTTGCGCGACGCGCTCAATGTCCGCGCGCGTCGCGCCCGGCCGCGACAGCGCGATGTTCTCGGCGATCGAGGCAGAGAAGAGAAACGCCTCCTGCGGCACCCAGGCGAAAGCCGTCCGCAGCGCCGCGAGCCTGTACTCATCCATCGCATGGCCGCCGAGCATGACGCTGCCGGCGGTCGGCTCATAGTGCCGCAGCAAAAGATGCAGCAGCGTGGACTTGCCCGCGCCCGTCGGCCCGACAACGCCCAGCGTGGTCCCGGGTGGCAAGGTGACGCTCACATCGGTCAGCGCGTTGGCGCCGCCCGCGTAGGCAAAGGTCAGGCGCTCGAGCACCAGCGCACCGGGGACCACGCGGGTCCGCGTGCCACGGTCGTCTATCGCAGGGGGCTCACGGAGCACCGGATCGAGCCGCGCCCACGCCGCCTTGCCCCGCTCGATCAATGACATCACCCAGCCGGCGGCAAACGCGGGCCAGATCAGTTGGCCGAGATACATGGTGAAGGCCGTCAGCTCGCCCACCGTCATTTGCCGCTGCTGGACCAGCCAGCCGCCCACGCCGAGCGTGAGCACGGTCGCGGTGGTCAGCGTCAGGCCCACGGCCGGCTCGTAGGCCGACTCCCAGCGCTGTGCGTCGAAGTTCGCGGCCGCGGCTGCACCGGCCTTGGCGCTGAAATCTGCGCCGGCGCGCGGCTCCAGGCCCAGCGCGCGCACCGTGCGCACGCCGCTCACCGTTTCCTGGACATGCTCGTTCATCTCGGAAAAGCGATCGAGCGAGCGCCTCCAGCCGTCGTGCACATGGCGCGAGATGACCCAGAACGCCAGCGCCATCAGCGGAAACGGCAGCAGCGCAATCAGTGCCAGGCGCCAGTCGATGCCAAGCGCCATCATGGCCACCACGAGGACCAGCGTCATCGTGCCGTCGAAGCCGGCCAGGAACGCTTCGCCCGCGGTCAATTCCACCGCGTCGACATCGTTGGTGGCGCGCGCCATGAGGTCGCCGGTCTTCTTGCGCTGGAAAAAGCGCGGTCCCTGCAGCGTCAGCCGCTCATAGAGCTGCGTGCGCAGTTCGAAGCCGAGCCGGTAGGCGGCCGCGAAAAGCTGCAGGCGCCAGCCGGCCCGCAGCAGGTAGATGACGAGACCGGCCGCCAGCAGCAGCGCCATGTCGTGCACCAGCGTGGCCGGCGTCACGGTGCCGGCCGCCAGGGCATCGATCACCTGCCCGACCTTGCGCGGCAGCCAGACCGTGAGCAGCGCGACGCCGAGCAGCATCAGCGCCGCCAGCACATAGGCGCGCCAGTTGCGGCCCACGAAGCCGCGGATCAGTTGCAGGAGAGACACGAGCGCGAGTCGAAGACGGAGGGGAGATGGTACGCGGACAAGGTCTGTCGGCTTGTCGCCCTATGGGCTTGCGCCGCGGGGCATGCAGGAGGGATTACACGGAGAACAAGGAGAGCACGACGAAGCTTCTGGTCCGTCGCAAGGCGCCAGAAACTCAAAGTACAAGCTGGGCCGTGGCCTGCGCCGGGGCAACGCGGCAATCGTCGGCGCACCGAAGACGCTGGACGGCCGCTTGCGCGGGAATGACACTATGTCGTCGGTGTAGGACAGCGACCGAGCAAGGACCGCGGCACCCGGCCAGACCGGGCGAGCGCAGCGAGCCCAATGCACGCCGCCAAGCAGCGCACGCTGCGACCGGCGTCGAGTCGTCCAAGCGCGACAGCGCGAGGACGACCCGTTTGAAGATCGTGTGGCTCCGCCACCGATCTTCAACTGATCAACCGCTTTGCGTGCACGTGCGATCCGCACAGCGGATCGCGTACACGCAAAGCGAACCCTAAAAGTGAATTCCCCGCATCAGATTCGCGAACGCAATCTGGTCGGCGCTGGCCTTGGGCTTCTCGCCATCCTTGCCGCCCTTGGCCGCGTCGGAGTCAGGGAACATGCGGAAGGTCGTGTTCATGACGATCTGCGCCACGCGCGGCGCCAGCGCATGCAGCACCTGGCCAAAGACACCCAGGCGCGTGGCGATGCGCACCGGCTTGTAGACGATGGCCTGCACGATCAGATCAGCCGCCTCCTCGGGCGACAGCGTGGGCACGTTCTGGTAGATCTTGGTGGGCGCGATCATCGGCGTGCGCACCAGCGGCATGTTGATGGTGGTGAAGGTCACACCCACGTCGATGAACTCGCTCGCCGCGCAGCGGGTCCACGCATCGAGCGCAGCCTTGCTCGCGACATAGGCGGAGAAGCGCGGCGCGTTGGTCAGCACGCCGATCGAGCTGATGTTGACCACATGGCCGCGCCGCTTGGCCACCATGTGCGGCAACAGGCCCATGGTGGTGCGCAGGCAGCCAAAGTAGTTGAGCTGCATGGTGCGCTCGAAATCATGGAAGCGGTCGTAGCTCGACTCGATGCCCCGGCGGATCGAGCGGCCGGCGTTGTTGATCAGCACGTCCACGCCGCCGAAGCGCTCGACCAGCTCGGCCACCAGTTTGTCGCAGCCTTCGATCTCCGCCAGATCGGCGGAGATCGTGACGACCTTGCCGCCATTGCCGCCCCCCTTCTTCTTGTTGGCCGTGGCGTCTCTCAGTGCGGCCTCGATCTCGGCCTTGGCGGCATCGAGCTTTTCCTGCTCGCGACCGACGATCACCGTGATCGCGCCCGCGGCGGCGATCTTGTGCGCGGCCGCCAGGCCGATGCCCGAGGAGCCGCCCGTGACCAACACCACCTTGCCCTGCACCTGGCCCTTGAGCGTGCGGTCGATGAACAGATCCGGGTCGAGGTTGCGCTCCCAGTAGTCCCACAGCCGGTAGGCATAGTCCTCCAGGCGCGGGCACTCGATGCCGGTCCCCTTGAGCAGCGCCGTGGTCTCGCGGCAATCGAAGCGCGTGGGGTAGTTGACGAACTGGAGCATGTCGTCGGGCAGCCCCAGGTCCTTCATGACCGCGTTCTTGATGCGGCGCACGGGCGTCAGCGACAACAGGCCCTTTTTCACACTGCCGGGGATGAAGCCCATCAGCGCCGCGTTCACGCGCAGCGACATCTGCGGCGCATGCGCGGCCTTGGCGAAGGTGTTGAGCACGTCACCGACCCGGTACGGCGTGGGATCGACGAGATGGAAAGCCTTGCCGTCCTGGTCCTTCACGTGGGCGATGTGATCCATCGCATCGACCACGAAGTCGACCGGCACGATGTTGATGCGCCCGCCCTCGATGCCGATCGAGGGCATCCACGGCGGCAGCATCCCGCGCAGCTTCTGGATCAGTTTGAAGAAGTAGTACGGGCCGTCGATCTTGTCCATTTCGCCGGTCTTGGAGTCACCGACGACCAGGCCCGGGCGGTAGACGCGCCACGCGCCCTTGACTTCCTTGCGGACGATCTTCTCGCTGTCGTGCTTGGTTGCGAAGTACGGATGATCGAGATTCTCGGCCTC
Source organism: Burkholderiales bacterium (assembly GCA_020248785.1). Taxonomy (GTDB): domain Bacteria; phylum Pseudomonadota; class Gammaproteobacteria; order Burkholderiales; family Burkholderiaceae_F; genus JALHMQ01. The sequence continues at coordinate 39,143 of JADCGX010000092.1, read as the reverse complement.
GTCGAACATATCCTCGCGGAACACGCCTTCGTACAACCCGGCGGCGGCGATGCTCGAGCAGTGCTGGAAGATGCCGGCCTTGATGGCGTTGGCCAGAGCGACCGCGTTGCGGGTGCCCTCAATGTTGGCCACGATCTGACTCTCGGCATCGGCCTTCAGGTCGTACACCGCCGCGAGGTGGAAGAAGTGATCGATCTGCCCGGTAAGTTCCTTGATCGCCGCCCTGCTGGTCCCCAGCATCGGTTTGCCCAGATCGCCGTACACCGCCTTCGCGCGGCTTTCCGAGACGCCCCAGTACTCAAGCAGCGCCGGGATCTTGTCGCGGCTTTCCTCGCGCACCAGAAAGTGCACGATGCTGCCGCGGCGCGCCAGCAGCTTCTTGACCAGACGCTTGCCGATGAAGCCGGTGGCTCCGGTGACGAAGTACTCCATCTTGTCTCCTCGCTCTGATTCTGTGGCTGCCGGCATCGTTGCGCTCTGGAATGCGCGCCCGACAGAGGCGGCGATTCTATCCGCGCGCCTTCTCCCGTAGAGGCGCGGCTCTAGCAATTTGCTGGAGCACCACGGGGGGTTGTTCCTACACTTTGCCCATGGCCTGCATCGCTGCCGGGCCGCGCAGGAAGTGCAATGCAGCGAGACAGCGGCCGGGCGGCCGCACTCCGCCCCGAGGGGCGCACCACAGGACAGGAGAAGTAAATGGTCAAGAAGCTCAAAGAGATCGCTCACAAGAACGGCAGCGACCGCGACACGCAACTGGCCGCTGCGGTGAAGGACTCCGCGCAGCAGATCTGGCTGGCTGGCCTCGGCGCCTTTTCCAAGGCGCAGCAAGAAGGCGAGAAAGTGTTCAAGGCGCTGATCAAGGAGGGTAACTCCCTTCAGAAGCGCACCATGCAGGCGACCGAAGACCGGGTGACGGAAGTGACCAGCAAGATGACCAAGCTCGCCGGCGGGCTGCAGAAGCAGGCCAACGGCACCTGGGACAAGCTCGAGACCGTGTTCGAGCAGCGCGTTGAGCGCGCCCTGACGCGCCTGGGTGTGCCGACCAACAAGGAAATCGCCGAGCTCACGCGCCGCGTCGAGCAGCTGACAGCCAGCGTGCAGAAGCTGTCGGGCGGCCGTGCGGAGAAGAAGGCCGTGCCGGCCCGCAAGCGCGTGCGTGCCACCTCGCGCGCCGCTGCCTGAGCCTGCTCGTCCTGTCCGGCCGTGGTCGCGTGCCTGCCGCGGCGCCCGGCATCGGGATGTCGCGCTGCGCAGCGCAAGTCGGCAGGCACCTGCAATGAAACGCCGGGCGCCACGCAGGGCCCCGCGTTTGCCGTGAAGGCGAGATGAGCACTCGCAACACATCCAGGCGGCCGCGTCGCGTTGCCAGCGCGCAGAATCGGCCTCGGGTCGGTCTTGCGCTCGCGGGCGGCGGGCCGCTCGGCGCGATTTACGAAATCGGTGCGTTGGCCGCGCTGAGCGAATCGCTGCGTGGCGTCGACTTTAACGACGCCGACGTCTATGTCGGCGTCAGCGCCGGCGGCTTCATCGCGGCCGGCCTGGTGAACGGCTTTACGCCGCACCAGATGTCGCGCCTGTTCATCGAGGGCCATAAGTCGGCCGATCACTTCGACCCGGCGATCCTGCTCAAGCCGGCCTTCGCCGAGTACTGGCAACGGCTGATCTCGCTGCCACCGCTCATGGGGCATGCGCTTTGGAACTACGTGGCGCGGCCCGGCGGCATGATGGCCTCGCTCGAGCGCCTGGGTCGCGCGATCCCCACCGGCATTTTCAGCGGCAAGGAAGTCGACACCTACCTGTCGCGCATTTTCAGCCAGCCGGGCCGCACCAACGACTTTCGCGAGTTACGCCGCAAGCTGTACCTGGTGGCCACCGACCTGGACACCGGGGAATCGGTGGCCTTTGGCGACGCCCACACGGCACACGTGCCGATCTCGCTCGCCGTGCAGGCCTCGGCCGCGCTGCCCGGCCTGTTTCCGCCGGTGCCCGTGGAGGGCCGCTACTTCGTCGACGGCGCGCTGCGCAAGACCTTGCATGCGTCAATTGCGCTGGAGCACGGGGTGGATCTGCTGATCTGCCTGAATCCGCTGGTGCCGTTCAACTCCAACGAGAACGCGCGTCCGACGCATCGGGCACCTCATCCGCCAACGGTGCGCGAACGACGCCTGGGCAAGCTCGTCGACGGCGGACTGCCGGTGGTGCTGGCGCAGACCTTCCGTTCGATCATCCATTCGCGACTGGATGCCGGCATGGAGCGCTACAAAATGGCGTTTCCCGAAACCGACATCCTGCTGTTGCAGCCCAATCGCTCGGACGCCGACATGTTCTTCACCAATTTGTTCTCGTATTCGAGCCGGCGGCGCCTGTGCGAGCACGCCTACCAGAAGACCCGGCAGGAGCTTTGGGAGCGGCGGCACGAGCTTGGCCCGCGGCTGGCCAAGCACGGCATCACGATCGACAGCGCGGTGCTGCGCGACACCTCGCTCACGCTGGTCAAAAGCATCCGGCGCAAGCACGAGTCCTGGCTCGACCTGGACAGCGCCACGGCCACGCGCGCGCTGGCGCACACCCTGGATGACCTTGAGCGGTATCTGCGCGTCATAGCCTCAGGGGCGCCGCGCACGTAACATCGCGGCGAGAAAACAAGAAACATCGCCGCGAGGGACGGCTCCCGCATGGAACGAAAAGCACCGCGTCGCACCCGCGAGCGCATCCTCGAACTGTCGCTGCGCCTGTTCAACGACTTCGGCGAGCCGAACGTCAACACCACCATCATTGCCGACGAGATGAAAATCTCGCCGGGCAATCTGTACTACCACTTCAAGAACAAGGACGACATCGTCCAGAGCATCTTTCAGCAGTTCGAGCGCGAGATCGACAAGCTGATCGCCGTGCCGCCGGCCGGCGGGCGTGTTCCGAACGTGGAGGACGTGTGGCTGTTCCTGCACGTGCTGTTCGAGCTTGTCTGGAAGTACCGGTTTTTCTACCGTGACCTGTCCAATCTGCTGATCAACAGCCGCACCCTGGAGTTGCGCTTCAAGAAGCTCCTGGCCGACAAGGTGGAAATGGCGCGCTGGCTGTGCGAGGGCATGGCGCGCAACGGCGAACTGCGCGCCGGCCGCGCGGAGATTGACGCGCTGGCGACCAACATGGTGGTGGTGGCGACCTACTGGTTGAGCTACCAGTACGTGCAAAACCCGCGCCATTTTGCCGAGCCCGCGTTCGTCAACCGGGCCGTGTCCCGCGGCTGCTACCAAGTCATGGCGCTGACCGCGCCGTACCTCGATGGCGACGCGCGGGTGCTGTTCGAGAAGCTGGCATCGGAGTATCTGGGACGCTGACTTTGCCTGTCCGTTTGTGCCTGTCCGTTATTTGCCTGTCCGTTTGTTCCTCGCGCTGCCTGGCCGACCGAGCGCGGCCGATCCGTCGGGCCATGGCGTTCATCACTGAGTGGACTGCGCGGTCAAGGCAAAAGCGATGCGTACACTTTCATCAAGATGAAGGAGACATCATGGCCAAGAGCTGGGCGAAGTTCCCCTATGCGGACAAGAAGTACGTCTACACGGCGGCCACGCTGAAGAAGGCCTGGGACCGGCTGCACAGAGGCGACGCCGAGCCCATGCCCAAGGACGAGGCAGCGGTGGAGGCCTGGATCGCCTTTCATGCGGGCGAGTTCCAGAAGGCCCATGAGCTTGGACTCAAGGCCGGCGCCGCCGGCATCACTGTCGCCAACAAGGCGCAGGCCATCTACGCCAACTATCTCGAGGAAAGCGACAGCGCCAAGCTCAAGCACTTCCAGGAGGTGGCCGAGCGGGCCCAGGAGCAGCAGGCCAAGGAGCCGAAGAACGCCAATGCGTTCTACTGGGAGGCCTACGCACTGGGCCGCTACGCGCAGGGCATCAGCATCGCCAAGGCGCTCGCGCAAGGCGTGGGCGCCAAGGTCAAGGCCGCGCTCGACACGACCGTGAAGCTGGCGCCCAAGCACGCCGACGCGAATATCGCGCTCGGCAGCTATCACGCCGAGATCATCGACAAGGTGGGCGGCATGATCGGCGGCCTGACCTATGGTGCGAAGAAGGAGACCGGGCTCAAGCACTATGAGACGGCGCTGAAGCTCAATCCGGACTCGGCCATCGCGCGTATCGAATACGCCAACGGCCTCGTGATGCTCGAAGGCAAGAAGGCGCTCAGCAAGGCGGAGAAGCTGTACGCCGAAGCGGCCGAGTGCGAGCCGCACGATGCGATGGAGCGGCTGGATGTCGAACTGGCCAAGGCCGAGTTGGAGGACTGAGGTCCGGCCCTCTGGAGCAAGCCGCAGCGGAGATCCGGCGTCGTGAAGGTGCTGCTCGTCGAGGACGATGATCTGCTCGGCGAAGGCGTCTCCAGCGGCTTGCGCTCGCTCGGCTTTGCCACCGACTGGTTTCGTAACGGCACCGACGCCGACCACGCCTTGCGTCACGCAACGTATGACGCGGTGGTCCTGGATCTCGGCCTGCCCGACCGCGACGGCCTGCACTGGCTGGGGCGCTGGCGGCGCGAGGCGCGTGCGGTCCCGGTGATCGTTCTCACCGCACGCGACGGCCTGGACCAGCGGGTCGAGGGGCTCGATGCCGGCGCCGACGATTACCTTGTGAAGCCGGTGGCGCTCAAGGAGCTGGCGGCACGCCTGCGCGCGCTCGCGCGCCGCATGCGCGGCCAGGCCGATCCGGTGTGGCGCCATGGCCCGCTGGCTTACGACCCCGCGTCCCGGCGCGCCACCTGGCATGACGCGCCGGTGGAGCTGACCTCCCGCGAGGCCGCCCTGCTCGAAGTGTTCCTGTCACAACCGAACCGCGTGCTCTCGAAGCAGCAGATCGTCGAGAAACTCTATGGCTGGGGCGAGGCACTCGAAAGCAATGCGCTGGAGGTGTTCATTCACCATCTGCGACGCAAATTTGCGCCCGAGTTGATTCGCACCGTGCGCGGCATTGGCTATGCGCTCGGTGCCGCCGACGGTCCCGACGCATGACCCTGCGCCGCCGCCTGCTGCTGCTGCTGCTGGCCACGGCACCGCTGCTGTGGCTGGCGATGCTGTTGCTCACCCTGCTCGTCACCCGGAAGGAATTCGACGAGTTGTATGACACGCGGCAGGTCAAGCTGGCGCAGCAGCTCCTCGTGCTGCTGCCAGACGATCCAGCCGCGCTGCCGACGCGGATCGCGCCGCTGCCCAACCCGGGCACCGACCTTGGCGCCGCCGATCTCGACGACATGGCGGTCCGAGTGACGGCGGTCAACGGCGTTCTGCTGCTTGCCGATCGCGAAGGACAGCGGCTGCCGCCGGATGCTCCGCCCGGCTTCCAGACGATGGACATCGGCGGCGAGGAGTGGCGCGTCTACACCCTTGTGACGGCGGACGGCCGATGGCGCATCAGCGTTGGCCAGCTCACCGAGGAGCGCGCCGAGCTCACTTGGGACGTCTTGGCCAGCCAGTCGATGACAATGCTGCTGGGGCTGGCGCTGCTCGTGGCGGGCATGGCCTGGGCAGTGCGTTCGGCGCTGCAGCCGGTCGAGCGCATGCGTCACGCATTGCTGGCCCGGTCGGCCGATGATCTGCGGCCGGTGCAAGTCGCGCAGATCCCGGCCGACCTGCAACCGCTTGTGCAATCGGTCAATACGCTGCTGGCACGCGTTGGCGAGTTGCTCGCGCACGAGCGCCAGCTCGTTGCCGACGCCGCGCACGAGTTGCGCACGCCACTGGCTGCCCTGCGTGCGCAGTGGGAGGCCGCGCAGGCGGCCGACGCCAACACGGGCAGCGCAGATCGAACCATGGCGCGTGAGCATGCCGTGCGCCAGGTGGGGTTCGGCATCGAGCGGCTCACACGGCTCGTCAACCAGTTGCTCGCGCTGGCGCGGGTGGAGGGCGAAAGCGGTGCGCAGGCTGCCCGCGGCGGACCCGTCGACTGGCAGCGCGTCGTGCAGGACGCGCTATCGGACTGCCTGCCTCAAATCGGTGCGACGCGCGCCGAAATCGATGTGCGCTGGCCGCCAGCAGGCACATCGCCGCTGCCGCTCGAAGGCAACGAGGCCCTGCTCACGACGCTGCTGCGCAATCTGATCGACAACGCGCTGCGCTATGGCGGCACTGGCACGCAGGTGCGGGTCGAGATCGGCGCGGATGCACTCGTGATCGACGACACCGGGCCGGGCGCATCGGCCGCCGTGCTGGCAAGGATGGGCGACCGCTTCTATCGCGGGGCGCCGGCCAGTGCTGCCAGCGGCAGCGGGCTGGGCCTGTCGATCGTCAAGCGCATTGCGCGCCTGCACGGACTGGAGGTCGCGCTGCAAAGCCCGCCGCCGGAGCAGCCGCGGGGACTACGCGTGACCCTGCGGCGCGTGGTCAGTTGAGAACGCGCCGCCGCCGATCAAGCACTTAGGACTTGCGTGCGCGGGCCAGCAGCTGAAGTGCTTCGTCGCGCCGCCCGGCGTCGGCAATCTCGCGGCCAGGGCGCGGCGGTGCGGCGATCGCCTTCTCCAGATACGGCACCGCGTCTGCCGCATGGCCGGTCTCGACCAGGTACTCGGCAAAAAAGAAGTTGGCATCGATACCGTCCGGATTCACCGCCAGCGCCTTCTGCAACAGGTCCTTGGCCTTCGCCTTGTCGCCAAAGCCGAGCGGCCAGCCGGGAACTTTGTAGTACAGCACGCCGAGACTGTTGTAGGCCGAGCCGTTGAGTGCATCCGGCGCGATCTTCAGTGCCTCCTCGTACTGCGCGCGTGCCTGCTTGACCAGGCCCAGCGCGCCCACGCCACCGCGCGCCCCGGCCAGTGAGCTGACGATGATGCCCTGCCAGATCAGCGGCTCGGCGCGATTCGGATTGGCAGCGACCACCGCCGCGGCCTTCTGCGCCAGTTGCTCGTACAGCTTTTCCTGCTCGGCCGCCGGCTTGCGGTACTTGATCACGTCCCAGGCCTGCTGCAACTGTGCGACGTCCTGCTCGACCGGACCCGCCCAGGCGGCGACCGAAAGCAGTAACCCGAGCGCGGCGCCGAACAGCTTGATTCGATTCATGGCAAAGCTCCCTTGAAGTGCTCTTTCGTGTGCATCAGTTCACGGCGCGCAGTGCCGCGCCGTGGTTGGTAAAGGCGCCGTCGAGCAGTGACGGCACCAGGCCGTTCAGCCGCACCGCCAGCCGCTCGGGAAAGCCGATGAACCGCTCGGCCGCACCGGACTCAAGCAGTTGCACGGCCGCACGGGCGACGCGCTCGGGCGCATCCGAGCGGGTGCCGGTGGCGCGGTTGTAGGCCTCGACGCGGCGATCGTTGAAGCCGGTCTGCGTGCTGCGCGGGCCCAGGTACTGCACGCGCACGGGGCTGTCAGCCAGTTCGCGGCGCAGCGCCTCGGAGAATCCGCGCAGGCCGAACTTGCTGGCGCTGTAGATCGCATAGCCGGGCAGTCCAAGGCGTCCGAGCGCCGAGCCGATGTTGAGCACGCGCGCCTGCGACTGCCGCCGCAGCTGCGGCAGCAGCCGCTGCGCCAATTGCATCGGTGCGACCAAATTGGTCAGCAACACGCTCGCCACCAGCGCATCGCCTTGCTGCTCGAACGATCCAAAGGCAGGCGCGCCCGCGGCTTGCACCAGCACGTTGACGTCGAAGATCCGCGCAGCCTCCGCCAGGCGCTCGCGATCGGCGATCTCGGTCACGTCGGCCGCCTCGACCCGGACTTGCGCGCGACCCGCCGCAAGCTTGCGCGCCAACGCGTGCAGGGGCTCGGGGGTGCGGCCGACCAGCAGCAGCGCCGCTCCTTGCGCGGCCAGCCCCTGCGCGATCGCGCTGCCGATGCCACCGCCGGCACCGGTGAGCAGCACCCGCATCGATGCGATCTTCATGCGGCCTCCGGCAAGACAGCGGCGGGCCGCGGCACGACTTGCGGCATGGGCAGGCTGCGAAAAACGTCGCCGTAGAGCGCGTAAAACATGCGGGCGGCGTGGATCAGGGCCTCTGTGTCCTGCGGATCATCCAGCGCATTGACCAGTTGCTCGAAGTGCGCGGTGTGCTCGCGGTCCAGCGTGCCATGTGAGCGCAGGTAGCTGAAAGCGTTATCGGGCAAACCCAGTCCGGCCTGGATGCGATCGGCCGCGGCGAGCGCCAGGTCGACGCTCGTACCCTCCAGCACATGCACCATGCCAAGGAAGCCCACCGGGTTGCGCCGTGCGATGGTGTCGTAGGCGTAGGCCACCATGATCTCGGTGGCCGGGGCCGCCGGGCCGTCACGCACGGCAGCCGCATCGCCACCGGCCGCGGCGATGTCATCGAGGATCCAAGCGTCGTGGCCGGCTTCTTCGTCGATGTATTCGTCGAGCGCCGGGCGCATCCAGTCCAGCCGCGCCGGCAACCGCTCGCGACAGGCGCGCAGCAGCGGCACCGTGTGCCGCACGTGGTGATAGGCCTCGGTCAGGAACGCCACGTAGCTCGCCAGCGAGACATGGCCAGCCAAAGCGCCCTGGATGATGGGCGCAGCGATGAGCTGCTGGCGAGCCGCCGCAGTCGCGCGGCGCAGGCGGGCAAAGACAGGTTCTGCCGTGTCGTTTCGATGCATGGGGTTCCTTTCAATGGAAGAAAGTGATTGCGGGCGCGCCAGCAACGTGCTCCCGTGGACCAGCACGGCGCCGCGCCGCGGGCGCCCGTTGGCGGTGGCCAGGCCGGTCGTAACGCCAAAAGGCAGCGCAGCACGCACCCAGCGCGCGACGCGGGCGTAGTCGGGCAGGCTGGCGTTGGCGCGGGCCACGGCCCGTTCGACGGCCTCGGCCGTCGACCCCAGCGCGCTTGGCCACAACACCGCCCACAGCGCAGGCTCGCCGTCGCCGAACACGGTCGCCACCGCGATCTCCGGCTGCGACTGAAGCGCGGTCTCGACCCACTCGGGCGAGACATTGCGCCCGTACCCGGTGATCAGCACATTTTTGCGGCGTCCGGTCACGTGCACAAAGCCGTCGGCATCGACGTGCCCGAGGTCGCCGCTCGGCCACCATGGGTCGCTGTGCGCTGCACCGCCCACGTAGCCCAGCATCAATGCACCACCGACTTCGATCTCGCCGTCGGCGCGCACGCGCAACTGCGCGTGCGGCAGCGCGCGGCCGGCGCTGCCGGGACGGTCGGCGCCAGGCAGGTTGAGCGTCTGCACCGAGCCGGCCTCGGACAGGCCGTAGCCCTCGTAGGCGGGCAGCCCCACCCCGCGCGCGTGTGCCAGAACGGTTTCGCCCACCGCGGCCCCACCCACCGCCACCAGCTTGAGCGTGCCTTGCGTGGGCAGCGATGTGGCGTTTGCTTGGCGCCAGCCGGCCCACAATCGCAGCATCTGCGGCAGCACGATCACGCTGTCGGCCGCATGGCGCTCGACAGCGCGCTGCAAGGGCAGCGGATCGAATGTCGAGGACCCCTTGAGCCCGGTATCGATCTGCGGCAGGACGACCGCGGTCGCGCCGGCGAACAGCGGTGCATACAGCCCCGCGATGTTTTCCAGCAGCACCGGCAGGGGCAGCGCGCACAGGTGGCGCCGGACGCCGAGAGGCTGCAAGGCCGAGGCGATCCCCTCGGCCACGGCAAGCATTGCGTCGGACGACAGACACACGCCCTTGGGCGTACCGGTTGTGCCGGAGGTGAACGTGACTTTCGCCGTGCCAGGGTGCAAGGCTGCGGTGGGAACGCCCAGTCGGGTCAGCCGCAGCGGTACCTTCGTCACGCCAAGTCCCAGCGTGGCGCCGCCCGGCGACTCGGCCCCCGTGAGCAGCGCGTCGGCACCGGCGGCGGCGACCACATGGCGCAACTGCTCGGGCATGAAGAACGACGGCACAGGCACGTGCACGATGCCGGCGCGCAGCGCGGCCAAGTCGACTACGGCCCAGTCGAGTCCGTTGTCGATTTGGGTGGCCAGCACACAGACGCCCTCGGCACGCAAGCGCGTCGCAAGTCGGTCGACGGCGGGCAGCAGTTCGCCATAGCGCAAGGTCCGCTCGTCGTCACACAGCGCGACGTCCTCGGCAGGCCGCGAGGCGAGCGAGGCAAAAAAGCGCACCGTCGTCACGGCAACGTCACTGGCGCAAAGCAGCCAAGGTTGCCGCGGATCTCGCCCGCCATGACCAGCGGCGCATGCTCGTAGTAGCTGCCCCAGTCGGCCGCGCCATCGCCCAGCATCGCCGGATCGGCACGCCCGAGTTCGACCGTGCGCATGCGCAGGCGCCGGAAGATGAGGCGCAGCTCCTCGGTCGTCGTACTCACGGCCCACGCGTGCCCCTGGCCGGCCAAATGCCGACCCAGCAGCGCCATCAGCCGTCGGCCGGCGCCCGGCCGCGCCGAGGCGAAGTGGCCAATCTCGACAATGCTTCCACGTGCCACGCGGGCGCCCGCGTGCCGCGCGATCGCCGCCTCCACGGGCTGCGGCAGATAGCGCTCGAGAAACAGGGGCGCGGCGGCCACGCGATAGCCAGCGGCCGCCTGGACTGCACCATCCTCTTCGAGCGTCACCAGCACCGGCGCCCAAGTGCGCACGGTTGCGTCGTAATGCGCGGCATAGACGCGCTGGACGAAGCGCTGCGCTTCGACGCGAGCGCGGGACCCTTCGCGATGGACCTCGAAGCGGGGTTCGGCAGCGAGAAAAGGGCCAGCGTGCGGCGGCTCGGCGAGATTCAAGGCAGGCTCCATCAACATGGAGCCACTGTAAAAAGCGCCGATTAACCGCCGATTAACGCGGCGGTCGTGCGATCGAACGAGATGCCCCGTTCTGGAGCACCATCTGGGCTAGACACCCGGCACCATCTCAGAAGCGCGACCCGGGCTGGCGCAGGAAGCCCTCCTCCTCGGGCGTCGTCGGCCTGCCCAGCACGGCGTTCCGATGGGGGAAACGCCCAAAGCGGGCGACAACGTCACGATGCTTGATGGCCCAGTCGAGCGGCTCGGCCAGGCCCTCGTCGGCCAGTTGCCGGAGCAACGCAACCGAGCGCTCCTGCATCGGCAAGTCCTCTGCATGCTCGAACGGCATGTAGACAAACCAGCGTTCACGCAGGGACAGCTGGCGGTCGAGCCCGGTGTCGGTCAGCCGTTGCGCCAGCGCCAGTGCGGCCGCGTCACCGGCAAAGGCGCGCGGCGTGTCGCGATGGATATTGCGCGTGAACTGGTCGAGCAGGACGATGAGCGCGAGGGCACCCTGCAGGTCCTGACTCCAGTGGTCGAGCTCGCCGCGCAGCGCCGCGTCCACGGTGTTGCCGAAGCGCGTGCGGATCAACGTGTCGGTGGCGTCCGACTTGGTGAACCACAGCGCGCGCGTGTTGCCGCGCTCGGCGCTGCCGGGCGCGCCGAACCAGAAGTCAAGCACCTCCCGCGGGCTGGCGTGCATCACGATCCTCGCTTCAACTTCTCTGCCATCGCCTCGGCGCATTGCGAGGCCCAAGTTCGAGCGGCATCAGCTGCGAACTGGGCGTCGGGCCGCGCCGGCGCGACGCGCCAATCGAGTCCCGAGCCGTGGACGAGCCGGCCTCCCCCGCGATCAGCCTTTCGCTGACTCGTCGGCCTCGCCGCCGCGTCTGGCTTGCGGCTCGGCTGCAGCCCGCTCTTTCTCCGCCGCGCGCTGTTGATCGATCTTGATCTCGCGCAGCTGCCACCACGCAAAGGCGAGCGCCCCGCCAAGGACGATGATGCCTTCGATGAGGACGATAGGCCAATTCTCGGACATGCAACTGTTGAGCGAGTTTGGAGCGGAGGACGCCCCCGTTACGGGGTCAGGGCCGGCGCCTACAGATCATGTGCGGCGACAAACTCGTTCAATGCGGACTGAAAGTCCGCGGAGCGGAGCAGGTCGTTGTGACCGATGCCGGGCGCAACCACCAGGCGCTTGCGTTCCGGTGCGGTGGCGGAGGCGGCAAACAGCCTTTCGGACAAGGCGGGCGGCGTCGCCCTGTCGTTGGCGCCAACGGCGACCAGCAACGGGCCGCTGTAGGCCTTGACGCCGCGGCGGTTGTCGATCGCCGCGACCTCCGGCGCGATCGCCACGCTCACAAACGGCTTCGCGTACCAAGGTATCACGGCGTCGGCGTACTCGCGCGCGTCGGTGGTTGTCGCCAGCAGCAGCAGCGCGGCCGGGCTGCGCTGTTCGGCCACCGCACCTGCCATCGCACCACCCAAGGAAAAGCCGCCAACGACCAGCTTGCGCCCGGCCATGCTTGCGCTCTTGTGTTCGGCATCGAATGCGCGCAAGGCATCCGCCCGCCCCGACGCCGCGCCTGGCGCGCCGGTGCTCAACCCACGACCACGATAGTCGTACAGGATGACGTTGACGCGCCACGCGCTTGCAAACGCACCCGCGTAGGCCGCCGCCTGCGTGTCGGAGCGGTAAAGATTGCCGGGGAAGAACAGCAGATCGGAGCGCGCCTGCGGATGCGTGAACGCGACCCGATGCAGGCGTTCGCCATCCGGCGTCTCCATCAGGCTGCTATCGACCCGATACCCCGCAGGCAAGGCCGCGAGGGCCTGCGCGGCATCCAGTGATGCGCCGGGCTGCGCCCGCATGAAGTCCGACTCGCGGTACTGGACGGCACAGGCCGCGAGCAGGCAGCACAGACCCGCAAGGGCGAACAAACGGAGGCGCATGAGCGATTTCATCTTGATAAGACAACGAACTTGCCGCGCTGTCCAGCGATGCGCTGTGCATCGTAGTGCCCGATGCTGTCCGCGTCAAGCCGCGCGGCCCTGTGTTAGCCCCAAACCGTAATGTCCCCTTTTTCCAAAGTAGAAGTGTCCCCTTGCTGGAACGGGAGGGGCGAGATGGAAGCGGACGACGCGGGTGGGTTGATCGAGATGAGCGGCAAGGAGCGCGAACGGCTGCGCGCGGTGCAGGAGTTGCGCAAGGGCCACCTGCGGCAAGCGAAGGCTGCCGCACAGTTGGGTCTGTCGGTGCGGCAGATCAAGCGGTTGGTGCGGGCACACCGCACGGGCGGCGCCAAGGCGCTGGTCTCCAAACGGCGCGGCGCTCCGAGCAACCGCCGCATCGACCCGACCGAGCGGCAACGCATCCTGGAGTTGGTCGCCGAGCACTACCCCGACTTCGGTCCGACACTGGCCGCCGAGTACCTGCGTGCCCGGCACGGGTTCGAGCATTCGGTGGAAACGCTGCGGCAATGGCTGATCGGTGCCGGTCGCCACCGGCCCAAGCGCCGGCGGCAGCCGCGCGTGTACCAGACGCGCGAGCGCCGCGCGCAGTTGGGCGAGTTGGTGCAGATCGACGGCAGCCCGCACGCCTGGCTGGAGGATCGTGCCCCGCGCTGCACGCTGATCGCCTTCGTCGACGATGCCACCAGCCGGCTGCTGTACGCCCGCTTCGCCCCGGCCGAGACCAGTCGGGCCTACCTGCACGGACTACGCCACTACGCGACCGCGTACGGCCGTCCGCTGGCCTTCTACAGCGACCGGCACAGCATCTTTCGCAAGCACGACCCGGAAGACCCCACGCCGACCCAGTTCGAGCGCGCGGTGCGCGCCTTGGACATCGCCCCGATCCTGGCCCTGAGTCCGCAGGCCAAGGGCCGGGTGGAGCGCAGTTTCCAGACCTTGCAGGATCGGCTGGTCAAGGCGCTGCGGCTGGCCGGCATCCACACCATCGAGGCCGCCAACGCCTTTCTGCCCGGCTTCATGGCCGAGTACAACAGCCGCTTCGGCAAAGCCGCGCGCGACCCCGCCGACGCGCACCGGCCCCTGACCATCGACGCCCAGAGCCTGCTGCACCTGACCTGCGAGCAGCACCCGCGCACGCTGTCGAAGTCGTTGTCCTGCCAGTTCGCCGGTCGGCTGTACCTGATCCAGACCGGGCTGGCCACCGGCTACCAACTACGCGGTGCCCGCGTGACGGTCTGCGACGACGGTGGGGTCGACGCCGTGCCGCTGCTGCGCGAGGGCAAGCCGCTGCCGTTCAAGTCCTTCGCGCGCCACGAGCTGCCGCCGCGCATCGCCGACGACAAGACGGTCGACGCGATAGTCGAGCAGGCGCGCGCCCGGCAGCGCATCGAGCCGCTTTCACCCCCACCGCCACCGTGGGATGTCCTGCGCCCGCCAAAGACCACCAACCGCGCCGCGCGCGTTCGCGCCGCCCGATCGGGCGGCGCGAACGCAAATCCCTGAACCTGCCCTCCACCCGCTTCAAAGGGGACATCTCTATCTTGCTTCGTAGGGGACATTTCTACTTTGGGTTGACAGCCGCGCGGCCCTGTCGCGCAGGCTTGACGCGCGGAGGGGTTCGGCCCCGCGCTACGGCAACCACCTGCAGCGTCGGCGCCCGCCAAGATGCGATGCGTCAATGCAACCACGGCACTGGCCGCCGTGCGATGCGACGGACGCGGCTCAGCTCGGGGCGGCAATCGTATCGCCGCATCCAGAGTCGACCGCCCGATCACGCGCGCCGCGGCATGCGCCACGGCAGCAACGCCTGCACCAGCGGCATGCGCAGCCGCCGCACGTCGAGCGTCTCGTGCATGGCGAGCACGGGTTCGCCGGCCAACTGCGCTTCGAGCAGCGCACGCGCGTAAAACGGCGTGTCTTCCAGCACCTGCCGGCGCGCCAGCCGCGCATTCTCATCGCTGCGCATCGACGGATTCATGCGCCACAGCGTGCGCGGCAAGGGCCTGCGCGGCGGTGCCTGGAAGCTGGACACGCTGCCGTCCGGGGCAAAGCGCAGCGCCAGCACGCGGTCGATGCCGCTGGCCTGGCGCACGTCGTAGACCACCGCAGTGCGGCCGTCCTTCAGCGGCGCGCGCGCCCAGTCCCACTCGATGAAGGCGCGGTCCACCGGCTCGTCACCCTCGTTGCTGTCGAAGTACGCGTGGCCGCGCCAGCGCATCTGCGGCTGCGTGAACTCGACCTCGACCTCGGACACCGCGGCCAGCGGGCCCCATCGATGCCGCCCGCCGTCGTCGAGCGCGGTGCTGTAGGTGCACAGCGCGCTCGGGTGCACGCGCACGATGCCGCGCACCGCATGCGGCAGCGGCATGCCGCGCTCGTCGATGCGGATCGTGAGCGCATCATCGTCCCAGCTGAGCCCGCTCGGTCCGATGGTGAACTCGCGCGAACTGCGCCGCATGTGCCGGCGCGCGCGCTCGGTCATCGTCCAGCGCTTGCCGGCGTCACCATAGAGCGCCACGTTGAGCGCACAGTGATCCTCGGGGTCGACGGTGGTGATGCGCTCGCCACGGCGCGCCCAGCGGTAGTACGGCGAGAATACGCTGCCGACGAAGGCGATGATGCTCAGGCCGTACCGGTGATCGTGGCTGAAGGCGTCGACATACCACCAGAGATAACCACCCGGCGGGACCGGCTGGTCGAATCGAGGTGCGCCAGCAGCGTCGCGGCCGCCAGTTGGCCGCTCATCGCGGCCATCGGCACGCCCGGCCCCGGATGCACGCTGCCGCCCGCCAGATACAGCCCCGGCACCGGGCTCGCCGTGCCCGGCCGCTTGAACAGCGTCATCCAGCCGCCCGTCATCCGGTCGGAAAAGCCGCGCCCGTAGATCGCCCCGCCCGTCCCCGGGAACAACCGATGAAACTCGCGCGGCGTGGTCACCACCTGCGCCTGCGGCGTCAGCGTCAGACCGCAGCGCCGCAGCAGCGCGAAGCTCGTTCGCTCGCATGACTCGATCTCCGTTGCATCCAGCGCCTGACGCGCCGCGCCCTGCGCGTCCCGCCGCTCGTCACCGGTTGCCGGCGCATTGACCAGGGCCAGCAGACGTTCGTTGTCGCAGCCAACCGGCAGCCGTGCGTCATCGTCACGGTCCTGCGCGCTGATGTAGACGGTGCCACGCCGCGGCAGACGGCCGTCCGCGATGTCGGCGAACTCGCTCTTGTAGTCGGCCTGAAAGAACACGTTGTGCGGCACCAGGGCCTGGCCCTCGGCCCGCGCCACCATGGACCATGTGACGGCGCTCAGCGAACGCCCGTGCGGCGCGACTGGCCGTGCCGCCGGCCGCACGTGATCGCCCAGCAGGCCGGCGGCCAGTGCGCCAGCGTCGCCATTGAAGACGACCGAGTTGGCCGCGATGAACTCGGGCTGCCCGGCCGCGTCGCGCAGCCTCACACCACAGGCGCGTCCATTGCGCACCGTGATCTCTTCGACGTGCACGCCGTAACGCACGAGCGCACCACGCTGCTGCGCGAGCGCAGCTAGCCGCTGGGCCACGGCGTGCATGCCGCCCTTGACGGTCCACACGCCATCGAGTTCCACCTGCGCCACCAGCATCAGCGTGGCGGGCGCCGACCACGGCGACGCGCCGCAGTAAGTCGCATAGCGGCCGAAGAGTTGTTGCAGGCGCGGATCTCGGAAGTGATGCGCAAGCCGCGTCCACAGCGTGGCAAACGGGCCGAGGCCGGCGAGCAACGCCAGGCCGCGCGGCCCAAGGTCCCCGACCATCTGCCAGAAGGTGGGGCGATCGGAGCGGATGTACGGGCCTTCGAGCGTGCGATACAGGCGCTGCGCCTCGGCACAGAAGCCTTCGAAGCGAAGCGCTTCGTGCGGCCCGGCAAAGGCGCCGATTGCCTCCAACGAGCGCCCGTGGTCGGCGTAGAGATCGAGCGAGGCCGGCGTGCCGTCCCAGTGATGTCGCGCCAGGATCGACAGCGGCGTGAGCTCGAGTTCGGCCTTGGTCGAGGTGCCCGCCGCCTCGAAGATCTGGTCAAAGATCCAGCGCAAGGTGAAGACGGTGGGGCCGGAGTCAACGGGCCGCCCGGCCACCGGCACGTGGCGCATCTTGCCGCCGGGCGTGGCAGCGCGCTCGACCAGCGTGACCTTGAGCCCGCGCGCGGCCAAGAGCAGCGCCGCGGTGAGCCCGCCGATGCCGGCGCCGACCACCACCACGTGGTGATCGCCGCGCTCAGCCATAGTGCTTGCCCTTCCAGGTGCCGTGCACATGACGCGGCACGCAGCGCATGAACATGGACTCGGTGAAAAAACCCTGCTGATGAGAGGCCTTGATGGCCTCCTGATGCGCGCCGCGGCGCGCGTAGGCGTCCATGGCGGCCACGCTGTCCCACAGGCTAAAGGTCGCCTGGCGAAACAGCGGCGCCTCACCCAGTCCCACGGCGATCTGGCAGCCGGGCGCGAGCTCCACCGCTGCCTGCGCCGGTGCCGCCTTGCTCCAGAACAGCGGTGCGCGCAGCGGGTGGATGGAGCCGCGCGTCAAGGCCGCCACCGGCGTGTCGGGCGCAAGCGGTTGCGCGGGTAGGTCGAGGGTGAAACCGCTCCAACGGCCCCGGCAACTCACGGGCGTGAGGGTAGCCAGGAACAGCTCGGTCGCGTGCTGACGATAGCCCTCGACGAAACGGCTGGCGAGAAACGCGCGTGCACAGGCTTCGTCCGAAAAGAACGCCATAACGCCGTGCCGGGTGAAGCTCGGACGCAGGCCGAAGCCGCCTCCGTGGCCGCTGCCCAGTACCTTGTGAAAGCGCAGGCCAGCGACCCGCCGCAGGCCGAAGCGGCCGAAGAAAAACCGCTGCATGTGCCACAGCCCGCGGGCCGCGGGGATCTTCGCCAGCAGAACCACGAAGGTGGCAGGCCCAGCGTTCACATGGGGCGCACCCGCGGCGGCACGGGGGGATGACAGGAAAGGATCGAGTGGCATAGAACGACAATGCGGCACGTATCGCAAGACACGCGCCGCATCGATCAAACCAACGCAACAACTGGATCAGGGTGTGGCGACGATGTCCACGCGACGCGAATTGCCCGACGTATCACCGATCACGAACTCCGGCTTCTTCAAGTTGACCTGGCTGTCCGGCACGCCGCCGGCCTTGAGCGCGTCGCGCACGGCAAAGGCACGCAGCTTGGCGATTTCGAGGTTCTTGGCAGCGCTGCCCGTCCTGTCGGCATAGCCCGAGATGTCGAGCTTCACGTTCGGAAAGCCCTTCATGCGCGCCGCCACCTGCTCGATCGATGCCTTCGCATCGGCAGGCAGCGTGGTCTGGTTGACCTCGAACAGCACCTTGGCCAGCACACCGGTGGGCATCCCCGCCGCCTGCGATTGCCTGGACACCGCGCCGAGCTCCGGATAGTCCTTGAGCATCGAGGCGCCGAACAGCGGCTTGTACGCGCCCTGGTGGCAGGTTGCGCAGTTGGTCTTGGCCACGTCGCCCAGCTCGCCCTTGCGGCTGGCCGGGAACACATTGGCCAGCGGCTCGAGGTAGGTGTTGTTGATCTCACGCACCATGCGGATGCCATGCCAGGCGTTCACGCGCTGCGGCGGGCTCTCGGCCCAGTTGCCGAACGACCGCGTGTTGTGACAGTAGGTGCAGTTCACGCCCAGGCTGTCCGACAGGTGGATCATCAGGCCGTAGGTGAACTCGGTCTGCTTGATCGACGCGCGGTTCAGCGGCCCGTACTCGCCCGGCAGCGCCTCCACGCCCGCGACGCGGATCGGAAAGTCCTGCTTGAAGTAGTACGTGAAGGAGTCGTACGGCAGCGTGGCCAGCGTGGTCGAGCGCGCCGGCGTGTTCTGCTGGGCCTTGTCGCCGATGAAGTTCGACTTCAGGTCCTGCGGCGGCGCCTGGAACCAGGTCTGGGCGGGCACGGGCTGGCCGCGATGGCACGTGTAACAGGTCACGCCCGTCTGCTGGACGTGGCTCTGCCAGTTGCCGTTCACGGTCTGCGTGAGCTGGATCATCCGCCGCGCCACGACCTTCGTGTACATGCTGTCGTCAGCCAGGTTCTGCGGGTTGTGGCAGTAGTTGCAACCCTGCTCGGGCGAAACCCACTGCGTCATCGCCACCATCAGCCGCGTGAACTGGCCCACCGACAGGTCGCCCAGCACCTTGACGTTTTGATAGACCTCGCCGGCCTTCGGGCCGTCGGCCCCGGCCGCGGGCAACGCCTCGGGCACGACGTTCAGCGGGATCAGCTTGTCGACGGTGCGCGGGTTGTACACCTGCACCATGCCGGTCCCGCGATAGCCGTGCTGGACCGCGTCGATCGGCGGGCGTTCGCAGCCCGCCATCAGCCCGACCAGCCCGAGCAATGCACCTGCACCCGCCATGCGTACGAGCGCGTTCATGGTTTGACTCCTTGCAACATGGCGGGATCACCAACCGGGCCCCACACCGCGGGATACGGCGGAGCCACGCCGTGCTTGACGGCCCACAGGTACCAGTTGTCCACCACCGTGCCGGTGAGCAGGATGCCGATGCCGCCCGTGAGCGTCGTCAGCACCGCGAACCACCAGGCCCAGCGGTGAATCGATTCCATAGTGGCGTTGAAGCCCATCGTCCAGCGCCAGAACAGCGCCGCACGCTCGGAGGCCGTGCCACGGTCGACGATCTGCTCGATCTCCCGCTCCCCGCCGAAACGCGACACGGCGAGGATGGTTGCACCGTGCATCGCAAAGAGCAGCGTCGAGCCATACAGGAACGCGATCGACAGGGCGTGGAACGGGTTGTAGAACAGGTTGCCGTAGCGCAGAGAGAACGCGGCCGTCCAGTCCAGGTGCGAGAAGATGCCGAACGGCACCGCCTCGCCCCAGCTGCCCATGAGCACCGGGCGGATGAAGCCCAGCACCAGGAATAGCCAGATGGCTGACAGAAACGCCCAGGCGACGTGGGTCCCCATGCCGAGCGCTCGCGCCCGCGTGTAGGTCCGCGCCCACCACAACAGCACCGAGACCGTCAGCAGACCGCCGGCGATCTGCCACCAGCCGCCCTGATTGAGAGGCGCGGGCGTCATCAGCCCGAGTTGCGGCGGCGGTGGATCCAGCGACAGCCAGAACAACTGGCGGATGAACTCGATCGGGTTCCAGTTCACCGAGGCCAACATGTTGAGGCCGATGATGTTGAACGCCAGCGTGCCGGTGATCAGCGAGGCCAGACCCAGGCCGCCAAGGTAGATCGGCCCGATCTGCGCGTTGCCGAACTTGCCAGCCCAGTAGCTGAACAGCCCCTTGCCCGTTCGCGGGCTGTGTCCGTCGGGAAGAGGGACGCCCGGGATCGTCGGACCGGCGACCTGGATCGACGTGAACAGGTTTTGATACGTTGCCATGGATAGTCTCCTGTTCGGCCGGGCCTACAGCGGCCACTGGCTCCAGATGGGCAGGTGTAGCCACCAGCCCCACCACTCGGGCCAGCCCTTGGTCCAGAACGGTCCGCTGATGACGATGCACACCGCGCTCCAGAAGCCCGCGGACAGTGCGAGGAACAGGCCCAGGCGGTGAATGCCCAGCGTGCCGATCGAGTAGCCGACCAGGTCGCGGAAAAACGTGTCCTCGTGATCCGAGGTCTTCACGATCTCGCCCTTGGCCGGATTGGTGGCCGATAGAACGAGCGCTCCATGCAGCGACAGCGCCAGCGTGGTGGTGAAGAAAAAGCTCACCGCCAGCATGTGCGCCGGGTTGTAGTGAAAGTGCAGATACTGGTAGCCGACGTTCGACACCCAGTCGAGGTGACTGAAGATGCCGTAGGGAAAGCCGTGACCCCAGGCGCCCATGAGCACCGGTCGAATGACGACCAGCGTCACGTAGGCGAAGATCGCCACGCTAAAGGCAACTGGCACGTGGTAGCCGATGCCCAGCTTGCGGCAGATCTCCACCTCGCGCAGCGCCCACGAGCCAAAGGCGCCGATCGCGCAGACGGTGATGAGTTGCCACAGCCCGCCCTCCATGAGCGGGGCCAGCGCCAGCCCGTACTTCAGGTCAGGCGGCGCGATGTTGATTTGCCAGATGTTCCAGGTCGGCCCTTGTGATGCCCCCCAGAGGATCAGCGCGGTCCCCAGGATGGAGAAGAACATCGTGGTGACCCCGAAGAAGCCGACGTAAAACGGTCCTACCCAGAAGTCGAACAGATCGCCGCCGACCAGGGTGCCGCCGCGCACGCGGTACTTCCGCTCAAAGCTCAGCATTGCCATCGTTGTGTCCTCCGGTCGTAGCAAGACGCCACCGGGGTGTTTCTTTCGTGTTGTCGATGCAGCGCCCATGGCTGGGCGGCCATGAGGGCCGCATCGATTGCAAGCAAACGCCTAGGACTTCGGCGCCGGCATCGGGGCGTTCTGCGTTGCCACGGGCTTGCCTGCTGCCCGAGCATTTGGCCCGTCGAGCCAGTTGTAAGTCTTGGTCGACAGCAGGATCAGATGGATCAACGCTGCCAGCGAGAACAAGAAGATGCCCTGGACCACCATGGCCCGGAGGGGGTCGTACAGGCGCCAGATTCGCCACATGAGTTCGAACTCCTACGTGAGGTATGACATGAAGGTGTAGACCGCTGCCTTGACGCCGCCGGTGAGCGACTTGACGCCCTCCGCACCGGGGAGCCAGGAACGCCATTGCCAGCCAACCGTCTCGGCAATCAGCGCGATCGCAAAGAAAACGATGAAGCTCACGGCGAAGATCCCGTAGAAGGCGCTGTTGCGCTCCTTCACCGGATGGCTGTGCGGCGCACCGCTTGCATGAGTGGTTGTGATGGCCATTGCATTACCCCTTAAACAACGGAATTACAGCCAGGGACGCCAGATCCAGACGAGAAAGTGCGCCACGACGGCGATCGCCGTGAAGCCCACAAAGCCCTGGATGTAATAGCGGTGGAACTCCTGGGCTTCCTCGTCAGTCAGGCCGGAGATGCTTTTCCGATCAGCCATAGACGTTTCCTAAAGCAATCGGCCTTATGGCAAGAGCCATCGAGCCGAAGCTGCGCTGAAAGCCTGCGCAGCAAAGGCGGCCACGGCACCCGCCGTGACATCTGAGGCCGCGATGCGCGAACAGCACGGCGTGTAGCGCCCGCCGCGCTGCTCTAAGCAGCGCGGCTGGGCAAGGTGGAGCAGCGGCGGCGCGTGCATCCCCGCACTCATGCCGGCACTCCGGTTTGCAGGGCCGCGAGACTGCGCTGCACGCGCATGGGCGTCACCCTGCGTTCGCCCGCGGAGCGGGCGTCCTGTTCGGCGCGATCGCGCATCCGCTTGGCCGCGGAGATGCGCACCAGCACCGGTTGTGCTTCGACCCATTGCGCCAGCAAGGCCTGCGCGTCGGCGTCCCATGCCAGCTCCACGTGGGCCTGCGCGGGGCTGGCAGAACGATGCGCTGGCGTGGCCTCCACGCGATCAAGGTCGTTCGCCAGCGGCAGGATGTGGAACAGCGCATCGAACAGCGCGTTGCACACCTCCTGCACCAGGTAGGTCGCGCCGGCATAGCCCATGAAGGGCGTGCCGGTGTGGCGGCGGATCAGCGCGCCCGGGAAGCTCGCCGGGATGTAGACAGCGCGACCACCGATCTCGGCGAGGTACATCCGTTCGTTGTACGAGCCAAAGAGTACGAGCGGCGTGCGGGTCTTGATCGCCTCGCGCACGGCCTCGTTGTCGGGCTTGACCCCGGCCCTGCGCGCGAAGGCGAAGTTGCAAGGCAGGCCCAACTCGTCCTCGAGAAAATGACGCAGGCCGCGCGCGTAGGTTTCGTTGGCGTGCACGCCGAAGCTGGCGGTGCCAAAGAAGTCCTGCGTCACCGAGCGCCACAGGTCCCACAGCGGCTTGATCGTCGTGTGCTTTTCGCGCTCGATGAACGGCTGCGGGTCCACCCCGGCGAGCTCGCCGAGCGTTTCGAGGAAGCGCGTGGTGCTGTGCAGGCCAATGGGCGCCTGCAGGTACGGGCGCTCCAGTGCCTCGCACAGCAGCCGGCCGTACTCGCGATACAGGCAGATGTTGACGTCGGCATCGGCGAGCTTCTGCACATCGGCCAGATGCGAGCCGAGCGGGAAGACCATGTTGATCTCGCAGCCGATGCCCTCGACCAGCCGCTTGACCTCGGCCAGGTCGCTCGGCATGTTGAACATACCGTAGGCGGGGCCGATGATGTTCACGCGCGGCCGGTCTCGAGAACTGCGGCCGTCATTGCGCTTGCGCTCGGGCACATGGCGCAGACCGTATTGCTGCCACAGCCACAGCAGCGCGCGGTCCGCGCTCTGCCACTGGTCCTCGTCGATCGTGCGCGGCAAGAAGCGCTGCACGTTGGTGCCTTCGGGCGTCACGCCGCCGCCGATCATCTCGGCGATCGAGCCGGTGACCACCACCGCCGGCAACTCGGGATCGAGCACCTTATGGGCGCGGCGCATCGCGCCTTCGGTGCCCTTCTGCCCCAGTTCTTCCTCGGCCAGACCGGTGACGACGATGGGCAGCTCATGCGGGGGCAGCGCGTCGGTGTAATGCAGCACCGAAGTCACCGGCAGGTTCTCACAGCCCACGGGACCGTCGATGATCACCTGCAGGCCCTTGATGGCCGTGAAGACATAGACCGAGCCCCAGTAGCCGCCCGCGCGATCGTGGTCGACGATCAGCATCAGATCATTTCCTCGGCCTTGCGCTTCTTGGCGGCCTTCTCGAGCTGCCGCCGGTAGTACGAGCGGAACTCGGGACGGTCCTGAGGCACGACGTTGGTGTCATGAAACACGCCGCCGCTCGCGCCCTCGCCCACCTGGCCGAAGAACGCTTTCATCTGGTCGAACCGCCCCTTGGCTGCGAGCGCGGCGTTGATCACCTGCGCCAGCGAGCCGGCGCCAGCCGGCCCCATCAGCGGCCGCGCCGAAATGAGGTTGGTGAAGTACAGCGACGGTGTGGCGCGGCTCTTGGCGTGCTGCACGACCGGCGTGGTGCCAATGGCCAGATCCGGCTCGAACTCATCGAACGCGGCGATGTCGTCTTCCAGCGAGGCGCGGAACTGCACCTTGGCGCCATGCGCTTCGAGCCACTCGCGATCGGCCGACGACCAGGGCGTACGCGGGCAGGCAGTGCCGACGTAGCGCACATCCGCGCCGCTTTCGATGAGCAGGCGCCCGACCAGCAGCTCCGAGCCCTCGTAACCCGACAGCGTGATGCGGCCCTTGATCGGCTTGGCCGCAAGCGCGCCGCGGATGCCCGGCAGCAGCTTGTTCTTGACCGCGTCGACCTTGGCTTGCGCCACGCCCGCCGCACGGCCGATCGCATCGAGCCAGGCGGCGGTGCCGTCGTGGCCGACCGGTGCCGAACCGACCACGCTGCGGCCAGCGGCGTCGAACTCGCGGATGCTGGCGGTGTAAAAGGGATGAATCGCCGCGACGACCGCGCAATCGAGCGCGGAATACAGCTCGCGCCATTCGCGCGTAGGCACGACCGGACCGGCGGCCAGGCCCAGCGGCTCGAGCATCATGCCGATCCCCACGGGATCGGCCGGAAACATCTCGCCGAGCAGCGTGACGGTGGGCAGCTTGCTTACACCCGAGCGCGGTGCGGCGACGGGACCGGCCTCGGCCTCGTTGCGGGCATAAGCGAGCATCGCGCCGGCCAGCACGTCCTTGGCCTCCGCGTGCGTGGGCACGCCAAAGCCCGGCACGTCGATGCCGATGATGCGCACGCCGTCGATCTCTTTGGGCAGCAGCCGCAACGGCACGCCGGACGCGCTCGGCACGCACAGGTTGGTGACCACGATGGTGTCGTACTTGGCGGGGTCGGCCATCTTGTAGACCGCCTCGCGGATGTCCTCGAACAGCTTGCCGGTGACCAGGGTCTCGCTGTTGAACGGCACGTAGCCCACGCTGCGGCGCGCGCCGTAGAAGTGCGAGGTGAAGGTCAGCCCGTACACACAGCAGGCCGAACCGGACAAAATGGTCGCGGTGCGCCGCATCCGCAGACCGACCCGCAACGAGCCGAAGGCCGGGCACATGCTCTGCGGCTGATCGTGCGGACCGCGCTTGGGGTCGACCGGATAGTCGGCCGCGTAGCGCTGCATCACGGCGCCGTTGGCCCCCGCCTGGGCGCTCTTCAACATTTCGGCACGGCCGGCGTGACAGCCCTGGCCGTCGCTCTGCGATGCCTCCTCGCGCGCCACCGCAACGATGGGGATCACACGAGAGGCATCCTGCGAAGAAAAATCGTGACCAGCTCCACCGACGGCAGCGCCATCGAGGGGTGCGGAGCCGGCCACGTCATACACGACCTCGCCGCCCTGGGGAGAGGTGGAGGAGATGATGGCGGCGTGGCGCGTATTCACAAAATGATCGGTCATCAGAGGGTCAGATGCTCTCGTAGATGACTTCGAGGGATTTCTTTTCGACCACCTCGCGACCGAGCATGTCGGCAGCGGAGGCTGGTTGCAGCACGACGTCACGGCCCGTCACGTCGCCGGAGAACAGGCCCAGCAGGCCATCCTGCGTGAGCGGCTTGGGTCGCACCGGCGGTGCGTCGGCCACCGCGCTGGCCAGTTGCGCGAACAGCGCGCCCCACTGGCCCTCGGGCCGGCCGATGATTTCGTAATTCGCGCTCTTGCGACGGATGTCCTCGTGCGCGGGGATCGCCGCCAGCACCGGGATGCCCGCTGCGTCGGCAAACGCCTGCGCCTCGCCAGTGCCGTCGTCCTTGTTGACCACAAGGCCCGCCACGCCGACGTTGCCGCCGAGCTTGCGGAAGTACTCGACCGCCGAGCACACGTTGTTGGCGACGTACAGCGACTGCAGGTCGTTGCTGCCGACCACGATCACCTTTTGGCACATGTCGCGCGCGATCGGCAGGCCGAAGCCGCCGCACACCACGTCGCCCAGAAAGTCGAGCAGGACGTAGTCGAAGCCCCAGTCGTGGAAGCCGAGTTTTTCGAGCGTCTCGAAGCCGTGGATGATTCCGCGTCCGCCACAGCCACGGCCCACTTCGGGGCCGCCGAGCTCCATGGCGAACACCCCATCGCGCTTGAAGCACACGTCGCCGATCACAACGTTCTCGCCAGCGAGCTTCTTGCGGCTGGAAGTCTCGATGATGGTCGGGCAGGCCTTGCCGCCAAAGAGCAGGCTCGTCGTGTCGCTCTTCGGATCGCAGCCGATGAGCAATACCCGCTTGCCCTGCTGAGCCATCATGTAGCTGAGGTTCGCGAGCGTGAAGCTCTTGCCGATGCCGCCCTTGCCGTAGATCGCGATGATCTGCGTCTTCTTCGTGACCTCGCTCGGCGTCACGGGCGCGGGCTCGATCGCGGCCTCGGCCTTCAGTTGCAGCCGCATGATCTGCACTTGCGCCATGGAGCGCGCCTCATTGGTTTGCATGTGCGCCTCTCCAGTCGAGCACCATCTTCAGGCAATGCGCATCGGAAAAAGCCGTGCGATAGGCCACGTCGGCCGCGCGCGCTTCCTCGCGATGGGTAATGAGTCCGTCGAGCGACAGCTGCCCGGTCTCGATCAGTTGCTTGACGGCCAGCATGTCGGGCCGCTTCCACTCGGCGGCCACGCGGATCTGCGCTTCGCGCATGAACGCCGGCGCGAAGTTGAACGCAAGCGGTTCGACGTAAAAGCCAGCCAGCACGATCTCGCCACCCGGCGCCATGCGCGCGACCAGCCGATCGAGGATGGTCGAGTCGCCGCTGACGTCGTAGATGCCGCGGTAGTCACGACGCTCGTCGGACTCTGGCGTGACGACGCGGTAGCCGTCGGCACCCTGCGCGCGCACCGGATCGAGTTCCCACACCGTGGGCTTGCCGCCCGCCAGCACGGCCATGCGCGCCAGCAGGCGACCGAGCACGCCGTGCCCAACGATCAGGTCCGGCAGCGCGATGCGCTCGCGCGCGCCACCTTCGGCCACCGCGTGATACGCCGTCGCCGCCAGTGCCAGCAGCACGCCGCGCTCGCCGATCGACTCGTCGATCGGAGTCACGCGCGCACCGGGCGCCACGACCCGCCCCGCTGCGCCACCGAACAGCCCGCGCACGTCGCCGAAGCAGCGTGCTCCCGGCACGAACACGGTCTCGCCGACCTGCCGGCTGCTGTTGCGGCCCGCCTCGATCACGCGCCCGACCGACTCGTAGCCCGGCACCAGCGGATAGCCCATGCCCGGAAAGTGCGGCATGCGGCCTGACCACAGCAGCTTCTCCGTGCCGGTGCTGATGCCGCTGAACTCGATGTCTACGACAACATCGTCGTCGGACGGCGGTGTCAGACCGAGCTTGCTGAGCACGAGGTGCTCCGGTGCTTCGAGCACGACCGCCAAGGTGTTCATCGTTGTTGCTGCGTCCTGGTTAACCGCGCTTTTGCCGGTGTTCGTTCGGCAACCCCGAGCGTCAATGTACGCTGACGGGCAAAAGTGTCAAGTTTTCTTGACGCTCTTCTTCGGCAAGGGTCGGTTTCAGTGGATCGCCCTGCTGCGGCATGCGATTTGTCCACTACGGCCCGGCCTTTCGGGCCGACAGCAGGCCCACCTGAAGCGGGGTCCGGGTCCGGCGCTGCTGCACATCGGTGAACCCGGCGGCCGCGATCAGTGATGCGAGTCGCGCGGCCGAACGCGGACGACCAGGCCCCATGGCAAGCAGATACAGGCCGAAGTAGGCGGCGCCGCTCGGCTCGTCGCGCCCGGGCACCACCATCGGCTCGGCAAGCAGCAGCGTCCCGCCGGGCGGCAAGGCGGCATGCGCCGCACGCAGCAAAGCCAGCACCGTGGCGTCGTCGTGGTCGAAGGCCACGCGGATCAGCGAGATCGCGTCGGCACCGGTCGGTAGTCCCGCCGCGCGAAAGTCACCGCTGAAGCACTGCGCCCGCGCTGCCACACCGGCAGCCTCGAAGCGCGCACGCGCACGCTCGGCCACGGCGGGCAGGTCGAACAGCATCAACCGCAGTTGTGGCACACGCGCCGCCGCAGCCAGCAGGAAGATGCCCTCGCCGCCGCCGACGTCGAGCAGGCGCGTGTGGCGTGCGATTGGATACGCATCGAGGATCTGATCGGCGATCAGGCGCTGCGTGACCGACATCAGCGTCGAGTACGAAGCGACCTGCGCCGGCGTGAGCTCCGCCGCGTCCCGATTGCCAGAGTAGGTCCAGAAGCGTGACAGCTGCGTGGGCCGCGCGTGCCCGCGCAGCAGGGCCACGGGGTCCTGCAGATCTGCATACAGAAGCGCGTGGTGCTCGACCATCGCCTGGATGCCCGGCTGGGTACGCAGGACGGTGCCGAGCAGGCCCGGGGCATACGCTCCGGCGCGATCGCGCTCGAGCAGACGCAGCGCCACCGCGGCGTCAAGCAGCGTGGCTGCCGCGGTCGGCGACAACGCAAGCTGCGGCGCGAGTTCGTCGGCGGTCTGTGGCGCCTCGGCCACGCGATCGAGCACGCGCAACTGCACGAGCGCCGCCAGCACCTGCGAGTAGGTGAAGCCGGCCATCAGGTCGAACAGGCGTCGCTCGTAGTGACGCACCAGAGGGCGTGTCAGCGGAAACGCCAGGGCCCAGCGCGCAAAGCGCGGGCTAGCGAGCAGGCGGTCGCGCCAGGCAGTCCACGCCCGACGTGGTCGCACGACGGCAGCCAGTTGGTTCATCGATGACGCAACGCGAAGGCCCCGATCAGGCGGCCAGGCGCGCCACCTCCGCGGGTACCAGCCGCGCCGACTCCGACTGAACCAGGGCGCGGAAGTGCGCGGCGCCCGGGCACTCGGGGATCGACTCCACGGCCTCGTCCATCAGACGGTCGAAGTAGCGAACTGCCTGCGCAAATCCGAGCTCTTCGCAGGCGTTCGGCCGCCCCAGGGCCTTGTCCTGGCCCACGGGCTTGCCCAGTTGCGCCGGATCGGAGGCCACGTCGCGAATGTCGTCGGCAATCTGATAAGCCTCGCCGAGGCGCTCGCCGAGGCGGCGCCACGGCGTCGGATCCGCCCCTGCGGCCTGCGCCCCGGCCACGGTGGCAGCCACAAAGAGCGAACCGGTCTTCTGGCGCTGGTACTCCAGCAGCGACACACGCGGCTCGCACTCCCAGGCCTGGCCAGCGACGATCCCGGTGGGCAGGCCGGCGGAAGCGCCAATGGAGCACACGATCGGACCCAGCCGCTGCGGCCGCATGGCAGCGGCCAGGGCAAGAACCTGGAACGACAGGACGATCAGCGCATCGCCCGCGAGCACTGCCAGACGTTCGCCATAGGCCTTGTGCACCGACAGACGACCCCGCCGCAGCGCTGCATCGTCGAAGCAGGGCAAGTCGTCATGGACGAGTGAGGCGCAATGCAGCAACTCGATCGCGCAGGCCGCGGCCTCCGACAGCCCCGGCTCATCATCACCGCAGGCGCCAGCAACCGCCAGGCACAGCTGCGGGCGAATGCGCGCACCGCCCGGGAAGACCGAGTGGCGCAAGGCCGAAACAAGGCGCGGCGGCGTGTGCTCATCGGCCAACGCCAGTGAACGCTCGAGCGACCGCTCAATCCGTGCCTTGAAATCCATCTGCGGGCCTCGTTGCGGCTCAAACACGAGCGCGCCACCCGGATTAGGGACACGTGTCGTTGTTTGGTCGTGCTTTGGGTGTACTGTTCTCCTGTCGCCGCCTATTGTCAAGTTTTGTTGACAGTTTGTCGGTACGCACAACCGGGCGATGCCGCTCCCTGCGGCTTGCCCCACAACCTCACTCATGGCCCGCCCGATGGCTGTCCAACGCCCGCCCGATCACCCGCAACGATTGCAAGTCGCGGCCGAAGTGCATGCGCGGCCGCCGGCACCGGTGCAGGCGCCCGCGGTCATTACCTGCATGGCACTGACCGACGCGGCGGCGCAGGACTCACTGGCGCGCGTGCATCAACTGGGCCTGGATCACGCGATCGAGCTGGAGATGAGCGCCGACGCCGCGCATGTGCTGCTGGATTTGCCGCAGTTGCGCGTGAAATGGGAGCGGCACGGCGAGTTCGTCAGCCTCACCTTCGTGCGACCGCTGCCGGACCTGCAGTACGAGGCGCTCGCCACGATGCCGGAGTTTCCGACCGCGCTGGACGCCCTGCCCTTGGGTTGGCTCGCGTCGCTTCCAGGACGCACGATCGCCTGCGCCGATGTGTTGCTCGTGAAGATCGAGGCGCAGGAGCCGCGCGCAGCCGACATCGGCCGCTGGTTCGTTGCTGATGCCATGGCCGGATCGCAGGTGCTGGACGAGGCGGCCTGGGTGTTCACGGACTTCCTCGTCAAGGACAGCGGACGCACGCGCTACCTGGCGCTGGACGTGCGGCTGGGCCGCGCGCAATCGGCACGCGTGGTGCAGCGGATCGCCGAAATCGAGATCTACCGCATGATGGCGCTGCTCGGATTTCCCTTGGCGCGCGCCGTGTTTCCGGAGCTCAATCGCATCGAGCAGCAGCTTGAGCGCATCACCGCGGACACGGCTGCGCTGCATGCGGAGACCAACACACCCGCCGTGCAATCCGAAGAGCAGCGGCTGCTGGACGAACTCACGCGCCTGGCCTCTGAAGTGCAACGCTCCGTGGCCGTCACCGCCTTCCGGTTCTCAGCGGCGCAGGCGTACTGGTCGATCGTGCGCGCGCGGTTGGCGGAGTTTCGCGAGCAGCGGCTCGGCGACATGCGCAGTCTGACGGGCTTTCTGTCGCGCCGCATGTCACCGGCGATGGAGTCCTGCGCCGCGGCCACGCGCCGCCAGGACGAGATCTCGGCGCGCATCGAGCGCGCCAGCAGCCTGCTGCGCACGCGCGTGGACATCGCGCGCGAGGAGCAGAACCAAAGGCTGCTGGCCGCCATGGAGCGGCGCGGCGTGCAGCAGCTGCGGCTGCAACAGACCGTCGAAGGCCTGTCGATCGCCGCCATCACCTACTACACCGTCGGGCTCGTCGCCTACGCGGCCAAGCCGCTCGCGCAGCTCGTGCCCCAGCTGCGGCCGGAAATCGTGACCGCGGCGGCGATTCCGTTCGTGATCTTTTTCGTTTGGCGCGCGCTCAAGCGGATCCGCGCACGCCTTGCCATTGAGGAGGAGACGCAATGAACCCGACGATCGTTGTCTTTCTTGCCACGGGGATCGCCTTCGGACTCGTGACTTATCCCAACCGCCACTTCTTCAGTGAGGGCGGGGCTCGACCGCAGGGCGCAGGCGGCGTGCTGGAAAGCCGGCTGCTGTGGTGCGCCATCTGCAGCTGCCTGTGGCCGATCTTCGCCGCCACCGGCGCCTGGAACCTCGTGCGCTTGGCGCTCAAGGAAGCACGCAGCAAGGGCGCGCGCTAGCCATTAGAGACTTCGGTCGCTCGACGGCGAGCGGACTTCGGGCGTGCGGGATTCGACCCTTTGCAGCCATTCGGACCGAAATCCCGAAAGGCTGATATGCAGCGGTTGCGGGCGTTTGCCCGCCGCTGTTCAATGGCGGCTGTCGGCCAATGGCAGACGTAACCTAGTGGCGTCAGAATTGCCGCATAGCAGCCCTTGTGCTGTCCTTCACGGATCAATCGACGATGCCGAATCCAGAGGAGCTAGCGGCTGCCCGTGCGAAATGGCAGTGGCGCGGTCAACGACGGCCGCCGTTTGCCGCCGTTCCGGCGCCGGGGCAGGTATCGGTGTGGGAATTCCCTCGGCCGCCACAACTTTCATTCGATGCGCGTGTACTCCGTTGGCCTCCGAGCGAGGTCGACGGTCTCTGTATTCGGCCAGCCGCGAATCCTTAGCTGGTGATTGGGACAATCGCGCGCGGCCTTCTCCCACTCCTCGAAAAACATCGTCCCAGGATTCACGAGTCCGGCTTCTTCACAGTAGTTCTGCGAGCACGGGAAATCGATGCCCGACTGCCATTCAATTCGCCGTGCGCGCGGGCGATAGCCGTCGGGTGGAGTCGGTCGATACATGTCCGAAGCGGACTGAGAAGATACGACTACGAACTTCTCGTCAGGCTCAAGCCAGTTGTCCGGCTCGCAGAAGAACTCTCACGCTCTCAGCCGAACGCAAGGCTACCAGCAGCGCATGCCGCCGGCGTGACACAACACCGTGGCTTCAGCCGCCCGAATCGGGCGCGACAGCGCGCCGCGCGACCCAGTAGGTGGCGCCCTGCGGCCCGTAGCGTTCGGCATGCGGCACATGGGCGGCGAGCTGGAACGTATCGCCAGCGCGCAGCAGGCGCGGTGCTCGGCCTTCGACGGCAAGCGTCATCTCGCCGTCGACCATCAGCGCGTTGACATCGAACGGATGAGTGTGGGTGTCGACAACAGTGCCCGGCGTCCATAAGCGCTCGACCACCTCGTCGTAGCCTGCGACAAGCATCATGTCGCGCAGCTGCGTGATCGAGATTGAAAATTGCGACATGGAGGCTCTTGCGGACGAGGCTACGATGCAGTTCGAGAAAAAAGCTCTCACGTTGAGCATAGCGCCGCTGCCCAACACGCAACCACTCGTGTGGATACCGGAACTCGGTCTGAACGGGTCGTGCAAGTACTCGGCGAGACGCGTGCTGCAGCCATCACTCTCGCTAGGGCTGTTGGCGCCGGCACTGGAATAAGCCACCGCGCCGAGGATCGATTGAGCCACGTCATCAGATCGCAAGCCCAGGAGCCATGCAGACTTCGAGACGCCCTAGCCGGCTCACTTGGACGCCGGCACACCGCCACAGAGTGGCTCAATCCGGCGTCGGCGACAACAAACGTGGGCTCCTTCGCGCACGCAGAGACACGGTGGCGAGTTAAGCGCAAGGGGTGAACCGTCGTCGGAGTGCAGGGCACATTCACGCTGGCGCACCGAGCGCGCCTCGTAGAGTGCACGCACCGCAAGCAATCCGAAGCGGCGCCAGGAGGATTAGCAGATGAGCACTGCTTCGCGTAAGGCCGATCGCTCGGTCGAGGACAAGTCGAAACCCGCGGGCAAAGGCCGTCTCACGGTGATCGAGGCAACGCTCGAGGTGCGATGGCCGGGACCGCCACCTGTTGAGGGCTGGATGGCGGCGGCCACGGCCCGGATGATGCCCGGCGACGGTGCGCAGCGCGTGCATCTGCTGCTGGGGGAGTTGCAACAGCGCCTGGACTTCGATGCCGCGGGCGTGACCCTCGTTCACATGGAGCCAGTGGGGAGCGTGTTCTGGGATCGTGCGACGAAGTCGTACGCGCAGCTACCGCTCGAACTGCGCCCGCGCACCAAGGTGCGGCCGTCGCGGGGACTGACG
This sequence comes from Burkholderiales bacterium, assembly GCA_020248785.1. GTDB lineage: Bacteria > Pseudomonadota > Gammaproteobacteria > Burkholderiales > Burkholderiaceae_F > JALHMQ01. The sequence continues at coordinate 6,287 of JADCGX010000092.1, read as the reverse complement.
ATCGAAAGGATGTCATCGAATGCTCAGGCGGAGCAAAGTGCGGGCAAGCGGCGCAACGCCAGTTCGACTGGACTGGATGGAACGACGGTACGGATCGACGTTGATGACGATGCGGTGAGGCGGTTGATGATCGAACTCGACTTCAGCCCGGATGTCGAGATGGCGCCGTTCGGACGTGGCCTGCTTCGTGCGCTGTACTGCGGGCCGGGCTGCCACCGCGACTCAGGACTGCCATGGGATGAATTGGACGCGCTTGGCCTGCCGGTCGCCGCGCGCATGCACGACGTAGAGGGTCGACTGGTGGGGGGCTGGTCGCTCGTGCAACCCAAGAAGGTGTCCCGACTGGCGTCGGACTTCGCGCCGCCGGCGGGCTACAAGCCGCTGGAGGAGCGCCTTCGCAAGCCACCCCGTGCGCCTGTGGGGCCGACACAGAAGGATGCACCGGGGGTACCAACTGTAACGGTGGCACCGTTCGCGCCAGAGGCGGATGAACCGAGGCGACAAGGCCTTGACGGTACGGCTATGCGCAACCGCATCCGTGATGTGCTGACGCCAGACTGCCTGGGCAGCACCCGGCTGGGCACGATGAGCGCCACGCTGCACCAGGATCTGTTTACGGTCATGGGGACGACGGCCAACATGATGGTGCCGCTGGTGGGCAACACGGTTGTTGGCGGCGGGTCATGGAGCATCCCATGGATGGCGAACATGGCCGCCACGGTCGGCGCCGCACCCGCGGCACCCGGGGCCGGCCTATTCACCCTGCTGCGCAACCCTCGCGTCGTCAACAGTGGCGTCATGAGCGGTGGCGACGGGCTGATCGACCGACTGGCATGGGGGCGACTCTCAGAGCGGGATGGTGCCGGGCTCACGCGGACGGAGCGCGAGTTCGCGGCGGGCACACTTGCCGCGACGCTCGCCAGATGGGGCGTGGGCGCACCGGCGGACGCCGAGCTGTTGCGCAACGAGGGTCGGATCGACGGGCTGACGCTCGACGAACGCGTCATGGTCGTGGAGGGGTTCGAAACGGCTGAGATCGGCACGCTGACAGTCGCGCTTCCGCCGCCGCTCCTTGCGCCCGTTCAGGTTGGATCAACGGTCATCGCTGGCCTCACCACGCCGCCGCTGTTTACGGTGACGGTCGCTGCGCTGACTGGCACGGCGGACTTCACAACACTGCCCGGCGGCGTGCTGGTCACCAGCGCGAACATCGGTAGCAACGGCAACGTCATCGTGGGGTTGAACCTGCCTGATGTCGCGCTTACCGCAACGCTGCTGCGGCTGCCGACAGTGTTCGGCGGGCTACTCCTTGGCCTGGGAACGATCGCAATGTGCCTGCTGTTCCCGCTTTTCTGTCCATTGGTCGCAGTGCTGGCGACGTTGGCGGCCTTCGTCCTCACGCACTTGACCATGGTGCGTGCGTTGACCACAGGGGTGAACGTGACATTGGACGTGAGCTTCCGCTTCGATCCGAACAGCGAACGCGTTGAGCCCTTCGTCACCGTGGCCTCACGCACCGGCACCACGGTAGTGTCCACCACGGCGGTGAGCACGAATCCGATCGCTGCCTTCGTCGATGCCTTTGTCGCAGCGATTGGCAATGCGGTCGACGGCTGGGGCGCCTTGCTGGCGGACCAGGTGGCGAAGGCGGTCGAGGCACAGATGCGGCAGGAGGGACTGCACTTCCCGATTGCAGGAAGGCAGAACGAGTTACGCGCGGTGGACGGCCTGGCCACTTCGCAACCCAACACTCTGCTGGAGCTGCAGGCGGAGTTGGCGCCACCCCAGGGCATCGCTGTCACCCCTTATGCGACGCAGGTGCCGCGAGCGGCCGTTCTGACGGACCAACTCGCGCGGCTGCATGTGCAGATGCGTGGCGATCTCAACCCACAGCCAGCCGTGCCGGCGCCCGGACCCGGTCCGGCGCTGACGGTGGGCACCTTCGCGGGCTTGGCGCTGTCGCAGAACGCGCTCAACCAGTACCTGTTCAGCCAGTGGCTCCAAGGGCGATACGAAGTTACGGTGACCGACCCCCACCTGGTCTCGGCGTTCTGGCGCAGCACACCAACGCATCACCGGCCACAGCGCGTGCACCTCTGGGCGGCCACCCCACCGAGGGCGGAGCTGGCGATGGACAGCCTGGCATGGGCACGCCTGTCGGAGCGAGACGCCGCGGGGCTCACAAGAACGGATCGGGAGTTCGCCGCCGGCACGCTCGCCGCGACGCTGAGTCGATGGGGCATCGGGGCACCGCTGGATGCGAAGATACTAGCCGCGTCAGGTCGGATCACGGCGCTGACAAATAGCGAGGCGGCGCTGGTCGAGGAGGCAGCCCGCCGCGCACCGACGCTCGTAGTGTTCTTCGACGACGTGCGCGTGTGCTTCGAGGCGTCTGCCCGGCCGGTGGAGGCGGGTCGCCCGCCGAGCGGCACTACGGAACTCGCCTTCAATTTCTCGACTCACGGGCGTTTGGACCTGGGCTGGCCGTTCGTGTTCGCGGTCGTTCTCGAGCAGACGCCGTCGCCGCTCACCCTGGAACCCGCGACTTGGGAGTTCGTCGACCGGATCAACCCACGGGTGATGAGCGGAGTCAGGCCGTCGGACCTCGAAAACGTGGCGGCACTCGCTGCACGGATGCTGGTGGGGCCGCATTCGCGCAGCATTTTGCCGCCCGTTGCCTCGGTGCCAACATGGAATCCGCCGCTTCTTTCGGCGCAGCAGGCACTGGTGCCAATTCCATCGTTGCCGCCGCTGCGAGACAACGCGATTTACGTCGAGGTGCTGGCTCACCGCAAGGCGGCGTATCTCCTGCCGGCGGTCTATACGCAGATTCTCCAGCTGGTCGATGGGTCGGGTGCACCGGACTTACCGTGGTGGCTGGGAATTGCCGGTGCGCCGCAGCCGTTTGCCACAAGCGCACTCGGGATGACGGCGGCGCAGGGAGCGGCGCTGCGAGGATTGCTGGGGAGAGCTCTGCCGCTGCCTGGACCATGAGTAGGCGCAAGACCGAATCTGTTCGTGCAATGGCAACGACCGCATCCGCTACGACGCTTTGTGAGAGTTTTGCGGGGCCGTGTTGAAAAGGCGGCCAGCAACTGACAGAGACAGACACGCGATGTCAGGCAGCAATCGGTTCGCAATACGCGAGGGGCGCAATGTCGACAATGAAGGGCTGGGCAGGTCGAATTTCGGCAATTGCGGCTGTATCCAACCATTCGCCGTGGCCTGCGCCTCGCCGCGCGGGTCTTGCGTGAGAGGCGCCGATCGCTCGGCCGTGGATAAGCGCGGCCAGTCGACAGGGGCTACAAGGTCAGGTCGTCGTCGTCGTGCCGGTCGCGGCGCGTTCCGTTCACATACGCCCAGAACGCCGACTTGCGTCCGTGGCGGGCACGGATCTCGGCCTCGAAGTCCTCGTGCGACGGCAGGGGCAACAGGCCGACACCGCTGCCCGCGATCTCTGCAAGTCGGGCCCAGTAGCGCGCCGCGTGACCGTAGGCGCGCGCGTACGCGCGTTCAAGGATGCCCTTGAGCAGCGCCCGGTAGACGACGGTTTCGCCGCGCGGGCACTCGTGGGCGCGCAGGGCCTTGGCGAGGGGAACGAGGCTTCCGTATTGGTTGCCGTCAATGCGCCCGGATTCCGCCACCAGCCTGTCCTCGGCCGCAGCCGCGTCGCCGAGTTGCAGCAGCAGCGTGGCTGCGGCCGTCAGGTTGTCGTGGCGGAACGCGAGTTGCCGGGCATGGGCGACGGCGTCGGGACGTGCAGCCTCGGGCAGGTGCTCCAGCCAGCGATTGAAACAGAAGTCCGAGAGCGTGCGCTCGAACATCCGTTGCCGGATCGGCGAGCTATCCTCGAAGCGGCCGAGCCGCTCCAAGGCATCAGCCAGAAGGTCCTGTCGGCTGTCGTCGAGGTGGCCCCAGGCGTCCTGCAGCCAAACCAGGGCATCGGCTGGCCGGTCGGCATCGAGGTAGGCCCGCACGAAGGCCTGCCGCTGCACGGGGTTGGGGTTCGGGCCGTAGCGCAGCGAAGCGCGCACCATGATGTCGGGGTCGCGCAACGACTCGGCCAGCAACGACAGCGCACCCGAGATCCGGAAGACATCGATCGGCGGACTCTCCCCACGCGGGGACGCGTCGAGTGCCTGCGCCAGCTGCGATTCGAGCCGGGCGACGAGCCCGCGCTGAGCCGGCGCGTCGAGCAGCAAGTCGGCACGCCGCAGCAACTCGTCGCGCGCGCCGTATTGATCGGCCTGGTAGAGCTTCAGCAGGCGATCGGGCCACACGTCGCGCGGGGTCTCGCAGCGCGCGGCGGCCTGCAGCCAGTGACGGCAAGCCGCACGAACGGCATCGCCGATCACGCCGTCGGAGTCGTCGTCGCGATCGAACCACGCCGCATCCGCCTCGATGAAGGCCTCGAAGAGCGAGACGGCGGCTGGGGGATCCTTGGGCAGCAGCTCGCGCGCCACCTGGTCCAGCCAGCCGTCGAGCTGGCGACCGAACTCGCCCGCCTCGCGGTAGCCGTAGAACTTGGTCGAGCGCCGCCAGCCGGACAGCGTCTTCTTGAAGCCGGCGGCGAGCTTGTCCGGCCGATCGGCCAGCTGCATGCGCGCTAGGCGTGCCTGAACGGCCTCGTGGTCCTTGGCGAGTTCGAGCAGCACGGCGACCAGGTCCCCCGCGTCCTGACGGCGGAGGAAGGCTTCCAGGTCTTCAGTGGGTGGTTTCGCCATTGGACGGGGCAGGGGATTGCGGTTTAGCTCGACGGCGAGCCGTGGCTCAGGTCCCAGAACGTGCCCTGCCAGTTCGAGATACGCCCCTCGGTGCCGCAGGCAAGGCAGCGCCAGACAACGACATCATCCTCGGTGATGCCGGTCTCGACGATGCGTTGGTCGCGCTTGCGGCACTTGAAGCAGGCCGGGCCCGGCGCGTCGTCGGATCGATCGAAGTCGGAGGCGTGGGCGACCACGGCGGTCAGGTAGTCCGCCATCTTTCGGGCCGGGCCCCGATCGGCCGCGATCGCACCCTTGGAGTTCAGGTAGTGGGTCAGGTCGATTACGTACATCGATCAACTCATTCCGTTTGTCCGTTGCGCATTACGGTTGTTGGCGCCGACGCCTGATTGAGCCACTCTGTGGCGGCGTGCCGGCGTCCACGTGAGCCGGCCAGGATGTCTCGAGATCTGTATGGTTCCTGGACTTGCGATCTGATGAGGTGGCTCACTTGAGGGTCGGCGCGGTGGCTCATTTTGGTGCCGGCGCCAACAACATGGCGCCCTTGAGTCGACTGACCATGTTGCTGATCTGCCCCGATGACCGCTCGTGGCCGCTTTGAGCGGTCATCAGATCGTCCGTGAACAGACGCTCGAGGCGAGCTCGCCTTTGACTTCTTACGGACCGGTGGCGGCTCCGTCAGCCTGCCCACGAGGAGTCAACGTACCGCCCTAAATGCTAGGCATCTGAGACGGTGGGCTTCCAGCTGACAGCCATCTCATGACCGCTTCGGCCGATCGCCTGATGTCCGTATGGAAATCGTAACGCTCCATTATTGCTATGCCATTAGGAGCAGTTAGAAGCCCTTGCTCCAAGCGGAGCGCGCCGACGTCGGAGCTGATGAGCCTAATCGGCGTCAGGTGCTTCTTTAGAAGCCGCCCAAGCAAGAGGTTATGAGATGACACGATGACCATTCCGCGCGTCGCCAGGAACGCCAGCCATCCCGCCGAAGCGGCTGTCGACTCGTCGTGGTTTGTGCCTCGAAACGGCTCATCAATCAAAAAGACCGCATCAGCTGAGCCCGCAACGCGAGCGAGTCGTTCGGCGCGGCTCAGTTCCGCCATGTAATGGCTCTTGCCGGCCTCCAGATTGTCCTCGATCAGCATGCTCGTATAGATGGCTGCCCGCGGCGTTGAGGCGGCCTTGGCATAGCAGAAGCCGAAGGCACGCGCCGACATGAGGTTCAGGCCAATTGCACGCAGCAAGGTGCTTTTGCCGACACCGTTTTGGCCAGTGATGAAGGCACCTGACCGGTCCAGGTGCAATGTCAATGGCATCGCTGAAGGCAGCAGGGGATTGACCACATCTGTTGGTCTCTCTTAAGAAACAAACCTGAGGACGGCTGATTTCATGCGGCCGTTCCCACGGGGTTGATCTGGAATCCCAGCGCAGCGGCGCGGCGTTTGAGTGCGGCGATGCTGCGTTGGCGCTGCTGCTCCTCGTAGCGCTGCTTGCCCTGGTCAACGGAGGCCTCGCCGCGGGTCAGCATGAAGTACACCATTCTGGCCAGCTTGTGTGCCGCAG
>JADCGX010000091.1 GCA_020248785.1 Burkholderiales bacterium | reverse complement strand
TGGCGGAGACGGAGGGATTCGAACCCTCGATGCACGTTTTTGCGCGCATGCTCCCTTAGCAGGGGAGTGCCTTCGACCTCTCGGCCACGTCTCCGGGATGACAAACAAGAAAGAAGGGCGAAGAGCGCGGACCCCGGGGACTGCGCTCGGACGCGAGTGTAGACGCTGCCCGCGCGGCGGGCAAAGCGCCGGGCGCACGCCGCGACTCAGGCAGGCGCCTGCTCCAGCCCGAAGGCCTTGTGCAGCGCGCGCACCGCCAGTTCCATGTACTTGTCCTCGACCACCACCGAGATCTTGATCTCGCTGGTCGTGATCATCTGGATGTTGATACCCTCCTCGGAGAGCGTGCGGAACATCAGGCTGGCGATGCCCACATGCGAGCGCATGCCGATGCCGACCACGCTCACCTTGCAGATTTTCGGGTCGCCGATGATCTCCTTGGCCCGGATGACCGGCTGCACCTTGCTCTTGAGTACATCCATCGCCTTGGCGTACTCGTTGCGATGGACCGTGAAGCTGAAGTCGGTGGTGCCTTCGACGCTGATGTTCTGCACGATCATGTCGACGTCGATGTTGGCCTCGGCAATGGCGCCCAGGATCTGAAAGGCGATACCGGGTCGGTCGGGCACGCGCGTCAGGGTGATCTTGGCCTCGTCGCGCGAGAAGGCGATGCCGGAGATGACGGCCTTTTCCATCTGGGTCTCTTCCTCGAAGGTGATCAGCGTGCCGGACTGCGCCTCCTCGGCCAGCGGCATGTCGGCGTCGGTCAGGCTGGACAGAACGCGCAGCCGCACCTTGTATTTGCCTGCAAACTCCACCGAACGGATCTGCAGCACCTTGGAGCCGAGGCTGGCCATTTCCAGCATCTCCTCGAAGGTGACCCGGGCGAGCCGGCGTGCCTCGGGCACGATGCGCGGGTCGGTGGTGTAGACACCATCGACATCGGTGTAGATGAGGCACTCGTCAGCCTTCAACGCGGCCGCCATGGCGACCGCGGAGGTATCCGAACCGCCGCGGCCAAGCGTGGTGATGTTGCCGTGCTCGTCGGCCCCCTGGAAGCCTGCCACCACGACGACATAGCCGTTGGCAAGATCGGCGCGGATCTTCTTCTCGTCGATGTCCAGGATGCGCGCCTTGGTGAACGTGCTGTCCGTCAGCACGTGGACCTGCGGACCGGTGTAGCTCTTGGCCTTCAGGCCCTGCTCCTGCACCGCCATGGCAACAAGACCAATGGTCACCTGCTCGCCAGTGGACGCAACGACGTCGAGTTCGCGCGGATCGGGGCTGGCCTGGATTTCCTTGGCCAGTCCGATGAGGCGGTTGGTCTCGCCGCTCATCGCGGAGACGACAACGACAACTTGATGGCCCGCGCGGTGCCACTTGGCGATGCGGCGCGAGACGTTCTTGATCCGCTCGACCGAGCCGACCGAAGTGCCGCCGTACTTGTGAACAATGAGGGCCATGGCGCTGCCGCCGTCCTGTTGAGAAGGCGCCCAGGTAGAGCGCCGCAAAGGGCGGCGATTATAGGGATCGCGCGGCAAGGCCTCCGCAGGCCTCAACCCTCCGAGGCCGGTTGGATCAAGTCCGATGCAGGCTGCCAGCGCAATTGCACACGCGGGCCATCGCGGTCGGTCAGGCGGACATCCGCACCCAGGGCGGCGACGAAGATGAGCCGGTCCTCGCGCCAGACCAGCGGCAAATTGCCGCGCTCGAACTCGGGCACACCGGCGTCCTGGAACAGCCGCTTGAGCGTGCGCGAGGGCCGGCTCGCGTTCGGCTTGAAGCGCTCGCCCCCGCCGCGCCCGCGCAACTCCAGCGGTGCTGCCCGCAACCACGCCGGGTCGAAGCCTTCGGCGCCCTCGCCCACCTCGATGAACTGCAGCGCGCCGCCCCAGGCGGGCACCTCGATTACCCGCTCACCCTGCCACAGCACCCGCAGGCCCTCGCACTCTCGGGTGGCATCGACCGTGCGCAACAGCAGCAGGCCGCGATGACGCCGCACTTCGCTGGCGCCGATGCGCACCAGCATGCGCGCGTCGCTACGCGCGCAGAGCGCCTGCGCGACGATCTCGCTGAGCCGTGCGCGCGGGGGCGCCTCGATCCCGAGCTGGGCCAGCCACTGCCGCAAGACCAGCGCCTGGCGCGCCGACGACAGGGCCTGCAAGCGGTCCAGTCGCAGCGCGGCGCGCGAGGCGCCGGTCGCGCCGGCAATGCAGTCGGCCAGGTCGCCGGTGGCCACCTCGCGCAGCACCTGTGCGGCCTCGGCGACCAGGTCCACGCTACGGGCCGCGGCCCGCTCGAAACCGGGCCGCATCTCGGACAGCACCGGCAACACCCGATGCCGCAGCGCGTTGCGCGCCAGCCGCGTGTCCTCGTTGCTCGGATCCTTGATGAAGGGCAAGCCATGCCGCTCGACGTACGCCGCGAGATCGCTGCGCGGCACGGCAACGAACGGCCGCACCAGCTGGACCAAGCCATCGGCGAACGCGCGGGCCGTCGGAAAGGCCGCCAGCCCGTCGACGCCGGCGCCACGCAGCCATTGCAGCAGGAAGGTCTCGATGCGATCGTCCTGGTGATGCGCTGTCAGCACGAGCGCGGCGCGCTGCGCGAGCGCGGCAACGGCCAAAGCCTCGTAGCGGGCGGCGCGCGCAGCCGCCTCCAGCCCCCGCCCCCGCCGAGCCACCAGGACCCGGCGCACCTCGACCGGGACGCCGACGCGCTCGCCCAGCGCCACGCACTGCAGCGCCCAGTGATCCGCGCTGGCGTGCAGCGCGTGGTGCACATGCACTGCACGCAGGTCCTTGAAGGCGCGCAGCTTGGCTGCGCGCAGACTGCAGCAGGCGTGCAGCAAGGCGGTGGAATCGCGCCCGCCGCTGAAGGCAATCAGCAGCGGCGCAGGTGGCGGGGTACGCGGACGGCGGGCCTGCGATGTCAGGGCGTCGGCGGGCAGGACAGAAGTGGCAGGCCGCAAGGCCGCTTCGACCGCCTCACGCAGGGACTCCAGCAGGCGGCGTTCGCCTGCCGGCGCCGCATCATGCCTCTGGCGTGGTTTCCTTGAACTTGCCATAGCCGAGCAGGCGGGTATGGCGGGCGGCGAGCAGTTCCTTGGTCTTCATGCCATGGAACTGGCGCAGGCTGTCGCCCAGCGCGCGCTTGAGCAGTGCCGCCATCTGCTTGGGATCCCGGTGCGCGCCGCCGAGCGGCTCCGAGACGATGCGATCGATCAGGCTCAGCGCCTTTAGCCGATGCGCCGTGAGGCCCAGCGCCTCCGCGGCCTCGGGTGCCTTGGCCGCGCTCTTGTAGAGGATGGACGCGCAGCCCTCGGGTGAGATCACCGAATAGGTGGCGTACTGCAGCATCAACACATGGTCGGCCACCGCGATGGCCAGTGCACCGCCCGAGCCGCCCTCGCCGATGATGGTGGAGACAATGGGCACCTTGAGCTGCGCCATCTCGTACAGATTGTGGCCGATGGCCTCGGACTGGCCGCGCTCCTCGGCGTCGATGCCGGGATACGCGCCCGGCGTGTCGACGAAGGTGAACACCGGCAACTGGAACTTCTCCGCCAGCTTCATCAGCCGCAGGGCCTTGCGGTAGCCCTCGGGCTTGCACATGCCGAAGTTGCGCATCGTGCGCTCCTTCGTGTCGCGCCCCTTCTGGTGACCCAGCACCATCACCGGCTGGCCGCTGAAGCGGGCCATGCCCCCGACGATCGACAGGTCGTCGGAGAACGCGCGGTCGCCGTGCAGCTCGTGGAAGTCGGTGAAGATGTCGTTGATGTAGTCGAGCGTGTAGGGCCGCTGCGGATGGCGCGCCAGCTGCGACACCTGCCATGGCGTCAGCTTGGCGTAGATGTCCTTGAGCAGCGCCTGGCTCTTCTTCTGCAGCCGTTCGATCTCCTCCGAGATGTCGACCGCGGAGTCATCCTGCACGAAGCGCAGTTCCTCGATCTTCGTCTCCAGCTCCGCGATCGGCTGCTCGAAGTCCAGGAAGGTCGTCTTGCTCATGGGGCGATGGCACCGGTCAGTAGGCGACCGGCACGGGGTCCAGACTGCGCCAAAGGTACCACGTAGCCACGCTGCGCCAAGGGGCCCAGCACTGCGCCAAGGCCGTCACGCGCGCGCGGCCCGCGCGGCCCAGCAGCTCGGCGGTGGACACGTTGTCCAGGTAATGCAGGCTGACCGCCTTCAGCAGGCCAATGTCGTCCAGCGGCAGCACGTCCGGCCGCAGCAGGTTGAAGATCAGGAACATCTCCGCGGTCCAGCGGCCGATGCCGCGGATCTCCGTGAGCCGCGCGATCACCTCCTCGTCGGTGGCCGACCGCAGCCGCGGCAAGTCGATGTGGTCGCGCTCGAAGTACCGGGCCAGATCGACCAGGTACTCGACCTTGCGCTCCGACAGTCCGCAGGCCCGCAGCGTGGTGGCGCGCCGCCGCAAGACGGCGCGCGGCGTCAGCTCGGGACAGCAGGCGACCAATCGCGCCCACACCGCGTCGGCGGCCTTGACGGAGATCTGCTGGCCGACGATCGAGCGGGCCAGCGTGGCAAACGGATCGCCGCGCGAGGCGAGCGCGATGCGCGGGTAGCTGGCAATGATCCGACCCATGCTCGGGTCGGCAGCAGCCAGAGCGCGCTTGGCCTTGAGCCAGTAGGGAGGGCGCATCAGCTGGCCAAGCTCAGCCAATCACACGGCAGGGCACAGAGATCACGGCGAGACAAATCAGTAACCGTGACTCGTCGTGCCCTCCATGCCCACCGTCTTCACACGAGGGCCTTGGCGTTACGCCGCGACTGCCTACTGCCGCCGCCACGCCGTCACCCCGCCCGGCTTGTCTTCGAGCACCACGCCTTCGGCGAGCAACTGCCGCCGGATGCCGTCGGCTCGCGCGAAGTCCTTTGCCTTCTTGGCGGCGCCGCGCTCCGCGATCAGCCCTTCGATCCGCGCTGCGTCGCCATCGGGCTCCCCGCCCTGCAGGAACTCCTGCGGCGGTCGCTGCAACAGCCCCAGCACGCCGCCCAAGGCCTTCAGCTGCCAAGCGTGCGCGACCGAGCGCGAGCGATTGACCTCGGCGGCAAGATCAAACAGCACGCTGACCGCCTGCGCGGTGTTGAAGTCCTCGTTCATCGCGGCCGCAAAGCGCTGCGCGTGCGGCTCGGTCCAGTCGAGCTGCGCAGACTCGACCGGCACTTCGTCGAGCGCGCGATACAGGCGCGTGAGCGCGGCCCGTGCCTCGCCAATCATGTCCGGCGTGAAGTTGATCTGGCTGCGGTAGTGCGGCCGCACCAGGAAAAAACGCAGCACTTCGGCGTCATGGTCCTTGAGCGCTTCGCGGATCGTCTTGAAGTTGCCGAGCGATTTCGACATCTTCTCGTCGCCCACGCGCAGCGCCCCCGCGTGCATCCACAGGTTCGCAAACGGCTGCCTGAAGGCGCCTTCGCTTTGCGCGATCTCGTTTTCGTGGTGCGGAAAGATCAGATCGGGCCCGCCGCCGTGGATGTCGAAGGTCTGCCCGAGCGCGCTGGAGGCCATGGCCGAGCACTCGATGTGCCAGCCCGGGCGGCCCGGGCCCCAGGGGGAGTCCCACTGCGGCTCGCCGGGCTTGGCGCGCTTCCACAAAACGAAGTCGAGCGGGTCGCGCTTGGCGTCGGCCACTGCCACGCGCTCGCCGGCGCGCAGGTCATCGAGGGACTTGCCCGAGAGCTTGCCGTACCCCGGGAAGCGCCGCACCGCGAAGTTCACGTCGCCATCGCCCGCCAGATAGGCGAGCTCGGCCTTCTGCAGCAGGCCGATGATGTCGAGCATCTGCGGGATGAACTCGGTGGCGCGTGGCTCGAAGTCCGGCCGCTGCATGCCGAGGGCATCGAAGTCCTCGTGCATCGCCGCGATGAAGCGCTCGGTCAGCGCGCTCGGCAGCTCGCCGTTCTCGGCGGCGCGCTTGATGATCTTGTCGTCCACGTCGGTGATATTGCGGACGTAAGTGACGGCGTAGCCCTGCGCGCGCAGCCAGCGTTGCACGATGTCGAAGCACAGGAACGCACGCGCATGGCCCAGGTGGCAGTAGTCGTAGACGGTCATGCCGCACACGTAAATGCCAACCTTGGGCGGCGCGATCGGCGCGAGCGGCTCGAGCCGACGCGTGAGCGTGTTGTAGATCGACACTGGCATGTAGCAACCCCGGGGAGGTGGATCAGGCCGTGCGCGCGATGCGCACGGTGGCACACACGACATCAGCGCGTCAGCGGCAACAGCGCCGGCGCGCACGGGCGGCGGGGCGCGGCGCGGCATTCGCGATCGGGCCAGTCGCAATCTGGCCAATCGCCATCAGGTCAAGGGGCGGTGCAGTCACGGCGTCAAGATAGAATCTCGTTGCAGTATAGAGCCGAAGCTCGGAGCCAAAGCCCGGAGCCGAAGCTCGGCTCTCGCGACCCACTTGCTGCTCACCCGCCCGATGCGCATTTCCACCCTTGCTTCGCTTGCCTTGCTGGCCGCGTTCGGCTGCACGCTGGCGACTGCGCAGGTGGCGCCACCGGCCGCCAGCCCCGCCACCGGCCGGCCGCTCGTGCCAACTGCGCCGCCGACCGACGCAGAGGCCATTGACGCGCTCATCCAGGAGCGCCGGCTCGATGCCGCGCTCAAGCGCGCCGACGAGGTGATCGCCAAAAACCCGCGCAACGCGCAGGTGCGCTTCCAGCGCGCGGTGATCCTCACCGACCTGGACCGCGCGGCCGACGCGATCGCTGCGCTGGAGGGCCTGTCGCAGGACTATCCGGAGCTGCCCGAGCCCTACAACAACCTTGCGGTGCTGCATGCCGCCGCCGGCCGCTATGAGCTGGCCCGCTCGCTGCTCCAGCGCTCGCTCGACGTGGCACCCAACTACGTCACGGCCTACGAGAATCTGGGCGACCTGTACGTCTCGATGGCGGCTGATGCCTACGACCGCGGGCTGAAACTCGCGCCCAACAGTGCCGCCATGACGAACAAACTCGCCCTCGTGCGTGACACCGGCAGCAAGCTGCGCGGCGCACGCTGAGCAACAACACCTCTAGGGGACTTTGCGATGCCTGTCAGCCTGCGCCGCCTTCTTCTGCTCGCGCCCGCCCTCCTCGTCGCCGGGGCCGCACTCGCGCAGGGCAAGGACACCAAGGCGGCACCCGCCGGGTCGAGCCCGCGGGTGCAGTTGGTGACAAGCGAGGGCGCGATCACGCTGGAGCTCGATCCCGCAAAAGCTCCGCGCACGGTCGCCAACTTTCTCGAGTACGTGCGCGCCGGGTTCTACAGCGGCACGGTGTTCCATCGCGTGATCGATAACTTCATGATCCAGGGCGGCGGCTTCACGCAGGACATGCAGCAAAAGCCCACCCGCGCACCGATCGCGGCCGAGAGCACCAACGGGTTGAAGAACGTACGCGGCACGATCGCCATGGCGCGCACCTCGGACCCCAACTCGGCCACCTCGCAGTTCTTCATCAACGTAGTCGACAATCCGCGGCTGGACCATCCGAGCTTCGACGGCACCGGCTACACCGTCTTCGGCCGCGTGGTCGAAGGCATGGAGATCGTCGACAAGATCAAGGCCGGCCCCACCGGCTCCACTGGGGGGCACCAGAACGTTCCGCTGAAGCCGATCGTCATCCGCTCGGCCAAGGTCCTCTGAACAATTTCACCCGGACACACCATGATCCGTCTACATACCAACCATGGCGTCATCGGCATCGCGCTCGACGCCGACAAGGCCCCGAAGACCGCCGCCAATTTTCTGACTTACGTGAAGTCGGGTCACTATGACAACACGGTGTTCCACCGCGTCATCAATGGCTTCATGGTCCAGGGCGGCGGCTTCGAGCCCGGCATGCGCCAGAAGCCGTCCCAGGCGCCCATTGAGAACGAGGCCCAAAATGGCCTGAAGAACAGCAAATACACGGTGGCAATGGCGCGCACCTCGGACCCCCACTCGGCCACGGCGCAGTTTTTCATCAACGTCGCGGACAACGACTTCCTCAACCACAGCGCACCCACGCCGCAGGGCTGGGGCTACTGCGTGTTCGGCAGGGTGGTCGAGGGCACCGACGTGGTCGACAAGATCAAGAACGTGCGCACGGTGCGCCACGGCATGCACCAGGACGTGCCGGAACAGGAAGTCGTCATCCAGCGCGCCGAGATCGTCGAGTAGCACGCCGCCTTCTCCACGTCGTGGCGCTGTTCCGCCTGCCGCCCGCGCTGGTGGCACGTACCGACCGGATCACGCTGCGTGATCCGGTCTTCATCTCCGACCTGCATCTGAACGCGGCGCAGCCGGCCACGCGCGCCGCCTTTGCACGCTTTTGCGACGAGGTCGCACCAAGGCACGCGGAGCTCGTGATCCTGGGCGATCTCTTTGAGTTCTGGGCCGGCGACGACGATCCGGATGCCGTCGGCGACGAGGTGGCGCAGCGGCTGGCCCGGCTCGCGGACGCCGGAACATCGGTCTTCCTGATGCACGGCAATCGCGACCTGCTGCTGGGCTCCGGCTTCTGTGCACGGGCCAAGGCGAGCCTGCTCGCGGACCCGACTCTGGCGCTGACCGACGGGCGCGGCGTCCTGCTGTCGCATGGCGACGCCTATTGCACGCGCGACACCGATTACATGGCATTCCGCCGCAAGGCGCGCAACCCGCTGTTCCAGGTGTTGTTCCTGGCCAAGCCGCTCAGCGAACGGCGCAGTGTCATCGGCAAGGCGCGGGCGACCAGCGAAGCGACCAAGGCACTGAAGTCGATGGAGATCATGGATGTCACGCCGGCCGAAGTCGAGCAGGCCATGTCGCACTACAGCGTGCGCACCATGATCCATGGTCACACGCACCGTCCCGCCACGCACCACCATGAGGTCGATGGCCAGGGAGCGACGCGCTGGGTGCTGCCCGATTGGGACATGGACGCGATGCCCAAGCGTGGCGGCTACCTGGTGCTGCGCGATGGCCAGTGGGCGGTGCAGCCGCTCGGCTGACGCGAACCGCCCTACTCTTCCACCAGCCGGTTCAGCTGCTTCGGATCGACGGCGGCGGCAGCAACCTCGCGCTCGTCCACCACGATGCCCTGCCGACGCAGCGCATGCTTAAGTGCCTCGATCTCGCGCTGCTGGGCGGCGGCATGGTCGATGAGTCCATGCAGCGCCTTCATCAACGGATCGTCACCGCTGGCGCTGATGCCATAGGCCGAGAAGCCAAGCCGGTTGGCCGTGCTCTCGCGCAGCGCATCGGTTTCGTTGTGCAGGATCCGCGCCGGATTGCCGACCGCGGTGGCGCCTGGCGGCACTTCCTTCACGACCACGGCGTTGGAGCCCACGCGCGCCCCGTCGCCCACGCTGAAGCCGCCGAGCACCTGGGCGCCCGCGCCGACGATCACCCCGCGCCCGAGCGTCGGGTGGCGCTTGGCACCCTTGGTGAGCGAGGTGCCGCCCAGCGTGACGCCCTGGTAGATCGTGCAGTCATCGCCGATCTCGGCGGTCTCGCCGATCACGATGCCCATGCCATGGTCCATGAAGACCCGGCGGCCGATGGTGGCCCCCGGATGGATCTCGATGCCCGTGAAGAACCGGCCCAGGTGCGAGATGAAACGCCCGGCCCAGCGCAGGCCTCGCGTCCAGAGCCAGTGCGCCATCCGATGCATCCAGAGCGCGTGCAGGCCCGGGTAGCACGTCAGTACCTCCCAGGTCGAGCGCGCCGCCGGGTCGCGGTCGCGGATCGCATCGACGTCTTCGCGCAGCCGGCTCAAGAGGCCTTTCCTTTGAAGCGTGTTCGAACGCTTGTTTGGTTTGATCGAGCGTTAGTCCAGGATTCTAGAGGCCACGATGCCAATGGCGCCGTACAGGTCCTCATGGGCCTGCGCGTCCCGGGGTCTGGTTGGCTGCATTGGACCCTGTGCTTCAGGCCTGAGCGAAAGCAGACGCCAAGGCGACGGGTGCACGGCAAGGGCGGCAGCAAGCGACGCAGCGGGGCACGATCAGCGCTCGATCATGCGCCGCGCTTGCGACCCGCACGTTCGTGTTTGGGCGCGTGCATGGCCGCACAGATGCCGCGCAAGACGTCGATCTCGGTTTGCGTCAGGCCCGCCCGGTTGAACAGGCGCCGCAGCCGCGCCATGAGCCGCCCTGGCGCGGCAGGATCGAGATAGCCGACTGCGATGAGCGCCTGCTCCAGATGGCCGTACAGCTTTTCCACGGCCTGCAGATCGGCGGGCGGCTCGTCGGCGAAGGGGCTCGGGGCCAAGGCGCCGGTCAGCGCCAAGGCGCGCCGACACTCGTAGGCGGTGACCTGCACGGCCTGCGCGAGGTTGAGCGACCCATGCACTGGGTCGGCCGCGATCGCACAACACGCCAGGCAGCGCTCGACGTCCTCATTGAGCAGTCCATTGCGCTCGGGCCCGAACACGAACGCGATGTCGCCAGCCGGCTGTGCGCGCAGCAGCGCGTGCGACTCGGCCACGGCGTCGCGCAGCTCGACCAGCGGCGGCCCGAACTGCCGCGCGTAGCCCGTCATCGCATACGCCCGCGTCACGCCGGCAAGTGCCGCCGCCAGCGTCGGCAGCACCGGTGCCTGCGCCAGCACCGGCGTGGCGTGCGTGGCGAGCGCGCGCGCCTGCGGGTCGTCCTTGAAAGCGGGCTCGTCGGGCGCCACAACGACCAGTTGCGTGAAGCCCATCGTGTGCACAGCGCGCGCCGCGGCGCCAATATTGGCGGGCAGCGACGGCGTCACGAGGACAAAGCGCAGGCGCGGTGCGAGGGCGGCGAAGTCGCTCAAGAGGGCAGGCGATCGGATGACGCACGTACAATGCAGGCAGTCTAGCGATGGCGCCCGTTCTTGCGCGGCCATCGCCCCGCTCCTTACTCCTGCTGACGATATGCACCCGATGCTGAACACGGCCATCAAGGCCGCGCGCAAGGCCGGCGCCATCATCAATCGCGCCTCTCTCGACCTCGATCTGGTGCGCGTCAGCGCCAAGGGCCGCAGCGACTTCGTCACAGAGGTCGATCGCGCCGCCGAAGCGGCGATCATCGACGTCCTCAAGCACGCCTACCCGAACCACGACATCCTGGCCGAGGAATCCGGCGCCAGCAATCCGGAGGGCGGGCAGGAGTATCTGTGGATCATCGATCCGCTAGACGGCACCACCAATTTCATCCACGGCTTTCCGCAGTACGCGGTGTCGATCGCCCTGCAGCACCGCGGCCAGATCACCCAGGCCTGCGTCTACGACCCCACCCGCAATGAGCTTTTCGCCGCCACCAAGGGTCGCGGTTCGTTTCTCGATGATCGGCGCGTCCGCGTGTCCCGCCGCAGCAAGCTGTCGGAGTCGCTGATCGGCACCGGCTTTCCGTTCCGCCAGCTGGAGCACCTGGACGAGTACGTCCGCATGTTCAAGAAGATCACCGAGGCGACCGCCGGCATCCGGCGCCCCGGCGCCGCGGCGCTGGACCTCGCCTACGTGGCCGCGGGCCGCTTGGATGGTTTCTGGGAGTTCGGCCTGTCGCCCTGGGACATGGCAGCCGGCAGCCTGCTCATCACCGAGGCGGGCGGCATGGTGAGCGACTTCACCGGCGAGCAGAACTGGCTCGCCAGCGGGCAGATCGTCTGCGGCAATCCGAAGGTGTTCAGCCAACTGCTGCCGCTGGTGCAGGACGTGCACAACCGGCCGATCGACCCGGCCGCCTGAGCGCCACCGCGCGCCGCACCTGTTCGAGACACGCCGTGGCCGCCGAGACGGACGCCAATAGCGACGGGGTCTACAAGGACCACACGCCGATGATGCGGCAGTACCTGCGCATCAAGGCGGAGCACCCGAAGGTGCTGCTGTTCTATCGCATGGGCGACTTCTACGAGCTGTTCTACGAGGACGCCGAGCGCGCCTCGCGCCTGATCAACATCACGCTGACCAAGCGTGGCACTTCGGCCGGCGCGCCGATCCCGATGGCCGGCGTGCCCGTGGTTTCGGTCGAGCAGTATCTGGCGCGGCTCGTCAAGCTGGGCGAGTCGGTCGCCATTTGCGAGCAGATCGGCGACCCGGCCACCAGCAAGGGGCCGGTCGAGCGTAAGGTCGTGCGCATTGTCACGCCCGGCACGATCACCGACACCGGCCTGCTCAACGCCAAGGCCGACGCCGCGCTGGCGGCGGTCGCCATCGATGCCAAGCGCGGCGTCACTGGCATCGCCTGGCTGGTCCTGGCCAGTGGCGATTTGCGCGTCACCAGCACGCCGCGCGCACGGCTGGCATCGGAGCTTGCGCGCATCGCGCCGTCAGAGCTGCTTGTTGCCGAAGATCAGCGCGCACTGCTGCCAGCGCTGGACACGGCCGTGCAGGCGGTGCCGGACTGGCACTTCGACGCAGCACGGGGAACGCAACTGCTGCGCAAGCAGCTCGAGGTCGCCACGCTGCAGGCCTTTGGCGTCGAAGAGCAGCCCGAGCTGCTCGCCGCCTGCGCCGCCCTGCTCACCTACGCGCAGCAGACGCAGGCTGCACGCCTGGCGCATGTGACCACACTGAAGCTCGAACGCGAGTCCGACTTCGTCGTGCTCGACCCGGTCACGCGCCGCAACCTCGAACTCACCGAGCCATTGCGTGAGGCAGACGGCCCGACGCTGTTCAAACTCCTCGATCGCTGCGCCACGGGCATGGGCAGCCGCCGCCTGCGTCACTGGCTGCATCACCCACTGCGCGCGGCCGAGGCGGCGCGCCAGCGGCACACGCTGATTGGCGTGCTGCTGGAGGGCGAGCGCGAGCGGCTCGTCCTCGACACACTGCGCCCCGTGCCGGACCTGGACCGCATTGCGTCGCGCATTGCGCTCAGGACGGCGCGGCCACGCGAACTCGCGGCGCTGCGCGACGCACTACCGGCAATCGCCCAGGCCGCGGCCGTCGCAGCCGAGCTGCGCACGCCGCTCGCGGAGACCCTGTGGGGTCACCTGCAACCCCCTTCGGGGCTGCACGCACTGCTCGGCCAACGCCTGCTGCCCGAGCCCGCCTTCGCACCGCGCGACGGCGACGTGATTGCCAGCGGCGTTGACGCCGAGCTCGATGAGCTACGCCAGTTGCGCGATAACGCCGGCGCGTTCCTCGTGGAGCTGGAGGCACGCGAACGCGAGCGCACCGGTATCGCCAACCTGCGCGTGGAGTACAACCGCGTGCACGGCTTCCATATCGAGGTCACGCAGGGCCAACTCGACAAGGTGCCCGATGACTATCGTCGCCGGCAGACGCTGAAGAACGCCGAGCGTTTCATCACGCCCGAGCTCAAGGCCTTCGAGGACAAGGCGCTGTCCGCGCAGGAGCGCGCCCGCAACCGCGAGCGCGAACTGTACGAGACCCTCCTCACCGAACTCGCGCCCCAGGTCGCGCCGTTGCTCGGCTGCGCCGACGCGGTCGCGACGCTCGACGCAGTGGCTGCGCTGGCGCAACACGCACGCGCGGCACGTTGGGTCGCGCCCGCGCTGACGGACGCGCCGGGCATCGAGCTGATCGGTCTGCGCCATGCGGTGGTCGAAGGGCAAATCGAGTCGTACATGCCCAACGATTGCCGTCTGTCGACCAAGCGTCGCCTGCTCGTCATCACCGGCCCGAACATGGGCGGCAAATCGACCTACATGCGCTCGGTAGCACTGGCGGTACTGCTGGCCTATGTGGGCAGTTATGTGCCGGCCAGCAGTGCGCGGCTGGGGCCGATCGATCGGATCCTCACGCGCATCGGCGCCGCGGACGACCTGGCACGCGGTGCCTCGACCTTCATGGTCGAGATGACCGAGGCCGCGGCCATCCTCAACCACGCGACCGAGCAGAGCCTCGTGCTGATGGACGAGATCGGTCGCGGAACCTCCACCTTCGACGGGCTGGCGCTCGCCGGCAGCATCGCGCGCGAACTCGCCGAGAAGAACCGCTGCTACACGCTGTTTGCCACCCACTACTTCGAGCTGACGCAGCTGGCCGACACGCTGCCCGAGGTCGCGAACGTGCATGTGGCCGCCACAGAGCATCGCGGCAAGGTGGTGTTCCTGCACGAGGTGCGCGAGGGGCCAGCGAGCAAGAGCTATGG
This sequence comes from Burkholderiales bacterium, assembly GCA_020248785.1. Taxonomy (GTDB): domain Bacteria; phylum Pseudomonadota; class Gammaproteobacteria; order Burkholderiales; family Burkholderiaceae_F; genus JALHMQ01. The sequence goes on along the minus strand of JADCGX010000091.1, from coordinate 7,636 downwards.
CCTGGCGGTGGCGCAGCTGGCTGGCGTCAACGTCAGCGTGGTCAAGCGTGCCCGCGCGCTGCTCTCGCAACTCGAAGAGCGCGCCGCCGGCACGCGTCCGCAGCTGGATCTATTCGCCGCAGGCGCAGCGCCAGCCGCCGCAGCCATCGAAGAGCGCGATGAACTGCGCGAGACATTGATGCAGATCGACGTAGACGCCCTGACACCACGCGCAGCGCTGCAGCTGGTCTACGAACTCAAGGGACTGGCGCAAGGCTGATTGCCTGCACCAATGCTCAGCGGCGGCGGCGCCATTGTCGACTCTGGGCCGATCAGGGCGCCGCCGGTGCTCTGAAAGCCACGCCTTGAAGCGGGCATCCAAAGACGCAACACTGAGCTGGGGCTCCGCGTCCGCACAAAGATGATGGCGCCCAATGCCGGGGCCATCCAAGAACACGATGAAGCTTGTGCGAAGCGCGCAATCCTCGTCGTCAATGCCCTCGAACCACGCGAAGCTCTGCGACTGCCCTGAGGACTCAAGGGCTCACGCAGGCCGCAGTACCGAGTAAGTCCGCCGAAGACTTCGTTGCTACTGCACGAGCTCTGCGGGGAAGCTTGCCTAGGGTCAAGAGACTTGGGGGTCGGACCGGCCCGCAACGAGTCGACGAGCCCACACTATGCGCACAGTGCGCTTGACCGCTGCAGTGCGGCGAGCGCGCCGATCAATAGCAATCACCGTACGCCGTCTCCATGGAGCAAGCATGTCCCTGACCCGCTACGCCGCCGCTGCCTTTGTGGCCATGACGGCCCATCTGCCCTTGCCTGCGGAGGCGCAATCGACCACGGCGCCCTGGACTTTCCAGGCCAGCATTTACGCCTACCTGCCCACGATTGGCGGCCGCACCTCGTTCCCGGTCCCGCCCGGGGGCGGCAATTCGGTATCGGTCGACGTCGACACCATCCTCGACAACCTCAAGTTCACCTTCATGGGAACGTTCGAGGCGCGCCGTGGCACGTACGGCATGTTTACCGACGTGATGTACTTGAATATCGGCGAAGATGTATCGGGCACCCGCGCGGTCAGCATCGGCGGCGTGCTTCCAATTGGCGGGGCTGCCGACGCCGCGTTCGACCAGAAAGGCTGGGTCTGGACCCTGGGCGGCACCTACAACGTCCTGAGCACGCCGACCTACTCGATGGACCTGATCGGCGGCTTGCGGTTGCTCGACATCAAGCAGGAACTGACCTGGACGCTGACCGGAAACGTGGGTTCGGTGCCGGTCGTCGATCGCAGCGGCCGGCGTGACGCCAGCCTGCAGAACTGGGACGGCGTGGTCGGCGTCAAGGGGCGTGCGGTGCTCGGCGCAAGCGGCGCGTGGTTCATGCCCTACTACTTCGACATTGGCACCGGCGAGTCCGACCTCACGTGGCAGGGCATCGTCGGCCTGGGCTACAAGTTCGGCTGGGGCGATGTCGTGGCCGCTTGGCGCTACCTCGACTACGACATGAAGTCGGGCAAAGCGATCGAGTCCCTGAACTTCAACGGGCCTGGCATTGCCGCCGTGTTCCGTTGGTGAGCCACACCAGCGGCTGTTCGGGACCCGAGACGCGGGAGATGAGATGAACTCGACACTGCTACACGCGCGACAACTTAGGACCGCGGCGCTGGTGACTGCCTTGAGCATCTTCTCGGGTCTTGGTCCGGTCCACGCCTGCGGCTATCACGATCCGTCGGGCATGGCCGTGGGGATGCTGAACCTGGCCTATCCCGACGCCCTGCATGTGCGTACCGCAGTCTGGATGGCCCAGCGCGAAGGGATCATCGACCGCGTCGATCCCGTCGTCACAACGCCACAGTCCCCCGAACTCCTGCTGCTGCAGATGGCGCGTCTGCGGGACGTGCAGGCGCAGCTCGAGCGGCTGCGAACACGTGCCGAAAGCCAGGCCGGCAAGCAGCCCCTGCCGTCGTTCGCGGTCGTGCTGATCGGATCGATGCTCTGGACCCGTTTCGATCTGTCGGGCGACACCCTGACCATGGCCGTGCATGCAAACGGCCCGTCGCAAGACGACGTGGTGATCGTTACCGACGCGCCCGTGGTCGCGGCGCTTGCCGATGATCGACTGTCGTTTCACGCGGCCCTTGGCAACGGTCTTCTTCGCTCCTATGGTCCGCCGGATCGCGTCGAGCGGCTGTCGCGCGTGCTCGATCAACGCGCCCCGGCGCAAGCCAAACTGCTGTCGAGCTCCACCAAACCTTCGGAGGTTCACTGATGCGTTCCCGCTCGATCATCACTTCGGCCCTGGCGGCAGTCGTTGCCAGCGGACTGCTGGCCGTGCCGCCAGCAAGTGCCCAGGACGCCGGCACGCCGGACAAGGCCAGGCTCGACAAGACCCACCCGAACAAGCCGGGCTACTCGCCCTACGCGGGCCGCAACTTTCCAACGCGGCCGTTCTTCGGTGACACGCACCTGCACACCAGCTTCTCGATGGACGCCGGCGCCTTCGGTGCCCGCTTGACGCCGCGCGACGCGTATCGCTTTGCGCGGGGCGAAGAGGTCACGTCCAACAGCGGCCAGCCGGTCAAGCTGTCGCGCCCGCTCGACTTTCTTGTGGTGGCCGATCATTCCGACGGCATGGGCTTCTTCCCGCAACTGATGGGCGGCGACCCGGAAGTGCTGGCCACGCCGCAGGGCCGCAAGTGGTACGACCAGATCAAGGGCGGCCAGGGCGGCGAGGCGGCCATGGACATCATCGCCAGCTTCAGCGCGGGGAAGATGCCAAAGGGATTCCCGACGCCCGGCACCGCCTCCTATCGCAATGCCTGGATGGAGACGATCAAGTCGGCGGAGGCCTACAACGATCCAGGACGTTTCACCGCGTTCATCGGCTATGAGTGGACCGCGGGGGGCTCCAGCAATCTGCACCGCAACGTGATCTTCCGCGGCAATGGCAGCCAGGCCGCGATGGTCGAGCCCTACACGACGCTGCCGCCTCTGGGCAGCCCGAACCCGGTGGACCTGTGGAAATGGATGGCGACCACCGAGCAGAAGACCGGCAGCGAGGTGATCGCGATCGCGCACAACGGCAACCTGAGTAACGGGATCATGTTCCCGACGGTCGAGGCGTTCGGGAAGAAGGTCGACAGCGAGTACGCGCAAGCGCGCGCGCGCTGGGAGCCGCTGTACGAGGTGACGCAGACCAAAGGCACGGGCGAGGCGCATCCGTTGCTGTCGCCCAACGACGAGCTCGCCGATTTCGAACTCTGGGATAAGGGCAATCTCGACGGCAGCGTGGCGAAGTCGAAGGACATGCTCGAGTTCGAGTACGCACGCTCGGCGCTGCGAAACGGCCTGGTGCTCGACGCCAGGCTGGGCGCCAACCCGTACAAGTTCGGCATGATCGGCAGCAGCGATGCGCACAATGCCCTGGCGGCTATGGAAGAGGACAACTTCTTCGGCAAGACCGCGCCGCAAGAACCCAGCCCCGAGCGCCTGACCAAGGCCTTCGTCGACAACCAGAAGAGCGGCGTCAAGGTCATGGACTGGGAGGTCGGCGCCTCTGGCTATGCCGCCGTATGGGCGACCGAGAACACGCGCGAGGCGATCTTCGACGCGATGAAACGGCGCGAAACCTACGCCACGACCGGCTCGCGCATGATCGTGCGCTTCTTCGGCGGTTGGGACTTCGCCGCGGCCGACGCGACCGACCGCATGCCTGCCGCCATCGGCTACGGCAAGGGCGTGCCCATGGGTGGCGACCTCGCCAGTGCGCCCGCCGGCAAGGCACCGACCTTCCTGGTGGCCGCGCTCAAGGACCCGATCGGCGCCAACCTCGATCGCATCCAGATCGTCAAGGGCTGGGTCGACAAGGACGGCAAGACGCAGGAGAAGGTTTACGACGTGACCTGGTCCGGCGGGCGCAAGCCCGGCAAGGACGGCAAGCTGCCGCCGGTCGGCAGCACGGTCGACGTGGCCAATGCCACGTGGACCAACACCATCGGCGCCCCTGAGCTGATCGCAGTGTGGAAGGACCCGCAGTTCGATGCCAAGCAGCGTGCGTTCTATTACCTGCGCGTGCTCGAGATCCCCACGCCGCGCTGGACGGCCTACGACGCCAAGCGCTTCGGGATCAAGCCGGCGGCCGGTACGCGCATGACCATCCAGGAGCGCGCCTACACCTCGCCCATCTGGTACTCACCGTGACGCGCTCAGCGCGTCTGCGCTAGGCTGAAAGCCACATCCCGGCAGCCGGACCATAGCCCGGCCGCCGGGGTGTTTTTCTTGTGTGTTGATGACTTTCGAACGAATGCCGTCGCTATTCAAGGAGCCGCTTGTCCACTTCCTCGCCATCGGCGCCGCGCTTTTTCTCTACTTTCATTTCAGCGGCGGCGGCAGCGCCGGGCCGGGTTCGACGCGCATTGTCCTGAGCTCCGGTCAGATCGCGCACCTGGAGGCGGGCTTCGCGCGCACCTGGCAGCGCCCGCCCACCGAGGCGGAGCTGAAGAACCTGATCGACGAGTGGCTCAAGGAAGAAATCGCCGTGCGCGAGGCGATGGCGGCGGGTCTGGATCGTGACGACACCGTGATCCGGCGCCGCTTGCGGCAGAAGCTCGAGTTCGTGGCCGACGAAGCGGCCGACGCCGCCCCGCCGACCGATGAGGAGCTCAAGGCCCTGTTCGCAAGGAACGTAGACGCCTTCCGAGTGGAGCCGCGCGTCGCGTTCCGCCAAGTCTTCGTCAGTACCGGCAAGCGCGGCGCGGCCGCCGCAGCGGAGGCCACCCGCCTGTTGGCGCGGCTGAACGCGGCCGGGCCGACGGCGCGCCTCGACGAGTTCGGCGACGCGACGATGCTTCCCGGCGAGGTGCCGCTTTCTGCGCTGCGCGACATCGATAGCCAGTTCGGCAACGGCTTCGCCAAACAGCTCGAAGCGATCGAGCCCCGCCAGTGGACAGGCCCGATCCGCTCCGGCTATGGCCTGCACCTGGTGCTGTTGCGCGAGCGCATCGAGGCGCGCACGGCGGAGTTCGCCGCCGTGCGTCCCGTCCTGGAGCGCGAGTTTCTCGCCCAGCGGCGCAGGCAGCAACTGGAGGCGATGTATGACCGGTTGCTCGCGAAGTACACGGTGACCATCGAGCGCCGGGACGCCGACGCGTCCGGTGCTCCCGGCAAGGCCGCGGCGCAGTGACCTTGACGATCATGCGTGCATGGCCATGGCTCGTGACGCTGGCGCTGGTGTGCGGTGCCGTCGGCGCGGCGCGTGCACACGAGACGCGCCCCGGCTACCTCGAACTGCGCGAGACGGAGCCCGCGACCTACGCCCTGCTGTGGAAGCGACCCAGCGGCGGCGAAGTGGAGATCCAGATCGCACCGGTGGTCCCCGACGGTTGCCGCCTGGCCACGCCCGATCGGCAGCAGCAACTCTCGCCGGGCGCCGTCATCGTGCGCGGGACGCTCGCCTGCCAGGGCGGCATCGCCGGCAAGACGCTGCGCGTGGCCGGGCTGGAGACCACGATCACCGACGTGCTGGTACGCATCGAGCACGCCGACGGCCGCATCGAGAGTCATCTGCTGCGCCCGGCGACACCGAGCGTGACCCTGGGCGCGGCCACCAGCCGGCTGGAGCGCGCCGGCTCGTACCTGCAACTCGGCCTGCAGCATATTCTGCTCGGTATCGACCACCTGCTGTTCGTGCTCGGGCTGCTGCTGATCGTGCGCGACCGCTGGATGCTGGTGAAGACCATCACCGCATTCACGGTGGCGCACAGCATCACGCTGGCAATCGCCACGCTCGGCTATGCCAGCGCGCCGCTGGTGCCGCTGAACGCCGCGATCGCGCTGTCGATCCTGTTCCTCGGCCCGGAGATCGTGCGCGTGTGGCGCGGGCAGACGAGCTTCACGATCCGCCACCCCTGGGTGGTGGCCTTTGCATTCGGCCTGCTGCACGGCTTCGGCTTCGCCAGCGGGCTGACCGCGATGGGATTACCCACGGCGGAGATCCCGCTCGCGCTGCTTCTGTTCAACATCGGCGTCGAGCTGGGTCAGCTGGGCTTCGTGCTGCTGGTGATCCTGCTGGAGCGCGCGTTCCGCGTGTTGCAGGTGCAGTGGCCGCGGCTGGTTGCGGTGCTGCCCGGCTATGTGGTTGGCTCGCTCGGCGCGTACTGGACGATCCAGCGCACGCTGATCCTGCTGGGGGTCATCCGATGAGACTTGCATGTCGGCAAACCGCCGTTTCGTATGGCCTGGTGCTGGCCGTGCTGGCGTCGCTCGCGGCGCCCGTCTGGGCGCACGAACAGCCGGGCCAGGCCGCCGGCTTCGTCACGGGTCTGCTGCATCCGGTGTCGGGGCTCGACCATGTGCTGGCGATGGTCGCGGTCGGCTTGTGGGGCGCACAGCTTGGCGCGCCCGCGATCTGGCTGCTGCCGGTGACCTTTCCGCTGGTGATGGCCTGCGGCGGTTTCCTCGGCCTGATCGGCGTGCCGCTGCCGGGCGTGGAAGTGGGCATCGCGGCATCGGCGATCGCGCTTGGCGTGATGGTGGTGTTGCAGGCGCGACCGCCGTTGTGGCTCGCGGCCCTTTTGGTGGCGTTCTTCGCGGTGTTTCACGGCCATGCGCATGGCACCGAATTGCCGGACGGACAGAGCGGCCTCGCCTACAGCATCGGCTTCGTGGCGGCGACCGGTGCGCTGCATGCGGTCGGCATCATGATCGGCCTGATCCACCGCTGGGCGTCGGGGCGCGTCGTGCTGCGCGGCATGGGGGCGCTCGTCGCGCTGGCGGGTGCACTGTTCCTGTGGCGCGCGATCGCATGATGCGCCGTGCGCTGCCTGCGCTGCCCGGCGTGGCACTGCTGCTCGTCCCGGCGGCGGCGCGTGCGCATCTGACGGACACCGGACTCGGTCCGATCTACGACGGCATCGCGCACCTGTTGCTGTCATTCGACGACCTCTTGCCGGTGCTGGCGCTCGGCCTGCTTGCCGGACTGAACGGGGCGGCCGCAGGGCGGCGCGTTCTGTTCGTGCTGCCGTTGGCGTGGTTGTGCGGCGGCATTGCCGCGACCATGTTTGCTGTGGCCGCGCCACCGGCCGGCGCCACCGCCGTGTCGCTGCTGGCCCTGGGCGGACTGACGGCGGCCAGCGCGCGACTGTCGCCGGCAATGGTCGCGGTGCTCGCCGTGCTGCTCGGCTCAGTCCACGGCTGGCTTAATGGCGCGGCAATCGCGCTGGCCGGGCGCGATGCCACGGGTCTGGCCGGCATTGCAGCCACGATCTTCGTCGTCACAGCGCTCGCGTCAGCGCTGGTGGTTTCGTTACGTGCGCCCTGGACCCGTATCGCGGTGCGCGTGGCCGGCAGTTGGATCGCGGCCACCGGGCTTCTGATGCTCGGGTGGAGCCTGCGTTCGGCAGCGTTCTGAGGCACCACGAGCAGCACGCAGCCAGGCTGCGCACGCTGTCACGGCCAATTGACGAAGGAACGTCACTTCACCGTGTAATTCCAATTCTATTTCATTAGGATAATAATTATGGCCATCATTCTGGCGGGAGCAAGACGATGGCGAGGCCGGTGCGTGGGTCGGAGTTGGTCGAGATGGCGCGGGAGATGATCGCGCAGGCACAGACGCCTGAGCAGTTGCAACAGGCGCAGGCGGTCGCGCTGCGGAT
>JADCGX010000090.1 GCA_020248785.1 Burkholderiales bacterium | reverse complement strand
GGGGGCGCGTGCGCCCCGCGGCCATCATCCCGACAGAGCAACGCTGCAATGACCCGCTTACGCCATCAGAAACACCCAAATGGCACGGTCACTTGCTCCACCAGGCCCATACGGCAGTGACTGGTGAAACATCCGGGCTAGCAGCTATGGGTGTCGCTGCGAATGAGATCGACCAGTGGCGCGCCGCCCAGGTCCTGCGCCAGTTGCCAGGTCTGGGCCTTGTCGAGCCACGTCAGCGGCGGCTCGATGGTGAAACGCTGGCCCATGCCGAGCGACAGGGCGATCTGCATGGCCTTCAGCGTGTCATCGCGGTAATCGGGGTAGCCCGAGAAGTCGGTCTCGCACATGCCGCCGACCAGCACGGGCACGTCGCGCCGATAGGCCACCGCGGCCGCATAGGTGAAGTACAGCAGGTTGCGGCCCGGCACGAAGCTGGTGGGCAGGCCCCTGGCGCCGAGCTTGATCTCGGCGTCCGGCGTGAGCGCGGTGTCCGACAGTTGCGCGAGTTCACGCATCGTCACCATGTGGTCGGCGCCGAGCCGCGCGGCCCACTGCGGAAAGGTCGTCCGCAGGCGCGCCAGCACCGTCTGGCGCACCGCCAGCTCGACGACGTTCCGCGGGCCGTACTCGAAGCCGATGGTCTCGACCTCGGCATAGCGGGCCCGCGCCCAGGCGAGGCAGGTGGTGGAGTCCTGACCGCAGGAGAAGAGGACGAGGGCGCGGGTGTGCATACGTGGAGGTCGGGGCGTGGGGCGTCGCAGATCCTTTGCGACCAGGGACTGTAACCGCCGCATGCCACGACGGCTGCTTAACCCCGGCGCGCCGTCCGCGCCGTTCATGGCTGCATTGCCCCCGACGCAAGGAGATCCCGCAATGCTGCGCAACCGCCGATCCACCCTGCTGGGCCTGCTCGGCCTGGCCGCTCTGCCTGCCGTTGCGCTGGCCGCGTGCGCGAGCGCGCCGCCGCCCAACGCAGTCGCCTTCGGCGCGCTGGCCGAGGTCCAGGTGCTCGACCGCGACACCAACGCTCTGCTGCCGATCTACTGGCACAAGGGCCAGCGCTACATCGCCGGCGAGCCGGGCCACCGCTACGCGTTGGTCGTGCGCAACCGCAGTGGCGGGCGCGTGCTGGCGCTGGTGTCGGTGGACGGTATCAGTGCCGTCACCGGACAGACCGCCGCCTGGGATCAGAGCGGCTATGTGTTCAGCCCCGGCCAGCGCTGGGAAGTGCGCGGCTGGCGCAAGAGCCAGGATCGCATCGCCGCCTTCGAGTTCACGCGGCTGGCGGACTCGTACGCTGCGCGCACCGGCCGGCCCGATCACGTGGGCGTGATCGGGGTCGCGCTGTTTCGCGAGGCGCCACGGCCGCTGCCCTCATCGCCGCCGCTGTCGCAACGCAGGGAAGAAGGCGGCGTGGCCAATCACGCCGCCGACGCCAACGCCAACGCGGCACGCGCGCAGGCACCGGCTGCACCGTCCGCCGAAGCGGCCGCGCCTTCGCGCGAGGCGCGCCGCGATGCTCAGCGGCTGGGGACCGGCCATGGCGCGAGCGAGTGGTCGCAGGTGGGCAGCACGCAGTTCGAGCGCGCACAGGCGCGCCCGGACGAGGTGATCACGATCCGCTACGACAGTCGCCAGAACCTGATGGCGCTCGGCGTCATTGCCCGGCCGTCGCGCCCGGTGCCGCAGCCCGATCCATTCCCTGGGCAGCTCGGTTTCGTGCCCGAACCGCCACCACGCTGAACCGCGCTCACGTGCACGGCACAGCGGAGCCCGCGCGCACCGCGTCCGCGCCGCCGATAATCGGCGGCGTGGACGACGGTGCCGCCAGTGAGCACGCCAATGAGCACGCCGGCGCGACCCCCGGCGCGGATGCAGACGAGGCCCTGATGCTCGCCTACGCCGCCGGTGATGCGCAGGCCTTCGCGCGCCTGTACGATCGCCATGAGCGGCCGGTGTACCGCTTCCTGCTGCGCTCGCTTGGCAATGCGGCGCAGGCCGAGGAACTGCTGCAGGAGACCTGGATGGCGGTGGTCCGCAGCGCACCCGGCTACGCGCCGCGCGCGCGCTTCACCACCTGGCTCTATGGCATCGCGCGCAGCAAGCTCATCGATCACTGGCGCGCGCAACGCGAGGTGGTCTCGCTCGATGCGGAGCACGCCGATGCGGCCTACGATCCGGACGGGAGCGAGCTGCTGGACGCGCTTGCCGCCGAGCCGGCGGCCCAGCCCGAGGTGCAGGCGCAGAGCAGGGCACAGGCACGCGCGCTGGCCGCCGCCGTGCAGCAGTTGCCGCCGCCGCAGCGCGAGGCCTTCTTGCTGCACGCCGAGGCCGGCATGCGCCTGGAGGATCTCGCACAGCTCACCGGCGTGGGCACGGAGACAGCGAAGAGCCGATTGCGCTATGCCTATGCGCGTCTGCGTACGCTGCTCGCACCCTGGCAGGACCGTTCATCATGACCCGACCGTCCGACCCCACCGACCCCGCCGCGATGGATGCCGAGGCGCGGCTGCGCGCGCAGTACCAGCGCGCCAACGACGCGCTTGCCGATGAGGAGGCACCGTCTCCCGCGGTGCGGGCCGCCGTCCTCGCGGCCGCGGCGCGCCAGGTGCAGGCGCGCCCGCAACCGGTGGGGGCACGGCCGCGCTGGCGCCTGCCACTGGCTGCGGCGGCCAGTGTGCTGGTGGGAACGCTGGCCGTGGTGCTCGCCACACGTCATGACGATTCGACGACCAACACAGTGGTGACGAGCGAGATTGCCGTCCCGCAAGGCGCGCCGCAGACGGTTGCACCGCCCGTGTCGCCAACGGCCGCGCCGCCGCAGGCGCAAAGCGCAGCGGTGCCTGCAGAGGACACCGCGCGCGCCGCGGTCGCGCGAGCGCCTGCCGCGTCGCCGGCTGCACCACCGCCAGTTGTGGGGTCACCAACACCACCCGCCGTGTCAGCGCGCGCGGCACCGCCCGCCGTGTCGAGCGTTCCTGCCGCGCCAGCAGTCGAGTCGCCCAATGCAGCGGCCAGCGGCGGCGCGGCCGAGGCACACTCTGAACGGCGCATTCAGCGCAATATGCAAGCGCCCACCACGTCGGCGCCAGAGTCGGTGGCGCCGACCGGGCGCGGCACGACCGAGGCGCCGGGCCGCGCGCCGGCAGCGGCCAAGAACAGCAGCGACACCATGTCGATCGAGCGCGCCACCGATCCGAGGGCAGCCGCGGGCGCACCGTCCGTGGCAGGCGAGCCCCGTGTCGCTGCGCCGACGGCTCCGGGCGCGTCAGCCGCAACCCCGAGCACCGAGCTGCAAGTCAAGGCGCGCCCGGTGCAACGCACAGCGCCCGTGGCCGATGGCGTGCCGCCGGCCGTGCCGAGCACCGAGGAGGCCAATGGCTGGATCGCCCGCATCGTTGAGCTGCGCCGGGCAGGGCGCGACGCGGAGGCCGACGCCGAGTTGAAAGCGCTCCGTGAGCGTGCGCCCACCCTCGCGCTGCCCCCGGAGGCGCTGCCGCGCGCAGGTGGGCGCTAGCCGACATTCCGCCGACCGCCGGCCGGACGCGCAGCCCGGTCGCTGCGCCAGCTACGATCAGCCCGATGCCTCGGTCTGCACGTGAGCAAACGCCAGCACGGCGGCCCGCAGCCGTTGTCCGGTTGCCATGGCGCGCGCGGGATCGTAGGCCGGACGGACCCAGTCGTCCGTGTTGCATGCGCGCGGGTCAAGATACAAGCGCTGGTTGATCTCGATTTGAATGGCATGCACGGTCGCGCTGGCATGGCTGCGCACGATCCAGCCGCCGGCAAACGGCTGGTTGCGGGCGACACTGAAGCCCTGCGCACGCAGCGCGTCTGCAAGCCGCTCGACCGTGGCGGTCGGCGCCGTCGTGCCATGGCCGTCGCCCAGCACCACATCCACGCCCAGCGGCATGCCGAAGCTGTGGCAGTCGAGCAGCACACGGTGGGCCGCGCCGTCGTGCCGCAGTAGCCGCGCCAAGGCCGCGTGAAACGGTGCGTGGACGCGCGCGATGCGCGCCTGCGCCTGCGCGAGTGTCGGGTCGACAGCGTACAGCGGCTCATCGCGCGTGCTGGTGGTCGTGACTGCCGCTCGCGGCCACGGGCCCAGAGGGACGCTCGGATCGCGATTGACGTCGCAGACGACTCGATGCACCGGCGCGAGCAACGTCGCGATGCAGAGCGTGGGGAGAAAGTCGAACAGCCGGTCTGTGTACCAGTCCGCGTACAGGCGCTCGGTCGGCACCCGTAGCCGGCTGGCGATGGCCGCTGGGATCAGCTCGCCCGCGTGGGCAATGCTGGCAATGATGGTGCCATCGACTGCGGCGACGCCGTTGGCATTGCAGGTCGCGGGCGGGCCGACGGCTGCGCGCAAGATCGGCTCACAGTGCTCATGCGGCAAAACTCATCCTCGGTCTGCGCGAGCATGCGCTTCTCCTTCGTGCTCTGCATGGGGCGCCCGCGCTCGGCCACGCCGCCAGACGAAACCGGGGCGGGCGGCGAGCGGACAAAAGTCGCCTGCCGCTGCCCTCAAGCCGGCCGACCTGCTGCCGTTAAGCCTGGATGAGGCGACGTGCCTCGATTTTCCGTCCAGTCGCATGTTCAAGTTTGCCTTCGTTTTCGGCATCGTCGCCGAATGGGTGCGCGGCCCGGTGCTGACCAGCGCCGAGGCGCTGGCCGGCGCGAGCCTGCGCGCGCTGATGCTCATGCTGCTGGCTTGGACCATCCTGGAGACCGGCCGACTGCTGCTGCGCGCGGTCATGTCACTAGACGATCGGGCGGGGTCTTAGCGAGCGACCGCGCGCGGCCTATGATCGGCGCTCCCTCAGACGGAGTGTCCGATGAAGCTCTACTACAGCCCAGGTGCCTGCTCGCTGTCGCCCCATATCGTCCTGCGCGAGGCAGGCCTGCCCTTCGCGCTCGAAAAAGTCGACCTCAAGACCAAACGCATGGCCGGCGAAGCCGACTTCAACCGTATCAACCCCAAGGGCTATGTGCCAGCACTGCAATTCGACGATGGCAGCGTGCTGACCGAAGGCGCGGCGATCGTGCAGTGGGTGGCCGACGAGGTCCCGGCCAAGCACCTTGTGCCGCCGGCCGGCACGATGGAGCGATACCGCGTGATCGAGTGGCTCGGCTTCATTTCCACCGAACTGCACAAGAACTTTAGCCCGCTGTTCAACCCCGCCACGCCCGACGCGGTGCGCGACACGCAACTGGCCACGCTGGCCAAGCGCATCGGCTATGTCGAGCAGCACATCACCGGGCCGTACTTGACGGGCACGCACTTCACGGTGGTCGACGCCTACCTGTTCACTGTGCTGTCCTGGGCCAAGTACGTGAAGCTCGATCTGGCGCCCTATGCTGGTGTCAATGCGCTGCTGGCGCGCATCGCCGCGCGGCCAGCCGTGCAGGAGGCACTCAAGGCGGAGGGTTTGGCGTAGGCGATCTGCGGGCCCGCGACCGCATCGCGTCGAAGGTACCGTCGAAGGTGCACTCGCGCGTCAGGCGCGGGTGCACGCAGCCGCTGGGCGGCACGAGCGGGCGGCACACACGGCGACGGCTCCCCTGCGATTGCAAACGCATTCGCGTCTTGGGCTTGCACCGTCGCGTGACGCGGCGTGTTGCGGTCCCGGCGGCGCGGGCCGCGGCATCAAAACCGACCCTCGCAGCTCGATCGCTGTCGCCCGCCCTGATGGACCAGCGCGCCCGCGGCCGGCGGCGGGATCTTCTCTTTGTGCCTGTAGCAGTTCAGTCCGGGGTTGTCCGCGGGCGCCGGGGTCGCCGTGACCTCCCAAGGCTTGTCGACTCTACTGCGGCGGGACAAGCTCGCGAATCAACCTGGCGGACAGTTCAGGGTGCTCCAGCGGCGTCAGATGACCTGAGAGGGTGAGAGGCAATCCGACATGCCCGCTGTGACTGCCCAAAGCGCCCCACTCGTCGTTGCAAATGCTCGCCGTAGCCCGAGCTACGGCTGCGCTTTGCGCCTAGATTGGAGCGCTTTGGGCAGCCCCCTCGGGC
>JADCGX010000009.1 GCA_020248785.1 Burkholderiales bacterium | reverse complement strand
TCCGCGCCTCGGCGCTGGCCGCGCAGCCGGGCGGACAGGCGCTGCTCGATCAGGCGTGCGGCAACGCGGCGCAGGTGGCGGAGTGGGCGAGGTGGGTGGGGGAAGCGGAGCCGGCCGGGGACATCACGGCAGCCGGGCGCGGCTTGCTGGCGCGGTTTCCGCATTTGCCGGTGCACACCCGACACTTCGACGCTGCCTCACGCAGCCAACTGGTTGCTTGCCTCGGTGACATTGAAGCTGCCTCCGGAAGCGCTTTGGTCCATGCGGAGAACTTCGCTGGCTTGCGCACACTTGAGCCAGCAATGCGCCGTGCGGCGCATTGCATCTACATAGACCCTCCGTACAACACGGTGGGTTCCGAGATTGCCTACAAGAACGGCTTCCGGGGGGCTTCTTGGATCACCCTCATGCAGCACCGAGTGGGTTGCTCACGGCAACTTCTGCGGTTCGACGGCGCATTTGTCTGCGCGATCGATGACTTTGAGTTAACTAACCTTTCCAGCCTTCTCGATCAGGAGTTCGGAACGGAACGTCATTGGGCCACCGTGCCCGTGCGGTCAAAGCCGCAGGGGCGCGCTACGGCGACTGGTTTCTCGGTGAATCACGAGTACCTGCTTTTTTATGGGGAGGGCGAAGGCTCCGCAATTGGACGCCTTCCAAGGGAAGGATCGCGAGCTGCACGATACGCGGAACGAGATGAGACCGGACCCTTTGCGTGGGCGAATCTTCGGAAGACCGGATCTGACAGTCGACGTACTGACCGCCCCGGTCAGTTCTATCCAATCTTCGTAACTGACGGGAACGCTGCGGTCCCGGAAATGACGTGGGACGAAGAATCCGAGTCGTGGACTTGGCCGGCACGACCCGCGGGAAGCATCGCCGTATTGCCGACTGACGATGCGGGAGAAGAGCGCGTCTGGACCGTGGCGCCTGACCGCGCTACGCGCGATCTGGCATCCGGCGAGATCGAGCTCCGTTCGGATACGCACGGCCGACCCTATCTTGTCCGCAAGTATCGCCCCAACGAAGAAGGCGCCCTGCCCCACACGTGGTGGGCAGACCCAAAGTACTCGGCGAGTGAAAGTGGGACGAAGGTGCTACGTGATGTCTTCGGGGAGCGGACTAGCTTCTCATTCCCCAAGAGCGTTGTCGCTGTCGCAGATGCGTTGCGGGTGCTACGAATATCAGACAGTGGCTTGGCCCTCGACTTCTTCGCCGGCTCCGGCACCACCGGCCACGCGGTCATCAACCTGAACCGCGAAGACGGCGGCGAGCGCCGCTTCACACTGATCGAGCAAGGCGAGTACTTCGACACGGTGCTGCTGCCGCGCATCGCCAAGGTCATCACCTGCCCCGAGTGGAAAGACGGCCGACCCAAGGCCGGGGTAAGCATGCAGCCGGCCGCGGGCGAAGACCCGGACGCGCACTGGAGCGCGCGCACGCCCGCGCTGGTGAAAATTCTGCGGCTGGAGCGCTACGAAGACGCGCTCGACGCCCTGGAGCTTCCCGCCGAGGCCGAGGCGCGCGCCGCCGGCCAGCAAAGCCTTGGCCTGGACCGCGAGCTGATCCGGTATCTGGTGCAGACCACGGCGGCCGGCACCACCGTGCGCCTGGCCACCGAGAAGCTCGCCGCGCCCTTCGACTACCGGCTGCCGTACACGCAGGCGGGCCAGCACACCACGGTGGCGGTGGACCTGGTGGAAACCGCCCACCTGCTGCTGGGCCTGCACCCGGTGCGCTACCGGCGCCTGACCGATGCGCCCACCGGCACGGCGGTGCTGGTGGAGGTCCGCCCCCACGACGCGGCGGCCGACGTGCGCGAGCTGATGTTCTGGCGCACCGTGGACGAGTCGCTGAACGGCAGCGCGCTCAAGGCGCGCATGGAGGCCGAGCGTGACTGGCTGGCGCAATCCGTGCGGGCGCACTTTGGCCGCGAGCTGGGCGCCTACCGCCGCGTGCGCTACAACCGCGACGCGCTGCTGCCGCCGGACGTGACAGGCGAGTCCATCGACGCCGCGCTGGCACAGGCGATGCTGGAGCGGGCCTGATGCCGCGTCGCGCCGCTGCCGGTGCCGCTGCCGGTGCCACGGCGGCCCGCGCAGCCGGCGCGGGTCGTGGTCGGGCGCCCGCGGCGCGCGCCGCAATCGGTGCTGCGCCGCGGCGCCCCTTCGTGCGCAGCCTGCTGCTGGTGCAGCACCTGGCCGCGCTGCTGGGCGCGCGCAGCCACGATGCGCTGCTGGCCACGCTGGCGGCGCGCGAGGCGGCCGGCGACGGCCGCTGGCTCGACGCGCTGCTGCACACCGGCGCGCCGCTGCTGCCGCGCGAGGACCTGGAGCGCTACGACGCCGGCATCCGCCGCCACGAGGCGCGCATCGGCCGTGCGCGGCGCGGCTTCCGGCTGACGCATTTTCAGTGGCTGGCGGCGCTGGCGACCGAGCTGCACCTGGACCAGCTCAAGCGCGGCGCGCCGGCCTGGGTGGCGCGCATCGATGGCTGGCGCGCGCAGCACGCCGACTACTTGCCGCCCTACACCGCCGCCGATGCGCGCAAGCTGGCGATGTTCATGGCCACCGGCAGCGGCAAGACGCTGCTGCTGCACGTGAACCTGCTGCAGTTTCTCGACCACGGCCTGTTCGAGCCCGACAACATCGTTGTGCTGACGCCCTGGGAAAGCCTGTCGCGCCAGCACGCGGCGGAGCTGGCGGCCTCGGGCCTCGACGACCTGGGCGTGCGGATCACCGAGATCACCAAGCTGTACGTGGACGCGCCCGGCGCGCGCCGGCCAAAGAAGGGCGTGTCCGAGGCCACCTCGCGCTACGAAGGCCCCAATTTGCTGCTGGTGGACGAGGGCCACAAAGGCGGTCGCGGCGAGGCGGCCGGCGAGAAGGAGTGGCGCGCCATCCGCGAGGCGCTGGCCGCCGGCGCCACCGAGGACAAAGCCGGCTTCACCTTCGAGTACTCGGCCACCTTCGCGCAGATTGCCGACGAGCCTTCGCTGTACGAGGAGTACGCCAAGTGCGTGGCGGCCGACTTCGGCTACGCGCGCTTCTGGCGCGGCGGCTACGGCAAGGACCCGCGCGTGGTCAACACGCGCGTGGCCGACGGCGCCGAGCGCGTGCTGACCGCTGGTCTGCTGTCGTTCTACCAGCAGGTGCGCATTGCGCAGGAGCAGCCGGCGCTGGCGCAGGCGCACGGCATCGCGCCGCCGCTGGCGGTGTTCCTCGGCAGCCGCGTGACCACCCACGACTCGGACGTGGCCGCGCTGCTGCGCTTCCTGGCGCGCGCCGCCGCCGACACCGCGTTCGTCGAGCAGGCGATCGCCTCGCTCGACGGCTGGAGCCGGCCGGCGCAGGCGGAACTGACCGGCGACGCGCTCGACTTTCGCATCGTGCGTCAGGCCGCGGCGGCCTCATCGGCGGCCGCGGTGGCGGCCGACGTGCAGGCGCGGCTGTTCGGCGGCGCCGGCGCGCTGGAGCTGCGGCTGCTGTCCGACAAGGAAATCGGCCTGCGCTCGCGCGCCGCCGCCGACGATGCCTACTGCGGCCTGGTGCGGGTAGGCGAGGCGGCCAAGCTGCTGGAGGCGCTGCGCGAGGCCGATGTGGCGGTGGGCGAGCCCGACAAGGTGACGGGCGAACTGTTCGGCCGCATCGAGGACGACGCCCGGCTGCGGTTCCTGTTCGGCGCCAAGATGTTCGTGGAGGGCTGGTCGTCGTGGCGGGTGTCGTCGCTGGCACTGATGAACGTCGGCCGCGGCGCCGGGGCGGAAGTGATCCAGATGTTCGGCCGCGGTGTGCGTCTGCGCGGCCGCGGCGGCGATCTGAAGCGCAGCGGCGCCGCTGCGCCCGCGGACCTGAAGCTGCTGGAAACGCTGTTCGTCTACGGCGTGCGCGCCGACTACATGCAGACCTATCTGGGCGCGCTGGCACGCGAGGGCATGCCGGGGCGGCATTTCGTGCTCACGCTGGCCGAGCATGAGCCGCCGATCGACCGCCTTGGGTTGAGGACCCTTGCTTTGGACAGCGAGCCGTTCACGCAGACGGTGGTCTTCGACGCCGAGGACGGGCCGCCGGTCGTGCTGACCTTGGGCGACAGCCTGTCGGTGAGCGCCGGGCTGGAGTCGGCGCGCGCCCTGGGCGCGCCGCCGCAGGCGTTGCAACCGACGGCGGACTGGCTGAGCGCCGAAGCGCTGTATCAGGCGGCGCTGGCGCTCAAGCGCGCCAACGGGTGGCAGGGGCTGGTGCTGTCGCCCGCGCAGGCGGTGGCGGCGGTGCGGCGCGCTCGCGTGACGGCGCCCGCCGATTACTTTGCGCAGCCGGAAACCCGCGATGCGCGCCGCGCCGATGCCGCGCTCGCCTGTCTGCAACGTGCGCTGGCGGCGGCCATGCGGCGCGCCGAGAGGCGCTGGCGGATGGATCGTGTTGCGGTGACCGACCTGACCTACGACAACGCCGGTCTGCCGTGGGTCGAAGTGGATGGCCAGCGGCGGCTCGCGTATCGGCTGGAAGTAGAGCTGCACGACGCCGCCGCGCGGGAAGTGATGGAGCTGGTCAGGCAGCGGGTGGAGGGCGGTTCGCTGTCGCGCCAGACGATGGAGCAGATCCGCGCGCTGCTGGCGGCCGATGGCGCGCTGGCCGATGTGGGCGAGACGCTCGACCAACTGGTGAAGCAGTGGGACCCGTCTGCCGACCGCGACCACGGCGAGGCACCGCTGCCGCGGCTGCACTTCGACCGCCATTTGTACCGGCCGCTGCTGGTGGAGACGCCGTACGAGATTGCGGGCGGCCAGTTGTCCCTGCTGGGCGGACGCACCGGCGTGCGCAGCACGCCGCCGGCACTGACCGAAACCGAGCCGCGGTTTGTCTGGGACTTGCGCGCGTACTGGACGGCGCAGCACCAGACGCCGCGCTGGCGCGACGTGACGCTGTACGTGCTGCGCAACCCGGCTGCCGGCGGCGTGACGCTGTTTCGCAGCGCCGGCTTCGCGCCCGACTTCATGCTGTGGGTCAAGCGCGGCCCGGCGCAGGCGCTGGCCTTCGTGGACCCCAAGGGCATCGAGCGCGACTGGCCGCAGGACAAGATCGAGCTGTTGCGCGAGCTGGGCGAGCGCCGGCTCTCCATCCCGGTGTGCGGCTGGCTGATCGCGCCACGCGCGCCCGCTGCCGCGCCGGTGCCCGACTCGGCACTGACCGAAAACCGTGTGCTGTTGATGCACGAGGGTGGCTACATCGACACTCTTCTGGGGGAGCTCGCCGCTCGACTGACATGACGACAAGAACCTTTAGTTTCGAATTCTTTCCGCCCAAGACGCCCGAGGGCGCCGACAAGCTGCGCGCGGTGCGCGCGAAGCTGGCGGCCGTCCAGCCGGCGTTTTTCAGCGTCACCTTCGGCGCCGGCGGCTCCACCCGGGAAGGCACCTGGAACACGGTGACCGAGATCGCCGCAGCGGGCCTGGCGGTGGCGCCGCACATCTCGTGCATCGGCACCACGCGCGCCAGCGTGCGCGAGCTGCTGCTGGCCTATCGCAGCCGCGGCATCCGCCGGCTGGTGGCGCTGCGCGGCGACCTGCCATCGGGCGCGGCCGGCGGCGCGGGCGACTTTCGCTACGCCAACGAGCTGGTGGAGTTCATCCGGGCCGAAACCGGCGACTGGTTCCACGTCGAGGTCGCCGCCTACCCGGAATACCATCCGCAAAGCCTCTCGCCGGCCGACGACCTGGCCAACTTCGCCCGCAAGGTGAAGGCCGGCGCCGATTCCGCGATCACGCAGTACTTCTACAACTCGGACGCCTATTTCCGGTTTGTCGAGGACGCGCAGGCGCTGGGGGTCGAGGTGCCCATCGTGCCCGGCATCATGCCGATCACCAACTACACGCAACTGGCGCGCTTTTCGGACGCCTGCGGTGCCGAAATCCCGCGCTGGATCCGCCTGAAGCTGCAAAGCTACGGCGACGACCGCGACGCGATCCGCGCCTTCGGCCTGGACGTGGTGACCGACCTGTGCGAGCAATTGCTCGCCGTCGATGCGCCGGGGCTGCACTTCTACACGATGAACCAGGCCGAGCCGACGCTCGCGCTGTGGCAACGGCTTGGGCTCTCGCCCGCCTGAGGCGCGCCGAAGACTTGCGCAGCCTCCTAGATGGCGGTGCCGTCGTCGGTTCGTGGGCGCAGTCGCCACCGGTCTGACGACCCGAGAAGCAGCGGCACAGCCGCAGGTTGACGGCGCTCCCGCCGGCGACGCGGACGGTCTTCGACACTGGAGAGCCGCCAATGGGACGTCGGGGAGGCAGCGCCGTGCTGTCGAGCCGTGCACTGGCACACGCTGAGAACGGAGCGCATGGATGATCGACGATCCGCGTCCGCAACGGCCGCGCGAACCGGCCCTGCAAGAGTGCCGCGGCGACGGCTGCACGCCCTGCGTATTCGATCGCCACGCCGATGCGCTTGTGCGGTACGAGTCGGCGCTCGAAGCCTGGAAGGCGCGTGAGGCGGCGCGCGACGCGCAAGGCAGCGCAGCAGGGATCAAAGCAGCCGCTTCAGGTCGGCGACGATCGCGTCCACGCCCTGCGCGTGCTTGAGAAACAGGCGCACGCGCCCCTCGCGGTCGAACACATAACTGCCGGCTGTGTGATCCATGGTGTAGGAGGTCGGCGTCTTGCCTGCGACCTTCTGATAGAACACCTTGAACTCCTTTGCAGTCCGGTCGATGTCCTGCGCGCTGCCCGACAGACCCACGAAGCTCGGATCGAACGCGGGCACGTAATGCGCAAGCACCTGCTGGCTGTCGCGCTCCGGATCCACGGTGATGAAGATCACCTGCAGGTCGTTACCTGCTGGCCCGAGCTTTTGCTTGACCTGCGCCAGGTCGGACAGCGTGGTGGGGCACACATCGGGGCACTGCGTGAAGCCGAAGAAGACGACGACCACCTTGCCCTTGTAGTCCGCGAGCGAGCGCCGGGCGCCGGTGTGATCGGTCAGCGTGAACTCGCGTGCGTACTGCGCCCCGGTGATGTCAACGTTGTTGAATGCCGTGGTCCGCGGCTGGCAGCCGGCGAGCACAACGGTGGCGCAGAGGGCAGATGCGGCGATCAGGCGGATGGGCGACATGGTGACAGCATCGACCTGAGCACGCGGCGCCGGTTCCCTGCCGGCAGCGCCCCGCCTACAGATAGTGATCGACCAGAAGCGCGGCAAAGAGCGCGGCCAGGTAGACGATCGAATAATTGAAGGTGGCGCGGGCCAGTTTGTCAGAGTAGACGCGCACCAGTTGCCAGGTGTAGGCGAGGAAGATCCCGCCCAGGGCGAGTGCGGCAACCAGGTACGGCCAGCCTGACATGCGGATCGCAAAGGGCAGCGTCGTGGTGGCCACCAGCGCGATCGTGTACAGAAAGATGTGCAGGCGCGTCAGCTGCGGCCCGTGCGTGACCGGCAGCATTGGCAGGCCCGAGTTCTTGTAGTCGTCCACGCGATACAGTGCCAGCGCCCAGAAGTGCGGCGGCGTCCAGACAAAAATGATCAGCGCCAGCAGCCAGGCCTCAGCCGGCGCCGTGTTGGTGATGGCTGCCCAGCCGAGCACCGGCGGCATCGCGCCCGACAGCCCGCCAATGACGATGTTCTGCGGCGTATTGGGCTTGAGCAGCACCGTGTAGACGATCGCGTAGCCGACAAAGGTCGCGAAGGTGAGCCACATGGTGAGCGGGTTGACGTGGGTATAAAGCACCCACATGCCGGCGCCACCGATGATCCCGGAGAAAAACAGCGCCTGCAGCGGCGTGATCTCGCCCTGGGCAAGCGGGCGCATCCGGGTGCGCGCCATCTTGGCGTCGATATGGCGCTCGATCAAGGAGTTGACCGCAAAGGCGGCCCCGGCGAGCAGCCAGATACCCAGAGTGGCCACCACAACGCGGCTCAACGACGGCAGCTCGGGCACCGACAGGAACATGCCGATCACCGAGCAAAAGATGGCCAGTTGCGTGACCCGCGGCTTGGTCAGCAGCCAGTACTGCCGCGCAATATGCGGCAGCGAAACGACTTCACTGGCGGGAGCCTGCATGGGCGAGGGCGATCAAAGGGTCAGACAGGCGCAGCGAGATGCGACGGCCTTGCCGCCGCGGACTTGCCGCGGGACGGCGCAGCGACCAAACATTTTACCCCGCGGCGCCCGCGCGCTGCGCCCGCGCCAGCCGGAAGTTGACGGTCACCAGCAGCGCCACCAGCGCGGCCGCGCCGCCGTTATGCGCCACCGCCAGCGCCAGGGGCCACTGCAGGACCACGTTCGACAGGCCCGTCAGGAACTGGACAACGAGCGTCAAGGCGAGCGCGCGCGCCTGCCAGCTCAGTCCCGGCACGTTCCAGGCCCGGAACGCCAACCAGGCGAGGACGGCGAAGGCCACGTAGGCAAAGTGCCGATGCACCCAGTGGATCGCCACCAGGGCCTGGAACGGAATCGGCTCGCCGCCCGGCGTCATGCCGAGGTCGCGCCAGATCGTGAAGCCGTGGCGAAAGTCCATGGTCGGCACCAATTCACCATGGCACAGGGGAAAGTCCGGGCAGGCCATCACCGCGTAGTTGGTGCTGACCCAGCCGCCCAGGGCGATCTGCATGGCGAGGACGAGGAACGCCGCGATCGCCAACGGCCGCAAACGCGCCGCGCCCGCGACCAGGGCGCGCGGCGGTTCCTCGCGCAGTGCCTGCCAGACCAGCAGCGCCAGCAATGACATGCCGCCCAGCAGGTGGATGGTGACGATGGCCGGCTGCAGCTTCATGGTCACCGTCCAGGCGCCGAAGGCGCCCTGCAGGCACACGGCCACCAGCACGAGGGTCGCCAGTACGGCGGCCGAGCGATGCTGTGGCGTGCGCGCGCGCCCGAACCGGCGCCAGGCCATGACCATCAGCACGATGATGAGAAAACCCACCGCCATCGCAAAGTAGCGATGCAGCATCTCGATCCAGGCCTTGGTCATCGTCACCGGGCCGCTGGGCAGCGCGGTCTCGGCGGCGCGAATCTCCTCGCCGGCCGACAGCGGGTTGGAGTGGCCGTAGCAACCGGGCCAGTCGGGGCAGCCGAGGCCGGAATCGGTCAGCCGGGTGAAGCTGCCGAACATGATGAGGTCGAAGGTGAGGAACGCTGTCACCCACGCCAGCTTGCGCAGCTTCTGCTGATCGCGCGAGAAGTAAACATACGCCAGCGGCACCGCGGCGATCGCGATCGCCTTGAGCGCCAGCCACAGGAGCGCTTCGCCTTGCACTGTCGGTCTTTCTGCTGCTGTTGTTGCGGATGGGGGCGACGCGCGGGCTAGCCGATGCGCGAGTACTTCAGAAGGCGGTCGATGTCCTTCTTGATGCCGCGCTCCTCGGCGCCCTGCGGCCAACGCATCATCTGGTTGCCGAGCGGGTCGATCAGCCAGAGGTGGTCGCCCAGCTGCCCGCCCTCGGGCAAGGCGAGAAACTGCTGTAACTCCGACCGGCGTGCGCGCACGAAGTGCGTGCCGTCATATTCGCGCAGCAGCATGGTCGACAGCGGTGCATCGTCGAGCACGAGGAACACGCGCTCGATACGGTCGGCGTCCTTGCCGGTGGCCGCGCGGATCTGCCGCATCTGCCAGAGCTTCTTCTGGCAGGCCTCGGGACAGGCCGCTTCGTCAGCCACCACCATGACCCAGTTGCCGCGCAGCGAGCGCAGGTCATAGGCGCTGCCGTCCTGCAATGTCGTGGCCAGCGCCGGCAGCGTGCGCTGCGGTTGCACCAGCGTGCCGTAATTGGTGCGGCCCGAGGGCGGCGCGACGTAGTAGAAGTAATAGCCGGCCAGCACCGGCGCCGTGCTCACCGCGATCAGCATGACGAGCGGCAACAATCGGCGCCAGCGCGGCAGTGCGGGCGAAGCGGGAGCAGCGGACGCGGCAGGAGGGTTCACTTCAGTCACTTCTGGCAGAGCGCATCGGCCCCGCGGTTCATTGCGGCACGTTCAGTGGGGCCGGTTCACTTGCGCCTGAGAGCCCGCGCACCGAGCACCAGCGTCAACACGGCAATCAGTCCAGCGAGCGAGTACCACTGCAGCGCGTAGCCCCGGTGCTTTTCGACACCGCTTGCGGGCCGCGTCCAGGCGCGCACCAGGCCATCGTCCGCGCCGCCCTGCTGTTGGACCACCCAGGGCTCGACGTGCAGGCCGCTCGCCTTGGCGTACTCGGCATAGTCGAGATTCTGCCAAAGCGCAGGCAGCGTCGCAGGCTCCGCCACATCACTCAGTTCGTACACACGCGGCGGGTGCGGCAGGGCGAGCCCTTCGACGACGATGGGATCGCGCGGCTGCGCAACTTTCGGCAGGCGCGCGCGTTCCTGCATGTCGCGGGGGGCCCAACCGCGCATCACGAGCACCACGGTCGCGCGGCCGGATGCACTGTCGTCGAGCACGAGCGGCGCCAGCAGGATCATGCCGGCGCGCCCGTCAAGGGGACGATTGTCGAGCCACACGCTTTTCTCGTGCGCGAACTGCCCGCGCAGCCGCACGCGCTGCGGCAATTCGCCGCGTACGCTGGACGTGTTCGCCGGTGAAACGTCGCGCGGCGCCGCCGATTCGGCGGCGCGCCAGCGCGCCTCGACCGCGAGCTTGCCCTCGGCCCGTTTGGTCTGCCAGCTGCCGAGGCTATAGGCCACCCAGGTGCCCGCCACTCCAACTGCCAGCGCCACCCACACACTGGCGCGCACGCTCATCGCCATCGGCTGCTCGCCAAGGCGCCGGCGACCGGATGGGATAATGGTGCCGATGCCGCTTCACCCATGAAAACCTTCATCGCCCTTGCCTTCGTCGGCATTCTCGTCGCCCTGGGCTCCGCCCTCGTGTTTCTCATGCGCGACAAAGGCGAGACCAACCGCACGGTCAACGCCCTCACGGTGCGGGTCGGACTGTCGATCGCCTTGCTATTGTTCATTTGGTTCAGCTACTGGATGGGCTGGATCGAACCAAGATCTTATTGATCGGTCCGAGCACAAGCCGACACTGCGGCACCGCCCCGACTCACAACCCCGACTGGCACTCCTTCCGACGGTCTGCTGACGCCACATCACGTAGGCCGGTCAGTGGTCAACGCGACCGATCGCGCGGATGATGCGCAGCAACGCTTGCCTGGCATGCGACATGCACAGTGTCGGAGAGTTCTACCGAAGCGCTGGCGCCATCGCACTTTTGCCGCCCTTTTCCTGTCATATGTCGGACGCGTAAACGCCTAGCGTGGCGCAGTCGTTATCGGCTCTAGCGGCCAGAGCCGCGCGGGAGGATCTGATGGACGAGCACCGGGATCTCTTCTCCGAGTACCGCGACGCCTTCGTGCGTGCGCAGCACGACGAGATGGGCATCGAGGACTTTCTGCACTGCTGCAAGGGCGATCGCATGGCCTACGCCAGCGCCCACGAGTGCGTGCTGGAGGCCATCGGCAAGCCCAAGCTCGTCAACACCGCCGACGATCCGCGCCTGTCGCGCATCTTCCAGAACCGCGTCATCCAGAGCTGGGACACCTTCAGCGACTTCCATGGCATGGAAGAGACGCTGATGCAGCTGTACGCCTACTTCCTGCACGCCGCGCAAGGGCTGGAAGAGCGCAAGCAGGTGCTCTATCTGCTCGGCCCAGTGGGCGGCGGCAAATCTTCGCTGGCCGAGAAGATCAAGGCCCTGTGCGAGCGCTATCCGATCTACGCGCTGAAGGATTCGCTCACCGGCCGCGTCTCGCCCCTGCTCGAATCGCCCCTCGGCCTGTTCAACCGCGAGAAGTTCGGCCCGGTTCTGGAGGACAGGTACGGCATCCCGCGTCGCGCGCTGACCGGGATCGCCAGCCCCTGGGCGCTCAAGCGCCTGGCCGAGTACAAAGGCGACATCACCAAGTTCAACGTGGTGCGCGTGATGCCCTCGGTGCTCAACCAGGTCGGCATCGTCAAGACCGAACCGGGCGATGAGAACACGCAGGACATCTCGACCCTGGTCGGCAAGATCGACCTGCGCATGCTCGAGAAGTACGCGCAGGACGACCCGGACGCGTACGCCTACTCCGGCGCCTTGTGCCTGGGCTCGGCGCGCTGCGTGGAGTTCGTCGAGATGTTCAAGGCACCGCTGAAGGTGCTCAACCCGATCCTCACCGCCACGCAGGAAGGCAATTTCAAGGGCACCGAAGCGCTGCCGGCGATGCCGTTCAACGGCTTCATCATGGCGCACTCCAACGAAGCCGAGTGGCTGAAGTTTCGCAACAACAAGGACAACGAAGCCTTCATCGACCGCGTGTACCTTGTGAAGGTGCCGTACTGCCTGCGGGTGGACGAGGAAATCCGCATCTACGACAAGATGTTGAAGAACTCGACGCTGTCCGAGGCGCCGTGTGCGCCGAAGACGCTGGGCACGCTTGCCGAGTTCACCGTGCTGTCGCGCCTTGTGGTGCCGGAAAACTCCTCCGTGTACTCCAAGCTGCGCAGCTACAACGGCGAGAACCTCAAGGATGTCGATCCACGCAGCAAGAGCGTGAAGGAGTATCGCGACGACGCCGGGCCGGCCGAGGGGTTCTCTGGCCTGTCGACGCGCTGGGCGTTCAAGACGATCTCGGCGGCGTTCAACCGCGATCCGAGCGAGATCGCGGCCGACCCCGTGAACCTGCTGGTGGTGCTGGAAGAGCGTCTGACCAAGGACGACCTGCCTGATGAATACAAGCGCCGCCTGCGCTCGCACATCAAGGAGTGGATCGTTCCGCGCTTTGCCGAGTTCCTGGAAAAGGAACTGCAGATGTCCTACCTGGACGCCTACGGCGAATATGGGCAAAACCTCTTCGACCGCTACGTCACCTACGCCGACAAGTGGCTGCTCGACGAGGACTGGCGCGATCCGGACACCGGCATGCAGTACTCGCGTGATGCGCTGAACAGCGAGCTGGAGAAGATCGAGAAGCCGGCCGGCATCAGCAACCCGAAGGACTTTCGCAACGAGATCGTCAATTTTGTCCTGCGGGCCCGCGCGCACGGCAAGAACCCGCACTGGACGAGCTACGAGAAACTGCGCGTGGTGATCGAGAAGCGCATGTTCAGCAAGACCGAGGACATCCTGCCCGTCATCAGCTTCGAGGCCAAGGGCTCGGACGAGCTCGAGACGCGCCACAAGTCCTTCGTCAACCGCATGGTGGCGCGCGGTTACACCGAAAAGCAGGTCCGTCGCCTGGTCGACTGGTACATGCACTACAAGAAGTCGACGCAGTCGTGAAGTGGAGGAAAACCAAGGCCCCGGATGTCTGACCTCCTGAACCCGAGACCCGGACGCTTCATGCGCGTTGTTGATCGTCGCAGCGATCCGCCCGGGCGCGGCACCGTCAACCGCGAACGCTTCATCCGTCGCTTCAAGGACGAGATCAAGCGCGCGGTCGATGACCAGATCGGCGAGCGCAAGATCGCGGACATCGGCAAGGGCGGCAAGGTCAGCATCCCCGGCCGCGGACTCGCCGAGCCCTACCTGCATCATGACCACAAGACCGGCAGCCGTGACTTCGTGCTGCCCGGCAACAAGGAGTACCTCCCGGGCGACGCCATCAAGCGCCCGCCCGGCGGCGCGGGCCAGGGCGGCGCCGATGGCGAGGAGCCAGGTCGCGGCGAGGGCACCGACAACTTCGCCTTCGTCCTGTCCAAGGACGAGTTCCTGCAGCTGTTCTTCGACGACCTGGAGCTGCCAAACCTGGAGCGCACCAAGTTCGGCGATGTGGTGCAGGAGAAAAAGCACCGCGCTGGCTACACGAAGGACGGCACCCCGGGCAATCTGTCGGCGGTGGCCACCGTCAAGATGTCGATCGCGCGCCGCATTGCGCTGCGCGGCACGCTCGGCGAACAGATCGAGGAGCTCGAGCAGGCGTTGATCGAGGCCTCGCCCGAGGAACGCGCCGCGCTCGAGCAGGAGATCGCGCGCCTGAAGGCCCGGCGCGAGAACCTGCCGTTCCTGGAGGACATCGACCGCCGCTATCGCGCCCGCGTGACGCAACCCGCGCCGGCCACACGCGCCGCGATGCTGTGCCTGATGGACGTCTCGGGCAGCATGGACGAGCGCAAGAAGGACCTGGCCAAGCGCTTCTTTGCGCTGCTGTACCTCTTTCTCGAACGCAAGTACGGCGCGGTGGACATCGTGTTTATCCGCCACACCGAAACCGCGCAGGAGGTCGATGAGGAAGCGTTCTTCCACGACCCGCAGTCCGGCGGCACGCTGGTGCTGCCCGCGCTCGAGCTGGCCCACCGCGTCATCACCAAGCGCTACGCCAACGGCGAGTGGAACGTATACATCGCGCAAGCCTCCGACGGCGACTGCGGGCTCGACGACGGCAAGCAAAGCGTTGCCTACGTGCAAAGTGCGCTGTTGCCTCTGGTGCGCTACTTCGCCTACATCGACATCCCCAGTGCCACCGGCTGGTTCAACCGCCCGAGCGACCTGTGGCAAAGCTACGAGGCGCTCGAGGGCGAGACCTTCGCCAAGCACCAGGTGCGCGACCGGCGCGACATCTGGCCCGTGCTGCGCAAGCTCTTCGCGCGGCGGGAGGCCGCTGCATGAGCGGCCCCATCGACCCGGTCAAGCACCCCGGCCCGCAGGCCGAGGCGCCCCCTTCGGCGCAGGGCACGGATCGCAGCCGCTGGCCGCGCCTGCTGGCCAAGCCGGGCTTCGACATCCCGGCGGCGCAGCGCAAGCGGACCCGCGAGCCGATCGCCACCGGGGCCGAATGGACGCTGCCGATGATCGAGCGCTTTGACATCGCGCTGACCGAGCACGCGCGGCGCCTGCAGCTCGACATCTACCCGATCCAGTACGAAGTCATCACCGCCGACCAGATGATCGACCTGTGCTCGACCGTCGGCATGCCGGTGCACTACGCGCACTGGAGCTTCGGCAAGCACCTGGTGAGCCAGGACCACGGCTATCGCAAGGGGGTGTCCGGCCTGGCGTACGAGATCGTCATCAACACCAACCCGGCGCTGGTGTACCTGATGGAGACCAACACGCTGCCGCTGCAGGTGCTGGTCATGGCGCATGCGGCCTATGGCCACAACGCGTTCTTCAAGAGCAACTACCTGTTCCGCCAGTTCACCCAGGCCGATGCGATCCTGGACTACCTCACCTTCGCGCGCAACTTCATCAACGAGTGCGAGGAGCGCCATGGCTGGCGCGAGGTCGAGCGCGTGCTCGATTGCTGCCACACGCTGGCCCCCTACGGCATCGACCGCCACCGGCGGCCCAAGCAGCTGTCGGCGCGGCGCGAGAAGGAGCGATTGTCCGAGCGACTGCGCCAGGCCGAGCGCGACTACAACGCCGATGTCGCCTACCTGTACGAGCGGCTGAATCGCGACGGCGGCCCCGGCGGCGGCGACAAGCCGGCGTTCGAGGCGCAGGACAACCTGCTGTACTTCATCGAGAAGAACGCACCGCGGCTGGCCCCCTGGCAGCGCGAGCTGGTGCGCATCGTGCGCAAGGTCTCGCAGTACTTCTATCCGCAGCGTCTCACCAAGGTCGCCAACGAGGGCGCGGCGACCTTCTGGCACTACACCCTGCTGCACGAGCTGTATGACCACGGCCAGGTCGATGACGGCTTCATGCTCGAGTGGCTGGCCAACCACAGCGACGTAGTGACGCAGCGGCCTTTTGATTCCAAGTACTACAGCGGCATCAATCCCTATGCGCTGGGCTTTGCGATCTTCCGCGACATCCGTCGCATCTGCGAGCACCCGACCGATGAGGACCGCGAGTGGTTCCCGCAGCTGGCGGGGACACACTGGGTCGAGGCCATCCACTTCGCGATGAGCAACTTCAAGGACGAGAGCCTGATCGAGCAGTACCTCTCGCCCAAGGTGATGCGCGACATGCGGCTGTTCATGCTCGCCGACCACGAGCGCGACCGCAGCAAGTACAAGGTGGAGGCCATCCACAACGACCAGGGCTATCGCCGCGTGCGCCAGACACTGGCCGCGCAGTACCGCATGGAGGCGCACACGCCGCCACTGTCGGTGGTGCGTTATGCGGCCGACAGCGACCGCGCGCTGCTGCTGCAACACCGCGTCGAACGCGCGCGGCTGCTGGATGCCGAATCAGCCGCCACGGTGCTGCGGCACTTGTACGAGCTCTGGCAGTTCGATGTCGTCCTGGAAGAAGTGGACGACAACGGCACGCGGCTGAAGATTCACCGGACCTAGTGCCCGGCCGGTGGCAGCCCGCCGGCGCTGTTCAAAGCGCGTCAGCGCGCGCGCGGACCAGACAGTGGATGACGGCACGCCGGTGCAGGAACAACGGCACGAAGAGGATCAGCGCGCCGGCCACCACGACCATGGGGTTGTAGTGCGCCAGCCTTTCGCCCAGCGCGTAGCCGGCAAACGCAAGCACCAGCAGCGTCAGAGCCCAGCCGGCCAGCACCGAGAACTGCACGTTGGCGTCTTCGCAGGCGCCATCGATGACGCGCTCCTGCTCGGCGCCAGGAAAACGCGACAACTCGGCAAAGCGATACCAGGGCAGCACGAATGGCGGACGAACCGACTCGCGTTGGCTTGCATCAACCGAGGACATGGCAGCTCCCAGCGCCCCCACGGCGCCAGCGCATTGTGGGCTCGGTGCCCCCCGCCGGCTTGCGCCGGATCAGTCTTGCCCTGCGTCTGGACGACGGCATGCGGCCGAAATGCACGGGACTCAGGGCGCCGCCCAGGTTGGTCAAGCGCGCGGCGGTGTCCGCCCGTTGCCCTAGTCTTGCGCCCGCCGAGCCGCCCCTAACGGCGGGCGCCTCGCCAACCACTTGGCGTGGACGTGCGACCGCTTCAGCGTCGCGCCCAGGCGAAGTGCAGATCATCCCCAGCGTTGCCGTGCGATCTCGGCACCCTTGGCGATCGCCTCGAGCTTGCGCCGCGCGATCTCGCGGTCCATGGGCGCCATGCCACAGTTGGTGCAGGCGTACAGGTGCTCGCGCGGCACGTACTGCAGTGCCGTGCCGATGGTGTCGGCCACCTGCTCGGGTGTTTCGATCTCGTCGCTGGCGACATCGATCACACCCACCAGCACGTCCTTTCCCTTGAGCAGTGCCATGAGATGCGGCGGCACGTGCGAGTGGTAGCACTCCAGCGAAACCTGCTTGATCGCGCTTTGGGCGATGGCCGGAAAGATCTTCTCGTACTGGCGCCATTCTTCGCCGAGAGACTTCTTCCAGTCGATGTTCGCCTTGATTCCGTAGCCGTAGCAGATGTGCACGGCCGTGGTACAGGTGAGCTCCGCAGCGGCCCGCTCGAGCGCGGCGATACCCCACACCGGCACTTCATCGAGGAACACATTGAAGGCGGGCTCGTCGAACTGGATCACATCGACACCGTCGCCTTCGAGAGCGCGCGCCTCCTGGTTGAGCAGTTCGGCGAAGGCCATCGCCATCTTGACCCTGTCGCCGTAGTGACGATCGGCAACCGTATCGGCGATCGTCATCGGACCGGGCAGCGTGAATTTGATCTTCTTGTCGGTGTGCGCGCGCATGAGCCGCGCTTCGGTCTGATGCACCCGACCTTTGAGCTTCAGCGGGCCCACCACCTGCGGCACCATGGCCTTGTATCGATCGCCGCGGATGCCCATTTCCACCTTGTGCTCGAAGTCGATGCCATCGACGAATTCGAGAAATCCGTGCACAAAGTGCTGGCGCGACTGTTCGCCGTCGGTGACCACATCCAGTCCGGCGTCTTCTTGCAGCTTCAGCCACAGCAGCGTGGCATCGCGCTTGGCGGCGGCGAGGTCAACGCCTTCGGCCTTCCACTGCGGCCAGAGCTTGTGCGTCTCTGCCAGCCACTCGGGCTTTGGCAGGCTGCCGGCGAGCGTTGCCGGGAAAAGCGTCGGTCGCATGGTGTCTCCTGAGTGGGGCGCCGATGCTAGACCAAGCAAGGGGCTGAGCGGCGCTCGCGGACACGCAGGCCGACGGGCGCCGCCCGGTGAGCGCTGGTTCAGACAGTGCCGAGGCACGCGGCGAGCGGCGCGTGATCGCGGTAGGGACGCCCATTGCTGAGCGCCCCCCGCACAGATCCCAGCGTGCGCGATTCACGCACCGGGCTCCCACCTCGGGTGTTTGACGTCGAAGCGTTGATCAGGCCATGGATGAAGGATGCGGGGCTGTGGCAGCCAGTCCGCAGCAAGTCGAGTCATCCGTTCCCACGTCATGCCGTCCCTTTGACTGCGTCGCCGTAGCGTGCGTCGCCAGAGGTCAGTGACGTGGTGTCGGAAGGCCCCGATCGCCCGTGAATTGGTGGGTACCGCGTGATACGCGAAGTACCCTTGCACCACCGACCTGAGCCATCGCCCTTGTGAGGCAATGGGGTCGTGCATGCGCTTTCGCAGTTGCGCCTTGATCTCCTGAAGCGTTGCCCTCATGCGGTCGCCCCGGCTCTTGCGCCGGAGTTGGAAGGCGCCCCGAAGGGACTTCCCGCAGATGAAGATGAAGCCCAGGAAGGTGAACGTCTCCGGCTTGCCGAGCCCACGCTGCTTTCGGTTCGGCGCCGCGAAGCGGCCGAACTGCAGCAAGCACGTCTTGTCCCCGTGCAACTCCAGCGCGAACTTTTCGAACCGCTCGCGCATCGCGTCCCAGAACCGTCTCGCATCGGCTTCGCGTTCGAAGCCTGCCACGATGTCATCAGCGTAACGCACGACGATCATCTTGCCTGTGGCCTCGCGCCGACGCCATTGCGCTGCCCAGAGGTCAAAGACATCGTGCAAGAAGACGTTGGCCAGCAGCGGTGACGCCACCGCCCCTTGCGGGGTGCCTGTCTCGCTGACGCTCCATGCCCCTTCCTCCAACACGCCCGTCTTGAGCCACTTGCGCACAAGACGGATGACGCGGTCGTCCGCGATGCGATGTTCCAGGAATCGAACCAACCATGACTGGTCGATTTTGTCGAAGTAGCTGCGGATATCGGCATCCAGTATCCAGTTCACACGCGCAACACGAATCCCACCTGCTAACAGGCTGTTGGAAAAACCTCCTCAAGGGGCCGCTCGTGCCAGTCTCAGCTACTGAGCATCCCAGGTCCATGACCGCGCCCGGCGTTCGCGAAGAAACGACGGTGCTGCTGCGCTACAAGGCGAACGGCAGCGCCGGGATGACCGATTTGTCGTTGGTGCGAGCCCGTCTCTGAGCATGGTCCGCAGGTCGTCGGCGACAGTGGTGAGCGGCGTCAGCCGCATCCCGTTTGACAGATCGAGTCCAGATCGACGCCTTGCATGGCGCTGCCGTTCATCAACGATGGCGAGGTACGGTATGGCGATGCGCAAGCGGGAAGACGAGGTGTTCCCGAACGCGGCGGGAATCGACATCGGGGCGTCCAGCCACTGGGTCGCGGTGCACAGGCACTTGGCCGACAGCGCCGGCTGCGATCCGGTGCGCCAGGTCGGGGCGATGACCGCGGACCTGCAAGCGCTGGCTGCTTGGCTGGTGAGCTTGGGGGTGGACACGGTCGCGGTGGGGTCCACCGGCGTGTATTGGATCCCGGTGTTCGAGGTGCTGGAGCAGCACGGACTGAAGGTCTGGCTGGTCGACGCGCGGCAGATGAAGTACGTGCCCGGGCGCAAGAGCGACGTGCAGGACTGCCAGTGGCTGCGGAGGTTGATGAGCCTGGGGCTGCTGCGCGCGGCCTGGCGTCCCAGCGCCGAGGTGTGCGTGCTGCGCGCCGTGGCGCGCCAGCGCGAGGCGCTGCTGAGGGAGCAGGCCCGCTGAGTGCGGCGCATGCAAAAGGCGCTGGTGCAGATGAACATCCAGCTCACCGAGGTGCTGACCGATGTGATAGGTATGACCGGGCAGGCCATCGTGCGCGACATCGTCGCGGGCGAGCGCGACCCGGTGCGGCTGGCCCGCCACCGCCAGCGGCGCGTCAAGGCCAGTCAGCCCGAGATCATCCGGGCGCTGCAAGGCAACTGGCGCGAGGAGCACCTGTTCGTGCTCGGGCAGTCGCTGGCGATGTACGACGACATCGGGCGGCACCTGGCCGACTGCGACGCGCGGCTGGACGGACTGCTCGAGGCGCGGGCGCGGACCCAGATCGACCTGGGCAAGCTGCCCCGGGCGGGCAGCAAGACGCGCATGGAACACGACGTGCGCCAGCGGCTGGCCAATTGGGCGGCGCGTGGACCTCACCCGCATCAATGGCCTGGGGGTGACGGTGGTGATGAAGCTGCTCACCGAGATCGGGCCAGACGTCAGCCGCTTCGCCAGTGTCAAACACTTCTGCTCCTGGCTCGGGTTGTGCCCGGGCACGAAGATCAGCGGCGGCAAGGTGCTGTCGAGCAAGACCAAGCGCGCGGGCAACCGGGTGCGGCAGGCGCTGAAGATGGCGGCGATGAGCCTG
>JADCGX010000089.1 GCA_020248785.1 Burkholderiales bacterium | reverse complement strand
GCCCGGTCTGCTGCAGCCCGGTGGCATCGATCACGGTCGTGCTTCGGAGCAGCAGTGCATACGAGCCGAGCAGCACGGCGGCGCCGGCGCCCAGCACCCAGCCGGCCTGCGCGTTCAGCAGTGGCGCCATTTCGTCCCGGGCGCGCCAGGCCTGCACGGCGATGAGAACGAGCACCACGCTGGCGCCGATGCGATAGCCGCGGCTGTATGCCGGCCCGCTGATGGGCTGGCTGAGATCCAGTCCGGGCACTGGACTCACTGGACTACCCTCGCGCTGCGCGCTCGGGGATTCGCCCTTGGGGTGGCCCGGCGGGCTCATAGCCTCTCCGCCGCCAGCACGAGGCCATGGCCCGACAGGACGAGTTCGCCGTGCTGGTTGTGCACGCGGCCGTCCATCTCGACCAGTTCGCCTCGCATCGACGGCTTGTCTTCCACGCGCACGACGGTCCACTCCAGGGCCAGCGTGTCGCCGGCTTTCACGGCCTTGCGAAACTGCACGCGGAAGTCGAGTCCGAGCGCCGGGCAGATGCGCGCAAAGTGCTCGGCCGACAGCGCCAGCAGCAGCGAGGCGGTGTGCGGCCCGCAGGCGATGATTGAGCCGAAGCGCGAGGCGCGCGCCACCGCGTCGTCGTGATGCAGCGGATTGGTGTCGCCGCAGGCGCGGGCAAAGCTGCCAATGCTGTCGACGTCCAGGGTCACGCTCTTGCCGAACCGGTCGCCCACTTTGGCAAAGCGCATCAGGCCCCCGGCCGCTTGACGCCCGTCGGCAGCGTGGCGGCGCGCCGCAGCGCGTCGCTGTCGAACAGCGGCGCGCCGTTCAGCCAGTCGGCCAGCATGGGCAGCGCGTCGAAGCCCCAGACGAGCCGGCTGCCCCGCGGCGTCGCTGCCACGGCGGTGGGCACGCCGAACACGCCCTCGGCGATCGCCAGGGCGCCGTTGTCGCGCAGCGCCTGCTTGACGGCCGGCGCCTCGAGCGCCGCGGCGCTGATGCCCAGGTCTCCCAGAACCGCGGCGAAGCCCGGCTCGTCGGGCAACCGACCCTCCTGCCAGACAAAGCGGAACAGGCGCTCGATCGCGGCGCGACTGCCGCCGGCGGCAATGGCCGCACGCAGCAGCGGCAGCGGATTGAACGGATGATGGCGCGGCACCTGCATCGGGATGCCATGGCGCGCCGCCAGCCAGGCCACGTGCTCGTAGGTGAACCGGCGCTTGGGTCCGATCTCGGCCGGCCCCTTGTGGCCCCAGTGGTCCAGCAGGCCGGCGAATAGCACCGGGCGGTAGTCGATCTGCGGTGCCGGCACCACGGCAGCCAGCGCCCGCGGCAGTGCCTCGAACGCCAGGTAGGCAAACGGCGAGATGAAGTCGAAGTACCACCGGACCTGGGCCGGCGTGCCCGCGGCGCTCCCGACGTCGGCTGGCATCGGCGACCGTCAGCGGGCCTGCTGCGCGCGGCGCTCGGCCAGTTGCGCCCAGACGGCGCGCTTCTCGTCGTCGTCGTACAGGCCCCAGTGCGCGATCTCGTCGAGCGTCCGCAGACAGCCGTTGCACAGCCCGGTCTGCTCGTTCATCGTGCACACCGAAACGCAGGGTGATGCGACCCCCGCGGCCACCGGCGTGACGCTGTAACTGGGGGCAAACAGGGGGCGGCGGTTCATGGGCGCTTTGACCGGGCGCCGGCGCAGGGCAAGGCGCCGTTGCGGAACGTTTCGACTCGCAATGGATTGTCGCATGCAAGGCGGCGGCGCCTGTCGCTCATCAACCGCCGGCGGCGGCCGCACGCTTGCCCTGCAGCCGCTGCGCAAAGCGCGCGGCGTCGATGACCATGCGCTCGTGGGTCCCCTCGGAAATCAGATCGTGCCCGTCATGTGCGCGGGCGCGGAACGTCACCTTGCGGCCGTCCACCGCGATCACCTCCGACTCTACCGTCACCGTCAGGCCGGGCGGCGTGGCCGCCAGGTGCGAGAAGTCGACGTGCGTGCCGACCGACTGCTCGCGCGGCCAGTCCAGGTACGGCTTGATCACGAGCTGGCAGGCGCCTTCCATCAGGCCCACCAGGAATCCGGTGGCAAACACCTCCGGCATTTCGCGGAACTCGGCCAGCTCCGGGTACAGATGCGGCACCGTCTTGTTGGCCGGCACCGTGTAGCGGAACTGGCCGCGCAGGCCGGCCTTCAGCTCGGGGGACATGCAGGGCTCCGTGCGGGATGCAGTGACGGCGACGATAGCGCGGCCGCGGCGCCGTTTGCGCTGTGCAACGGGCGAGGAGGTCCGGGCTAGGATGACGGGCGATGAAAGACGTTCCCGCCGCCCGTCGCGCGCTCGATGCGCCGGCCCTGAGCCTGATGCTGCTGCTGACCGTGCTCTGGGGCCTGCAGCAGGTGGCCATCAAGCTCGCGCTGCCGAGCGTCTCGCCGGTCACGCAGGCGGCCATCCGGTCGATCGTCGCCGCGCTGCTGCTGCTGGCCTGGGCGCACGGGCGCGGCATTGCCCTGTGGCAACGCGACGGCACCGGGCGCGCGGGCCTGCTGGCCGGCCTGCTGTTTGCCGCCGAGTTCGTGTTCATCTATGCCGGCCTTGCCTACACCACGGCTTCGCGGATGGTCGTGTTCGTCTACCTCGCTCCGGTGCTGACCGCGCTTGGACTGGCGCTGTTCGTGCCGGGCGAGAAGCTTGCGCCCGTGCAGTGGGCAGGCGTGCTGCTCGCCTTTGCCGGCATCGTGCTGGCGTTCAGCGACCACGGCGGCGGCGCGGCCAGCACGCTCTTTGGCGACGCCTGCGGTGTGCTGGCGGCCGTGCTGTGGGCCGCCACCACCGTGCTGATCCGCGCCAGCCGGCTGGCCGGCGCCACCGCCGAGAAGACGCTCGCCTACCAGTTGGGCGTCTCGGCGCTCCTGCTGCCGCTGGCGGCGGCGCTGCTCGGCGAGCCGGGCGTGATGCGCCTGGACGCCGTGGCCGTGGGCAGCCTGCTGTTCCAGTCGGTGGTGGTCGCCTTTGCCAGCTACCTGGCGTGGTTCTGGCTCCTGACGCGCTACCTGGCCGGCCGGCTGGCGGTGTTCTCGTTCCTGACGCCTCTGTTCGGCGTGCTGTTCGGCGTGCTGTTGCTCGGTGAGCCGTTGTCGCTGCGCTTCGTGCTGGCGGCGGTCGCGGTGGGCGCCGGCATTGCGCTGGTGAACCTGCGCCGGTAGCCACCCCGGGGCCCCCGGCCGGCGTCGGGGGCACGGGCTGCCTCGATGCCCCGCGGGCCGATCCGCAGTCGTCAGGCGCCCGGATTGCCGCTAGGCTTGACGGCAGCGACGGCCCAGGGCGAAGCCGATGCAGCTGGTCAATGTTCCCAACGTCATCACGCTGGCGCGCGCGCTGCTCGTGCCGGTGGTGACCTACGCGCTGGCCACGCGCGACTACGACCTGGCGCTGGCACTGTTCCTGGCCTGCGCGATCGGCGACTTCCTGGACGGCTGGATCGCCCGCCGCTTCGATCTGCGCACGCGCTTCGGCGCGCTGGCCGACCCGCTGGCCGACAAGGCGATCATGCTGGCGGTCACGCTGCTGCTGGCCTGGCAGGGCTGGCTGCCGTGGTGGCTGGCGGTGCTGGTGGTGCTGCGCGACGGGGTGATCGTCGGCGGCGCGCTCGTCTACCACTGGCGGATCGGCCACGTGGAAATGGCCCCGACGCGCTGGTCCAAGGCCAACACCGCCCTGGAGTTCGTGCTGCTCGCCAGCGTGCTGGCGGTCGCCGCCGGTCTGGTCGAGCGCGACGCCTGGTTGGCCGTGCTGCTGTGGGCGTGCACGGCGACGATCGTCGTCTCCGGCGTGCAGTATGTCGTCGTGTGGAGCCGCAAGGCGAGCGAGGCGACCGCTGCGCAGCGCGCGGCCGCACGCTGACGTTCACCCGTGCTGCGGCCCGAGCCGCTTCAGACCCCCTCAGACCGCCTCAGACCACCTCAGGCCGCCGCCGCCGCGGCCGGCGCGCTGCGGGCGGCCAGGGCATTGCCGGCCCGCGCAAACGCCTTGCGGCCGAGGATGCCGCTGATCCACTGGCCGATGGCCACCACCTGCTCGAAGTCGATGCCGGTGTCGATGCCCAGGCCGCGCAGCAGGTACAGCACGTCCTCGGTGGCCACATTGCCGGTCGCACCCTTGGCATAGGGGCAGCCGCCGAGGCCCGCCACGCTGGTGTCGAAGCTGGCGACGCCCATCTGCAGGCAGGCGTAGATGTTGGCGAGCGCCTGGCCGTAGGTGTCGTGAAAGTGGCCGCTGACGTTCTCCAGGGCGTAGTGCGCCAGCGCTGCCTCCATCGCGGCCTGGGTCGCGCGGGGCGTGCCGGTGCCGATGGTGTCGGCCACGCCGATGTGCTGCACGCCGATCCCTTTCATCAGCTTGGCGACATAACCCACGGCCTCCGGCTTCACATCACCCTGGTAGGGGCAGCCGAGCGCCGTGGAAATGGCGCCGCGGATGTGGATGCCGTGGCTGCGCGCCGCCTCGCACACGGGGGCAAAGCGCTCGATCGACTCGGCGATCGAGCAGTTGATGTTCTTCTGGCTGAACGCCTCGCTGGCGGCGGCGAACACCACGATCTCGTCCGCCTTCGCGGCGAGCGCGCCCTCGAAGCCCTTCATGTTGGGCACCAGCACCGAGTACGCGACGCCCGCCCGGCGGCCGATGCGCTCCATCACCTGCGCGCCGTCGGCCATCTGCGGCACCCATTTTGGCGACACGAAGCTCGTCACCTCGATGTTGGGAAAGCCGGCCGCCGTCAGGCGATCGACCAGCTCGACCTTCACCGCGGCCGGGATCATCTGCTTCTCGTTCTGCAGCCCGTCGCGCGGGCCGACTTCGACGATGTGAACCTTTCCCGGCAGGGCCATGGCCGCAGCTCCCAAGGAGGTGAACAGGCGGTCGATGTTAGTCGCCCCGCGCGCGCCGTCCGGACGGCGCGGATGGTGCCGCCGCGCCTCAGCGCGGCGCCAGGTCCGCCTCGACCAGGGCCTCGACCTGCGCCTGCACCAGCGGCCAGAACGGGTTGCTGCGCAGGCGGGTGAGTGCGCCGAGGGGAAACTGGAGCGCGCCTTCCTCGCCGCGCAAGGCCAGCGCGCCGAGCGACGGCAGCCCGTGGGCGCCGCTGCCGGGCAGCACGCCGTAGACCGGATCGTCGGGGCGGAACGGCAGCGCCACGTGGCTCAGCGAGATCACGTCGGGCGGCCAGCGCAGCGGCACCGGCAAGGCGGGCGCGGCGGCCGGCCCCTGCGCGGCCACTGCGAGCGTGTCGGCGCTCTCGTTGCCCACGACCGTCAGGCGCCACGGCCGCGGCCGTGCCTGCAGCGCCTCGCGCCACTGCCGCGGCGCGGGGTCGGCGACCGCCTCCAGGCTGCGATGGCGGTTGACGTCGAACAGCACCAGCTCGTGGCGCGCGTCGGGCAGCCGCGCGAACAGCAGGTCGGCCAGCGGCGCCGCGCCGAGCGTGGCGTCGACCAGCGACTGCCATGCGATCACCGGCGGCAGCGCCGCCAGCCGGCCGCGCTCGGCGGCCCGGGCCAGTTGCCGCTGCACGAGCTGCGTGGCCGCGTAGATCTGGCGCGTCGCGTTGACCGGGAAGGAGTTGAACTTGTACGGGTCGTACTCGGGGCCGAGGTCCTGCCACTTCACCTTTTGCAGCCGGGCCACCGGCAGCACCGCGGCCAGATCGAGCAGGTTGGCCAGACCGGCTGTGGGCGCGATGCGCAGCGCCGGGGCGAACAGGAGCAGGCGCGTGGCCTGCGGCAGTGTCGGATCGTCGAGCGCGGCCAGCGCAAGAGACAGCACGAGCGCGCCGCCGGTGGAGTAGCCGCCGAGGTAGAACGGTGCGCCGGCCGGCCGCCGCGCGGCGGCGTCGCGCGCCGCCAGCCGCACCGCAGCCTGCCAGTCCGCCAGTTGCATGCGCGTCATCATCGATGGCAGGGTGCCGTGGCCCGGCAGCCGCAGCACGGTGACCTCGATGCCGCGCGCATGCAGCGTCTCGGCCAGCGCCC
This sequence comes from Burkholderiales bacterium, assembly GCA_020248785.1. GTDB lineage: Bacteria > Pseudomonadota > Gammaproteobacteria > Burkholderiales > Burkholderiaceae_F > JALHMQ01. Next base: position 12,776 of record JADCGX010000089.1, on the reverse strand, counting down.
GCATCGCATAGGGAGCGTCGGTCAGGCCATGCACCAGCAGCGCGCTGCCGCGGGCGCCGGCGCCGCCCACCTCCAGGCGGAACGAGCGGTTGTAGGGTGCGCCGCCGGACAGGCGGGCAGCCGCGCCCTGCGGATCGAAGCGGGTGCCGCGGGCCGGCGCCGCATGGCGCTGGCGCCACGCCTCGTACTGCGCGAACAGGCCCGCCTCCAGCGCCTGGTAGCCGGCGAAGTCGAGCGCGGCGTGGCGGTCGGCGTCGAACTCGCCAGGCAGCACGTCGGTGTGCCACGGCGACAGGTCCGGCAGCAGCAGCACGGCGTAGGCCGCGAAGCCGCCCGCGGTGGCCAGCACCAGCAGCAACGCGGCCAGCGCGACCCGGCGCAGCCAGCGCAGCGCCGCCGCGGGGCTCGTGCCGATCGCCTGGCGCAGACGGCTCACTGGGCTGGCCGCGCGCGGCGCGCCCCGGGCCTGGCCCTTGGAACGGCCGGGCGTGCTCATGCTCTGCCGCTCCCGCTGCGCTTGTCGGAGCGGGCAGAAAATCGACTGCGCGGCCCCGTCTCGCGGCTGTACTGCCCGCCGTACCCCTGCGTTCGGGTCCGCTGCCCGGCGCGACCGCGGGCCGCTCGCGACGATGTCTTCACGGGCGCTCAGTAGCCGCGTGCGAAATCGACCACGCCGCCCAGCGGCGCGCCGCGCTGCCAGGCCGCGAGCTTGTCGGCGATCTGCGCGACCGCCGGCTCCAGCTCCGTGACCGCTGACACGTGCGGCGTCACCAGCACGCGCGGATGGCGCCAGTAGCGATGGTCGGCAGGCAGCGGCTCCATTCCAAAGACATCGAGCGTGGCAGCGCCGAGCTGGCCGCGGTCCAGCAGGTGCAGCACGTCGGCGTCGACAAGGTGGCCGCCGCGGCCGACATTGATCAGGTGCGCGCCCGGCGCAAGCCGGGCCAGGCTGCCTGCGTTGAGCACGCCGACGGTCTCGTCGGTCAGCGGCAACACGCTGACCAGCACTTGCAGGCCGTCGAGAAACGCGCCGAAGGCGCCATCGAGCGATTGCAGCATCCCGTGCCGGCAGTCGATGCCCGGCAGCGTTTTGGGTGTCCGCGCGAAGCCACGCACCGCGAAGCCTTGATCGCGCAGGCGCAGCGCGATCGCGCCGCCAATGACGCCCAGCCCGAGCACGCCGACGGTCACATCGCGCTTGTCGGCCAGCGGCAACGGGGCCCACCGTGCGTCGCGCTGCTGCTGCGCATAGCGATCGAAGCCGCGATACACGCGCAGCACCGCGGTCAGCACGTACTCGCCGAGCGCCGGGGCCATGCCGGCGTCTTCCAGTCGGACCAGTGTCGCGTCGCGTGGCAAATTGGGCAGCGCAGTCAGCGCATCGACGCCGGCGCCGAGGTTGAAGATGAGCTTGAGCTGACGCTGCTCGTCGAACAGCGCGGCGGGCGGCTTCCAGACGATGGCGACATTGGCCTGCGGCGCGTCGGGCCGCGCATCTTGGTCGCTGGCATCGCGGAACAGGAGTTCGACAGCAATGCCGCTCGAGGTGAACGCGCGCTCGAAGCCCGCCAGCCATTGCTGGGCGGCCGACTCGCGAGCGCACAGAACAACGCGCACTGCACCCAGCCCGCTCACCGGCCCAGTTGATAGTAAAGAAAGTTCATGCTCATAGCACCAATTTCCATTTCATTCCGCAGTTTGGCGTAAATTGACGGCAAGACGCGGTCCAGAGCTACCTGTTTGCGCCGAACAGGCTACCTCAAAAAATCGAATGGAAAAGCTAGCGTTGAATTTGGGCTGCTTAAATTCTGTCGTTACTCCGGCGAGCTAGTTTATTTTCTTGAGGTAAATCAAATGGGTCAGTTCTTGCGGATTGATGAGCGCGTCCCCAAGCCACGATCGCTGGAAGCTTATGTTGTGCTCCTCGCCCACGCTTGTCCCAATGTGCCGCCGCCTTCATCGCTTCGAACCACTACGTGGAGTTCAAAGGCCAAAGCACGCGCGAGCGGCCGTGGCAACTGCGCTAGGTAATTGAATCATGACGCCTGTCATTCGAATCTTTTCGGCTCTCTGCTGCGTCGTCGTCTGTGGTGCGGCGTACGGCAACTGTGATGCTTTGTTGCAGCGGCATCTTGCTTCCGACATGGCTTTAGACCAGAAGCGCTTTGACCAAGGCGACTCCACCGGCTTCCGCGTACTTGCGCAGGCGCGGTGTTTCGCGGAGGCGGAGCAGCTGATACTTGCCTATATCACTACCAATAACAACCAAAGTTCTAATCTTTGGTGGCATGCCGCTCAGATGGCTGCGCGGGGTGGTCGGCTCGTGGCAGCGTCGCAACACGCACGGCGTGCACTGGATGCCGAGCCAGCGAAAGATGATCCTTTTCTTTGGAACGACTACGTGTTGGGTTCAATCGCTTTCTTTGAGCGCGACCGTGCGGGACTACAACGACACCGCGACGTCATCGCCGAGCGCGGAATGGCACTCTGGGCTAATCGCATGAACTTGAACATGCTCGATGCGATGCTAGAGAACTTCGATCTCTCGTACGAGGAGATCGGAGCCAAAGCCGTTCAGCGATGGAAGACCAAGACTCAAACGCAGAATTGAGACGCCCCGTCGATGATGCGAACGCTGTGAGGCATTGCTTCGCTGAGTGAACCGCCCCGGCTTCCCCGGAGCCATCCAAGTTTGAGTCAAGCCGGGATGGCTGACTCCGATTGCTGTTGTAGGGGCTGCATCTCGGGTTCTGCGCCGGGGGCATGTTGCCGATGGGTTCGAGCAGCCGGCGGTTTTTTGAACCAGTCCACCCGCTCTCGCGTCGCGTACTCGGCGGCTTCCAGAGACCTCCAAGGCCCGCAGTGATGGGTTGCTTCGGCCTGGTACAGACCGATGATCGTCTCGTCCAGCGCTTTGTCGCGGCAGGAGACGCCGAGGCGGCACTGACAGCAGTGCGCCGGTCGAGAGAGGTTTGCCGGGCGCCTACAAGGCCTTGCGACGTGGCGGTAGACGCGGCACGAAGTCGTCGACTGCACTCGGCGCCGGGCGATGTCAGCCCGCCGCGCCGTGAAGAAAACTGGAAAGCCAAACAGGCCCGGCAAGCCAGCACATGAAGGTAGCTGCGGGATACGGATTCCATGGGCAAGGTCAATGCATCCGCAACTGCGTCCGCAAGGCCCTCGAGGCGGCGCGCGCGCTACCCGGTCGGGACTTCGCCCTTGGGGCCGTACGGTGGGCTCATGTGGCTGGCGTGAACTGCACCAGCGCCGCGCCCTCGGCCACCTGCTCGCCCACACCGAAGAGAACCTCCTCGACCACGCCGTCGGCGGGCGCGACGATCGTGTGCTCCATTTTCATCGCTTCCATCACGAGGAGCGGCGTGCCGCGTGCAACGCGCGCGCCCTTGGTGGCGCTGACTGCGATCACCTTGCCAGGCATGGGCGCGCTCAGGCGGCCTTCAGCGGCCTCGCCTTCGCCGGCGTGGGCAATGATGTCGACCAGGGTGAGCGCGCGATGACGCCCGCCGAGGAACACGTGCAGGTCGTCGCCCGCCTTGTCGACATGACGCACCACGTCAGCGTGCAGCGTGCGATCCGCCAACAGCAGCGTCAGGCGCGAGGGCGCAGCACCGGCTGGCGCAGGCTGGATGACGAGCGGCGTGCGCAGGCCCCCGTGCTCGAAGTGGTAGCCGTCGCGTGCATGGCTGTCGCGTGCATAGTCGATCTTCACGTCGTGCACGCCGCGCTCTGACTTGAAGGTCAGCTCGCGCGTGTATGCGCCGTTCAGACGCCAGCCGTTGCGCCGGCTCCAGGGGTCGGCGCCGACGGCGGTGGCCTCGTCGGCCAGCACGCGCGCGCAGGCGAGCGCGAGGAACTCGTTTGGCAGCTTGTCCTCGTTAGGGAACAGCGTGGCGCGCTCGCGTTCGATGAGCCCCGTGTCAAGCTGCGCGATCGCAAAGCTGTGGTTGGCCACCAGCCGGCCGAGGAAGTCGACATTGTTGGCAAGCCCCACGATATGCGTCTCGGCCAACGCGCCGCGCATGCGCGCCAGGGCATGCTCGCGCGTTGCGCCCCAGACGATGAGCTTGGCGATCATCGGGTCGTAATGTGGGCTGATCGCGTCGCCGGCGCGCACGCCGGCGTCGATGCGCACCGGCGCCGGGTCGTGGAAGGCTTCGCCGTCGGCGTTGCGCTGAAACTCGACCGCCGCCGGCAGCGCCATGTGCGACACGCGGCCGATCGCCGGCAGGAAGCCCTTGTCCGGGTTCTCGGCGTAGATGCGCGCCTCGATCGCGTGGCCGTGGATCTTCAACGCATCCTGCTGCACTGGCAGCGGCTCACCGCAGGCCACGCGCAGTTGCCACTCGACCAGATCGTGGCCCGTGATCATCTCCGTGACCGGGTGCTCGACCTGCAGGCGGGTATTCATCTCCATGAAGTAGAAGTGCCCGGCCGCAGTCGTGATGTCCGCCGTGGCGATGAACTCCACGGTTCCGGCGCCCACGTAGCCCACGGCGCGCGCCGCCGCCACGGCGGCCTCGCCCATGGCCTTGCGCCGCTCGGCGCTCATGCCCGGAGCCGGCGCCTCCTCGATCACCTTCTGGTGGCGCCGCTGCACCGAGCAATCGCGCTCGAACAGATACAGCGCGCCGCCGTGCGCGTCGCTGAACACCTGGATCTCGATGTGGCGCGGCCGCTCGAGATACTTCTCCACCAGCACACGGTCGTCGCCGAAGCTCGCCGCCGCTTCGCGCTTGCACGAGGCCAGCGCGTCGGCAAACTCGGCGCTCGAGGTCACCACGCGCATGCCCTTGCCGCCGCCGCCGGCGCTGGCCTTGATCAGCACCGGGTAGCCGATGCGGTCGGCCTCGCGCCGCAGGAACGCCGGGTCCTGATCGGCTCCGTGAAAGCCCGGCACCAGCGGCACCTTGGCCTTCTCCATCAATGCTTTTGCCTCGGACTTGCTGCCCATGGCACGAATGGCCGCCGCCGGCGGGCCAATAAAGGCGACGCCCGCCTTGGCGCAGGCCTCCGCAAAGTCCGCGTTCTCCGACAGGAAGCCGTAGCCGGGATGGATCGCCTGCGCGCCGGTGGCGAGCGCGATCTCGATGATCCGATCGCCGCGCAGGTAGCTCTCCCGCGCCGGCGCGGGACCGAGCCGCACGGCCTCGTCGCACAGGCTCACGTGGCGCGCGGTGGCGTCGGCGTCGGAAAACACGGCGACCGTGCGCACGCCCAGGCGCCGCGCAGTGGCGGCGACCCGGCATGCGATCTCGCCGCGATTGGCGATCAGGATCTTGGTGAACATGCGTCCTCCGCGGCGAGATCGCCGAACGCTGTGCGTGCCGGCGCCACGAAGCCCGCAGCGGCAAGCCGCTGCTCAGCGCCGCGGTTGGCGATCAGAATCTTGGTGAACATCTCTCGGCTTTCACGAGGTTGGAGCGGCTTTCATCTGCGCGGGATCGTAGAAGAACTGCTCGGCCTGGATCTTTTCGCCACGCCAACGCTGCCACGCCAGTTCCTCAAAACGTACCAGCCGCCCCGCTCTGGTGGTGTAAGTGAAGACCCAGCGAATGGCGACGTCTTCGTCGTTGACGAGCACCGGATGAACGCAGCGCACGGCCATGCTCTGAACCCCGGCAAGCGCGCGCTGTTCGTGCGCAATCAGCGCGTCCAGGCCGACACGCGGCGGGTCCTGGTTCTCTTGCATGGTCGCGTCTTCGGCATAGAACTGTCGCAATGCGGCCACCGTGTCGCCGGACTCGACGAGGGCAATGAACGCTTCGACGGTGGATCGCGAGGGCATGGGAGATGCAATGCATGCTGAGGGACGACATTGTGCGCCGGCATCGACGGCTCTGGGCCGTGAGCGAACCTGCGCAGCACGGCGCAGGCGGGGCATCGGCGCGGCGTCGGCCCGGCGAGCGCTCAGCCGCACCGATCCTTTGCGCGCGTCGTGTCGATCATGATGTCGCGAAACAGCGTGAACCAGCCATCCTTTGGGTCGAGCAGCAGGTCCAGCTGCAGCGGCAGCCGCGTGGCGCGCTCGGGCGGCATGTCGGCCTCCTTCGCCGAGTCGCCAACCGACAAGCTGCCGGCCTGAGCGCGCAAGCGGGCGACCGTCGGTCGCAGTGCCTTGAACGCCGCCGCGCCCGCCGCGTCCAGCGCGAACACGGTCCAGCGTCGATCCGGCGCGGGCCGCTCCAGCCGTGCATCGACTTGCTGCTGGGAGTTGAGCCGGACTTGATGCGGCTCCTCGTCCCCGGTCTTCAGCTTGGCGGCGATGCGGGTGTCAACCTGCGAGAAACGCAAGCGCGGATCGCTCTGCACGGCGTCGCGCAGCGCACGGGGTCGAGTGCCATTAGATCGTCCACGCCAAAACTGCGTAGCCGCCACATGGCGGACACGGGGATTGCCGTGCAGCCGGTCATGGGCAGCATTGCGGGCAGCGCCAGCAGCGGTGCGGCGGCGAGCAGGCGCCGCCGCACCGGCTCGACCGCGCGACCGATGGGCCGCAGGACTCGCATGCGCATGGCTCGTGTCTCCACGTGCGGCGGGTCGTCGAACTGGGCAGCACGCTAGCGGGGGATGAAGTCGGCCAGGGCAGCCGGCGTGAGTTGCGGCAGGCTGGAGGGAAGGCGCCGCGTCGGCTCGGGGCAAGGCAAGGTCAGGACGGTGCCGTCCTCCAAGGTAAGGTCAAACCGGACCGCGCTCGCGCAGCGCTCGGCCACTCGCCGCAGCGCGAGGGATGTTTCGCTCGGAACGGCGACGTCTTGGATCCGTGCGACGCGTGCGCGTTGCGGCAGGCCGTCGCATTGATTGGCAGCATCGAACTCGACGTGATCGGTGCGCAAGTAGATGCCAACAAAGCTGCGGCACGCAGCGCGGCCAATGAGAAACATTGCATTGGATCGGCTGTGGCCCAGTGCGCTCAGCGGCGTCTCGGCGTAGTCGATGTCGAGGGCGCGCAAGACTTCGCGCACGCCATCGGCCAATGCGAGATCGGGATCGCGGAAAAGCCGCAACAACGCCGCGGCACTGCTGGTGCGGCGCGCGTCCGCGCTCGCTGCGCTGGCTTGTACGGCCCGAACGAACGCGTCTTGATCGAGCACCGGCGCGCTGCGAAGAAGGTCGCCGACCAGGATCAGCGGTGACAGAGCCGGCTGGCTGCGATTCACGCGGTAAGCAAGGGCGTACAGCAGCATCCCGCACTGGTAGGCATGGGCGCGCCCGTGGCGCGACGGAATGCGCGCCCACGGTGTGCTGCCGTGTTCCATCAGGCAGCCGGTCAACGCGGACCGCAGTCGGCTGCCGAGTTGATCGGGCGCAGTCTGCCGCCCTTCATGCAGCAGTACCGCGGCCATCCAGTCAGCGCCGCCTTCGTGCAGCCAGGCTTGTACGGGCGTGGTGTCGGCGCCGACGTGCCACAGGTGCGCCATTTCGTGCGCCACGAAGCGCGCTGCCTCGTCACGCAGCTTGGCGTCCGGCTGCGGGGCGGGCGCGGTGAAGTGGAGGCGGATCATCTGCCCAGCCGTTACGTCGCCGTGGAAGATGGCACCATCCGCGTCGGTCGCGCTCGCGGTGACCAGTAGCGTCGCCTCGCCAGCCGGCGGTGTCTTGAGTGCCGCCGTGTAGCGCGCAAGCGCGAGCTCTCCCACCTCGGCGATCGATGCCACTAGCCATGCTGGTACCGCCGGGTCACTGATGAGGCGAAAGCCCTCGCCCCGCAGCACGTCGCCGCCACCCATGAACACGTAGTGATCGGCACTCAACCGGCGCGCCGCGGCCGCATGCTCGGCTGCTGTCCCAAAGGCGGCGGGCTCGGGCGCTGCGTTGAGCGTCAGCGTGCTGGCCCAACGACCGGCGGTGCCAACACGTTGTCCCGGCAGGGCGCTGAACTGCCAGCGCAGGCCAAGTCCCGGCGCAACCGCCGCGTAGTGCCGGGTTTGCAGCAGGACGCCCTCGCCTACCGGTTGTGCCGGCTCGTAGAACGCGTACAGACCGAGACGCTGCGGCACCACCTCGAACTGCCAGCGCGGGCAGGCGGCCCGGTTCACCTCCAGTACGCGCTCCAGGTGCGTTGGTGTGAGTCGCGCGCGGCCGTCCAGCGAGCGCAGCAGCGGCGCGCGAAAGGCGCTATGGCTGCGCGGGTCGGGCGACAGGAACTGCAAGGCATCGACCTCGGGCGGGACCACATAGTCGATGCGTAGCAACGGGCCCGGCAGAGTGCGCACCTCGATCGCAACGAGCGGCGGCTCGGGGGCAGCCGCGAGCGCAGCGCTCAGTGCGAGTGCTTGCACAAGCGCCGCGGTGCAAGCAGCGCGCGTGTGAGACCAGAAGTCGGCGCGGCGCGTCAACGCGGTTGTCCCTCATCGGCGGCGAGGCTGCCCAGCAGCCGCCGCAGCACGCGTGCGATGAAGCGGAACAACTTCGGCAGAAGCCATAGCCCGATCAGCACCAGCACGAGCACGATGCCAAAAGCCACCAGCGGATAGGCCAAGACGAGCGCCAGCAGCCCGCCGACGAAGACATCTTCGGCGACGGAAACGAACATGTTGGAAAACGGTTCGGGCGAGGTGTTGACCGCCGCGCGCGTGCCGGTCTTGGTCAGATGGCTGGTCGCTGCCAGCGAGCCACCGAGGACGGCGGCCATCGTGGTCCACACCGGATCGCCCGCGCCAAAGCCGAACACGCCCGCTGCCAGCGCCGCCCCCGCCGGAATGCGGATGAAGGTATGCAGCGCGTCCCACAGCGAGTCCACGGCCGGTACCTTGTCCGCGATGAACTCGACGACGAACATGAACCCCGCGGCGCCCAGCACCCAGGGGTGCGAGAGCACTTCGAGTCCGGCGGGCAGGTCGACCCAGCCCGCATACCCCACCAGCCCGACGATGAGCAGCACCGCATACAGGCGGATGCCGCTGGCAAAGCCGAGCACGGCCGCCAGAGCGATCAGTTGTGCGGTGTCGAAGTGCTCCACGGGGCGCTTCTTGCTGGCCGGAGGTTGCGCGGTGTCGGATGTCGCTAGGCGTCGCGCAGGTCGTCGCCGTTGTCCTCGCCGGCGGCCGCGCGTGCGGCGGCCTGCGCTGCATCGAACTCCTGCACCCAGCGCGACTTGCGCTTGGACAGGAACGCCAGCACGCCTTCCTTGCCGTCGTCCGACGCTCTGGCCTGCGCAATCGCCTCGGCCGTGTGCGCCAGCAGCGCGTCGTCGACGTGCTGGCCTGCGACCTCGCGCACCAGCCGTTTGGTGCTCGCCACGGCCGCCGCGCTGGTGGTCATCAGCACGCCGAGCAGCGCGTTGACGCGTGCGTCGAGTTCGTCGGGCGGTGCCAGCTCGTGCACCAGGCCGATGCGAAATGCCTCCGAGGCCGTGAACCTCTCGGCCGTCACCATGTAGCGGCGCGCCTGTCGCTCGCCGATCGCCCGGATCACGTACGGGCTGATGGTGGCGGGCACCAGGCCCAGCCGCGTCTCACTCAGGCAGAACTCGGCATCGAGGGCCGCAACGGCGACGTCGCACGCGGCCACCAGGCCGATGCCGCCGGCATACGCATCGCCTTGCACCCGCGCGATCACGGGCTTGGGGCACTCGTAGATCGTGCGCAGCATGTCGGCGAGCGTTCGCGCGTCCTGCCGGTTCTCCTCAAGCGAGTAGCCGCTCATGCGGCGCATCCAGTCAAGATCGGCGCCCGCGCAGAACGCCGGCCCCTTGGCCGCGAGCACGATCGCGCGCACGCTTTCGTCCGCGCCGAGTGCGCGGAAGGTGTCCGTGAGCTCCGCGATCACGGTCTCGTTGAAGGCGTTGCGCACCGCCTCGCGCGCCAGCCAGATGACCGCGACGCGGTGCACGATCTGGACGTCCAGCGTTGTGAGGTTCATCGTTGCTTCAAGGTCAAATGAGTTGGGGCGGACGGCTAGCCGTCGTTGAGCATCGTGGCACCGGCGATCATGGGTCCACAAGCCAGCGTTTGGCCACTTCTTCTAGCATGACCTCGGTGGCGCCGCCGCCGATGGCCAGCACGCGCGCATCGCGCACCAGCCGCTCGATCGGCGTCTCGCGCATGTAGCCCATGCCGCCGTGGAACTGCTGGCAGGCGTACATCACTTCGTTGACCAGCTCGCCGGTCAGCGCCTTGAGCATGGAGACCTCGCGCACCACGTCGGCGCCGGCATCGACCTGCACCGCGCACTGGTACAAGAGGGCGCGCGCCGCCTCGACCTTGGCCGCCAGCATGGCGAGCTTCTGGCGAATCGCCTGCTTGTCCCACAGCGGGGCGCCAAAGGCGCGGCGGTCGTTGACGTAGCGATAGGTCAGATCGAGCGCCGTCAGGCAGTGGCCGATCGCCAAGCTGCCGAGCGCAATCCGCTCGACCTGGAAGTTCTTCATCACGGCGTAGAAGCCGGCGTTCTCCGCGCCCAGCCGGTTGGCCGCCGGCACGCGGCAGTTCTCGAACACCAGCTCCGCGGTGTCGGAGGCCAGCCAGCCCTGCTTCTTCAGCGCCCGGCCCACCCGCAGGCCCGGCGTGCCGCGCTCGACCGCAAAGATGGAAATGCCGCGCGAACCCTTGGCGTGCGGGTCGGTCTTGGCCGCGACGAACAGCAGGTCGGCCAGCACGCCGTTGGTGATGAAGAGCTTGCTGCCGTTGAGGACGTAGTGGTCGCCGCCGCCGTCCGTCTGCCGCACGGCGCGCGTGCGGATGGCCGCCACGTCGGAGCCGGCATCCGGCTCGCTCACCGCCACCGCGGTGATGCACTCGCCGCGGCAGATGGCCGGCAGCCAGCGCGCCTGCTGCTCCGCGCTGCCGGCGTTGACCAGATGGGGGCTCGCCATGTCGGTATGCACCAGCACGGTGATGACCGCGCCGCCGCTGGTGGCGCGCGCCAGCGCCTCCTGCCACACCACGTTGGTCAGCATGTCGGCGCCGCCGCCGCCCTGCTCGGCCGGATGCATCAGCCCGAGCCAGCCGAGCGCGCCCATCTTGCGCAGCAGCTCGCGCGGCGTGCTGCCGGCCTCGTCCCAGGCCAGCGCGTGCGGCTCGATCTCGGCGGCGACAAAGCGCGCCACCTGGCGGCGCAGGTCGGCGTGCTCGGGGCGGTCGAAGATCGTGGTCATCATTCGCTTGTCGCAGCGGCCCTGTCCGCGATGCCCGGCACATGGCCCGTCGGGCCGGCGACGGCGCCGCTGTCGCAGTGCTGCGTCTGGTCGTCGAAGAAAAAGTCGGGTGCGAAGGCGCGCAGGAAAGGCCCTTTCTCCAATCCGCCGAGGAACATCGCCTCATCGACGGTGACGCCCCACGCCATGAGCGTGCGGATGGCGCGTTCATGGGCCGGCGCGCTGCGCGCGGTCACCAGCGCCGTCCGTATGCGCATGCCCCCTTCACCGCTGCGCGCCTGCAGCGCATGCAGCGCCTCCAGCAGCGGCTTGAACGGACCGGGCGGCAAAGGCCGCGCAACATGATCCTGCTCGTGTTGCGTGAAGGCCGGCAGGCCGCCACGCTGGAAGACCTGTTCGGCTTCGTCTGAGAACAGCACCGCGTCGCCGTCGAAGGCGATGCGAACCTCGTCGGGGTGCAACTCCGACGCGCGCACGGAGTCTGGATAAACGCGCGCTGCCGGAAAGCCTTTGCGCAGTGCCGCGCGCACGTCGTCTTCCTCGGCTGACAAGAACAGGTTTGCGTTCAACGGAACCAGATAGGGCCACGCTGGCCGCCCGCGCGTGAACACGCCGCGCTCCAGCCGCAGCCCGTGCCGGTTGGCGGAACGGAACACCCGCAGCCCGCTGACTGGGTCGTTGCGCGAAAGGATGACGACCTCGACTCTGACTGCATGGTCTGCGTTGAAGGCAAGCAGCTTGCGCACCAGGGCGAAGGCGACGCCATGCGCAGCCGCATCGTCCAGCCGGCTGCGTTGCAGCTCCATGTAGCGCCGATCGTCGGCGGCGTCGAATTGCCGGTTCTCTTCCTCGAAGTCGAACAGCGCGCGGCTGGAGACCGCGACCACGAGCTTGCCGTCGAGCGAGTAGGGCATGACTAACCCACCGACACCGTGAGCAAGGTCATCGTGTCGTTGCCGAAGATGTCGATCACCTTCACGGCCACCTTGTACCGCCCCGGCTGCGCATACACGTGCGCCGCGGTCTTCAGCTCCAGCTCACGGCTCTGGCGGGTGCGGAAGCTCTGCCACTCGTTCTCGAACAGGTAGCCGCCGGTCCACCAGTCTTCGTACTCTGCCAACGCGCCCTGCGGCGGCTCGAAGCCGGCCAGGGACGGGTCCGCCGCCAGGCTGCGCGGGCGCTTGATGACTTCCTTGCGGCTCTCGTAGTTGAAGTCCACCGCCCAGTAATCGACCCAGTCGGTCCAGTGCTTGGTCAGCCGCTCGCGCTTGACCACGCCGTCCTTGCTCTTGGCGAGCTTGTAGAGCTGCCCGCCGTCGCAAACCACCTGGCTCTTGCCTTCCTTCAGGCTCCTGGCGGCCTCTTCCAGCGCGCCCTGCGTGTAGTAGACGGAAAAGTCGGTCAGCTCGATCTGCACGCTGAACTTGTTCTTCTTGTCGTAGCGCGGCGTGGCCTCGATGAAGCTGATGTCGTGAAACACCACCTGCCCGCGCTCCACCGCGCGCTTGTCGAACACTTCGGCCGGGATGTACTTGGGCGTCAGATCGATGCCCTTGCCGCGCGCCTCGTCCAGCACCGCCGGGAACAGCCCCATCTCGAACTCGAAGGCCAGCAGATCCACGCGCGAGGCGCCGCGCTTGCGGCACTCGACGATCACCTC
>JADCGX010000088.1 GCA_020248785.1 Burkholderiales bacterium | reverse complement strand
TCAACCCCAACGAGATGGCCAATGCAGACCTGAAGCAGGCCGTCACGAAACTGGCACCGGCGCGCACGAAGCTGCAATTGGTCAAGGCCACTGCCAAGCATCTCAGCAGCGTCCAGCGACAGCCCGAGCGCATCAAGAGCTGCTTCCAGCACGCGCCGGTCAAGTATGCGGCTTGAGTTCAATGCTTCAATGCCGGGTTAATAGGTGAGGCTGGTGCAGCGTTGGCTTGGCCGATCCCGCGATGGGGGAGAGTAGATCGGACCCCAGGACCGGAAGGACCTGTCGGATGCGGGAGAGGTACACCTCCATGTCTTCACGGTCTGACTCGGGCAGCTTCGGGTTGGTGGTGTTCGTGTTCTCGAGCTTGTATCGGCCTACGTCCTTAGCCTCGTGGAGAAGCCGGTTCTCGAGGTAGCGAATGTGCGCCTTGGTCAGGTTCTCGTCCTTGCTGACGAAGACGACCACGGACGTCCAGAAGTCCTTTGCTTTGTGTTGCTTAAGGCGGTCCCGGATGACCTCCGCTTCTCCGATGTAAGCGAGGTTGCCGCCAGTTTCGGGATTAACGCCGAGCAAGAAGTAGACGCCCGAGCTTTCAGTCTCCTCTCGTGCCAAGAGGTCATCCAGTTCGGTCCGGGGGGCCGCGAGCGCCTTCCCGGTCCAGTTGGACACTTCGCCAACTCGGTGGCGCCGGGCGTCTGCGTGAGGCAGGAAGAGCTTGATGGTCGCCGAGGTCATGAGTGTCTGTAGGTCGGGACGCGCAGACTCCGGTTCCCAGGACGCCTACTTGATCTAGTCGACTCCGGCAGGAAAGCGCGCCAAATCCGCCAAGTCGCACACGCATTCCAATCCGAACTCGGCACCCCGACTGAGGATCGCCCTTCGAGCAGCAAGCTTCAACGCCCTGTCCCCCAGACGTTTGCTGCGGTCACCGCGAACTCGTCGGCGACTGACCACCCGACCCAACCCGCCATCCCCAACCCTGCGCGCCCTTGCCTGCCGAACTCGCTTCGGCAGCACACTCGCCACCGCCTCGAAAGCCTGGGAACCCAACCGAATGAGGTCCGGCACATCGCCGAGCCGTAAGACCGGAACGCGGGTTCGCAGGCCACCGGCCCACTCGGTCAGGCCAACAACGGCGCTCAATGCTGCGCCCAAAGCTGCGCCCCAAGCTGCGCGATGAACACCCTCGCCGCTGCCGTCCCTTCCCCACGCCACCCGCGGGCTGGCCGAGGCCGTCAGCGCGCGCTTCGAGCGCTCGGTGCCCGCGGGCCGGGTTCGCCGAGGCGACCCGCCGCTTCAATCCGCTCGTGGCCGCCGCCAGCCGGCGCTCGGCATCGGCCCTGCAACGACCGCACGCCCGGCCGCAAGCGTCGGCGACCGCCGCATCAGGGCAAGGCCGGCGGCGCGTAGCGCTCGTCGCTGGTCAGCGCGCTGAGGAAGGCAATCAACTGCGCGATTTCGCGGTCGTTGAGCTTCGTGTCCACCAGCATGGGACTCTTGCCGGGGTCGTTGCCGCCGCCGCTGGCCATGTAGCGCACGGCCTGCTCGAGCGTCGCCCCGCTGCCGTCGTGAAAATAGGGGCCGGAGATCGCCACCGAGCGCAGCGTGGGCGTCTTGAAGGCCGCATTGTCCTGCGCATTCTTGGTCACCGCGCCGCGACCGAGATCGGGCTTGGGCTTGCCGGCCTCCAGGCCGATGTTGTGGAAGTTGAAGTCCGTGTACACGGGCGGCGTGTGACAGACGGCGCAGCGCCCCTTGCCCATGAACAGGTCGAAGCCGGCGCGTGCGTCGGCCGACACGGCACTCTTGTCGCCCATCTCGTAGCGGTCCCAGGGCGACAGGCCGCTGACCTTGGTGCGCAGGTAGGCCGACAGGGCCTTGACGATGGTGTCCGGCGTCGGCGGTCCGCCGAACACCTTCTGGAACTCGGCCGCATAGGCTGGCACGGCGGCAATCGCGGCCGAGGCCTTGGCCGGATCGGCGCTCATCTGCGCGCGCCAGGCCGCCAGCACCTGCGCCTCCAGCGTGGCTGCCCGGCCGTCCCAGTAGAAGGTGGTGGCGTAGCCGACGTTGTACATGGTGGGCGAGTGGCGCGTGTTGAGGTCGCCGTTGTCGCGCCGCGAGAGCGCCAGGCCGTCGGTCCAGCCCTTTTCGCGCACATGGCAGCCGGTGCAGGCCATCTTGCCGCTGCCCGACAGGCGCGGCTCGATCCACAGCTTGGCGCCGAGGGCCACCTTGTCGGGCATGGTGGGGTTATCGGCCGGGCTGGGTACCGGGGGCAGTTGCGAGAGCCGGGGTCCGGCGGAGCCGGAGCTGCCCTGGGTGCTGGCGCAGGCGGCCACCAGGGCCAGCATTGCACCAAGAACGAGAACGCCGAGTGTGATGCGCATAGCCACTATCTCCC
Organism: Burkholderiales bacterium; assembly: GCA_020248785.1. Lineage (GTDB taxonomy): Bacteria > Pseudomonadota > Gammaproteobacteria > Burkholderiales > Burkholderiaceae_F > JALHMQ01. The sequence goes on along the minus strand of JADCGX010000088.1, from coordinate 813 downwards.
TTGGCTTTGTTGTGGGGAGGGCCTGCGCTGTCGGCGAGACGTGGCCGGACTGCGCGTGCCGCAACCATCGCGCCCGCAGCCACGCGCGGCAGCGAAGACGGCATCTTTCGCCTAGCCGCAGCGCTTGTCCAGACCTGTCTCGCACCGACCCACGGCAAGGCGCGATGCTGCGCAGGCGCGGCCGATGGCCCCGACCGACCGGGCCGGCGTCTGCCTATGCGCTGCCGCAGGCGGGGATAATCCGGCCCCCATGAAGCATCTGACCCCCGCCGAGGCCTACGAGCGGCTGCAGCGCGAGCCCGACGCGCTGCTGATCGACTGCCGCACCGAGATCGAGTTCTTCTACGTGGGTCACCCGGTCGGCGCAGTCAACATCGAGTGGCACACCACGCCGGACTTCGAGGTGAACCCGAACTTCGCCTCGGACGTGCTGCGCGAGGCCGGCCGCAAGGAGCGGCCGATCCTGCTCATCTGCCGCTCCGGCAAGCGCACGCTGGACGCCGGCGTCGAGCTGGAAGCCCGGGGCTTTACCGACGTGACCAACGTGCTCGAAGGCTTCGAGGGCGAACTGGACGAGAACTTCCACCGCGGCACGCTGGGCGGCTGGCGCAAGGCGGGGCTGCCGTGGGAGCAGATGTAAGCGCTTTGCTTGTACGCGCGCCCTGCGGGCGCGCAGGTGCATGCAAAGCGGTTTGGTTAGTCTTACTGTGTCATTAATTTCAAGGCACTATACGCACATCTTCGTCCTGTGTGTGAGGAACGATGGGCGCGAGCGAGCGGTTTGAGCGGTACATGGAGCATTTGGCGGCGGGG
>JADCGX010000087.1 GCA_020248785.1 Burkholderiales bacterium | reverse complement strand
GAGCCTGGTGCCGTCTACACGGTTGACACGCCGCCAGGCCATCCGGTCATCGAGCGCTGGCAGCCACCAGCGCACCTCGGTCTGCTGCGGCCCGCGCTGGTGCTGCTGGCAGGCGAATCGCTGCACCTGCGGCCGCTTGCATTGCGCACCGATTCGCGACTGCGACTTTCGTTTGCCCCGGCGCTGCCGTCGATCTCGTCGGACGGACTGACACTCGAGGTGCTGGCGCATACGCACGGCACCGCGCTGCCGCTGTTCGCCACCACCGTGGCCGCTGCGGAGGCCGGCGCGATGCCGCGCCAAGCCCTGCTGTCGCTGCCGGCCGGCCTCGATCAGGCGGTGCTGGAACTGCGCTGCGGCCCAGGCCCCCGACACGACCCGAGCGCCGACTGGCTGGCACTGATCGAGCTGACCATTGCGCCGGAACAGGATCTCGATCTGGTCGCCGCGCGCGCCTTCCGCAGTCTGCGGCTGCACTACGAGCGCGCTCACTTCAACCAGGCCTTCGACCATCCGATGTACGTCGCGCGCCGCCAGCGCGTGGCACTGGGGATTGATGCCTTCATCCCCTCCGAGCGCTCGTTTGCCGTCCCCGGCGCGGTGGAGAACGCGTTTGACTACGCGCTGGCGCGTCTGTGCCAGCGGCTCAGCCACAAGGCGCCCGACTTCGAGCAGCGGCTGCGCCAACGCGCAGCGCGAGGCGACGGCCGTCCGCTGCGCCTGCTGTCGATCGGCACCGGCCTGGGCCTGACCGAGGCGGCCCTGTTGCACCAGGTCGAGCATCCGGTCGAGCTGACCGTCGTCGACGTGAACGACCAGTTGCTGGCGGCCGTGGCGTCGATCATGCCGCCGTGGGTCCGCCTGGACTTGGTGATGGCCGACGTCAACGACCTGACGCTGCCCGGCGACGAGTACGACCTGGCCCTGTGCGTCTCGGGCGTGCACCACGTGATCGAGCTGGGCGCGTTCTTCGCACGGGTGCGGGACGCGCTGGCGGCCGACGGCGAACTGTGGCTGATCGGCGAGAACATCGGCCCCAGCGGCAACCGGCTGGACGAGGACGCGCTGGCGGCCGGCAACCGGCTCTTCGTCGCACTGCCGGAACGCTTGCGGCGCAATGCCTGGACCGGGCAGGTCGATGCGGCACTGCTGAATCCCGACCGCTCGGAAGCGACGTTCGAAGGCATCCGCAGCCACGAGATCGAGCGCGAGGTCGCGCGCTTCTTCACGGCGGCGCACGTGTCACGCCGCAACTGCATCCTGTGGCGCTGGGTCGGACCCGAGTACGTCGGCAACTTCGACCTGACTGACGCGCAGGATCGCAGCCTGCTCGATCGCATGGTCGAGGCGGAGCTCGACTACCGACTGGCCGGCGGACAGCCGACCGAACTGCACGGGGTCTACACACCGCTGCGGCGCCAGTAGGCCGCTGCGCGGTCACTCGCGCCGGACGAAAATCCCGTTCAGTTCCGAGGCGTGGCCGCCGGCACGCCAATGGAGGAATTCGGCGCACACGAGGTCGCAAATGAGCGCGCGGTCCGCCGCATCGTCGAGATGCCAGTTTTCCATGTAGGCGAGATCAAGAAGGCGCCACAGGAACACGTTGCGCACATGCACGTCGCCCCGGTCGAAGTACCGATCGAGCACGCCCAGCACCTCCTCGCTGCGGATACCCTCGAAGCTCGCCGTCGAGCAGTCCACGTTGGGCAGCTCCGTATCGATCTGCTGCGTCCCGCGATTGAAGCGCAGCCGCTCGGGCAGCGCGGCGAACAGCGCGTTGGCCACCTGCCAATCGTCCTGCCAGAGTCGATTGCCATTGCGGCCCACCTGCTCGCCAATCGACCAGAACTCGCCACCCTCGACGAGGCAGCCGGCCAGGGTCTGTGCCACGCGTTCGAGCTCGACCACGTGATGCAGGCCGGACACGCACAGCGCCACGTGGAACCGTCGCGGCAACGCCGGCAGCGAATTGACGTCAGCCTGCACCAGGGCCACCCGCACATTGCCCGGCAGAGCGCGAGCGGCACGCTCGAGGAGATCACGGTTGACGTCGACCAGCGTCAGCTCGATCGGCCGGCCGGCGTGCCGCGCAAGCGCCGCCTCAATGCGGGCTGCCCCGGCACAAAGCGACAGCACATGCACCGGCCCGTCGTGCGGCATCGTCCGCAGGCGCTCGCCGAAGTGCGGCGGCCGGCGCGGCATCAGCTCGAACAGCAGGCGGTGAGAGAACATGTACGCCGTCTCGCCGGGAGTCGGCTCGGCACCCGCCAGACGGGCTCGCACGGTTGCGGGCGCGGTGGCAGCGTCGGACCCGGTTGCCACCTCCAGTACTGCCCACTCGGTCGGCGCGTCTGCCCGGCTCTCGGCCGCCCCGTACAGCGCGTGGCCGTAGGAGGCCGAAAGGTGCACGACCTCGTTGCCCATGCGCCATTGCCTTTGCGTTCGCGCCTGCAGCAAAGCCAGCTCATGCAACGCACCGATCGCCACCTCGACCAGGCCCAGCCAGTCGGCGCGCGGGTCGTGCTCGGGCCCCGGGCCGCAGCGCAACTCCAGCCACATCTCGCGCCCGGCAAAGCGCCGCAGGTCCACGGTGATCCGGTCCGGCACGGCATGCTCGCCCGGCGAGCGGCGCGCCACCGACAGCAACGGGTAGCGGCGTCCGGACCAGTCGAAGAGGCTGGCTTCCAAGGTCAAGCCGTCGTCG
>JADCGX010000086.1 GCA_020248785.1 Burkholderiales bacterium | reverse complement strand
TGAAACTGTGGTTCCTGCCGCCGTACTCGCCCGAACTGAATCCGGATGAACTGGTGTGGGGTCACGTCAAGCAGGCGGTGGCCAAGAAAGTGCCGCAAACCAAGGCGCAGCTGAAGCAACTGGTCCTGGGGGCGCTGCGCAGATTGCAGAAACTCCCCGATCTGGTGGCTTCGTTCTTCCGCCATCCGACCTGCCAGTATGCGAGCTGACAATACTTTCGAAACGATTAGTAAGAGACTTTCCAAAGATCTACGAGACGCAATCGAGCGCTTCGATGAACGCCTCGATAGGTACCTTGCCTCTTGGCCCGTAGGCAACTTCTTACCCGAGTGCTTTGGGCTCCAAGGGCGACGTGATGGGGTAGCGGTGCACTTCTTCAGAGCGTACTTCGTTGACTCAGGCACCTTCGAGATGCTCGGGGGCCGTCATGAAGTCCAGCCGATCGCTGACGAACGCGTGCGAGTGCACAGGTTCGGCCAAGAACGAAGGCCCGCGCCGGCATTGCCTCTTCGCTGGCTCAAGGTCAGACCCGCCACAAGAAACGGCCCGCACAGAGCGGGCCGTTGGCTTTTGCAGATTGCGGTCTACTTCAGCAGACTCCGCAGCATCCACGCCGTTTTCTCGTGCACCTGCAGCCGCTGGGTCAGCAGGTCGACGGTGGACTCGTCGCCGCCGGCTTCGGCCGGCTTGAAGGCCTTGCGAGCGGTGCGGGTCACTGCCTCGTGGCCAGCGACGAGCAGGCGCACCATGTCGAGTGCGTCGGGCACGCCCTCGGTCTCGGGGATCGAGGTGAACTTGGCAAACTGGCTGTTGGTGCCCGGGGCCGGGTAGCCGAGCGAGCGGATGCGCTCGGCAATCACGTCAAGCGCAGTCCACAGCTCCGTGTACTGGTCCATGAACATCAGGTGCAGCGTGTTGAACATGGGACCTTCCACGTTCCAGTGGAAGTTGTGGGTCTTCAGATACAGCGAGTAGGTGTCGGCAAGCACGCGTGACAGGCCGTCGACGATCTTGACGCGGTCCTTGTCCGCGATGCCGATATCGATCAGCGGCGCATTGCTCGTCAGCACGAGCGCAGAACCCGCAGTATTCGCGGAACGTGCCGCACTCGCTGCATTCGCCGGACTCTTGTCTTTCTTGCCCATTGTCATTCCTCCATCTTGCTGTTCATCGAGGGTGGACATCCTAGCGGCCATCGTCTCAGGGTGCTAATCGCCTTAAGCAAAGCCGCCGATCGCGCGATGCTGCCCTGCGCGCGGATCGCACGGTCAACCCACCGACTGACTTACTGACTGACTTACTGGCTGACGGCGGCGCCCACTCGTGCGACCCGCTCACTGCGCAGCCGCCGGCAGCTCGAGCTTGGTGACCCCTTGCAGGGGACACTTCAGCACCGCCGCGCGCAGCGCTTCAATCGCCGGCAGGCGGGTGAAGCTCTTGCGCCAGACGAGCACGACGCGGCGGTCGGGCACCGGCGCCTTGAACGGCCGGTACTCGATCAGCGAATCGCGTGCCGGCTTCTCGGGCACCGAGGTCATCGGCAGTACCGTGAGCCCGAGGCCGGAGGCCACCATGTGCCGGATGGTCTCCAGCGACGATCCCTCAAACGTCTTCTGGATGCCGTCGGCCGAGGTAGAAAAGCGCGACAGCTCCGGGCACACCTCCAGCACGTGGTCGCGAAAGCAGTGGCCGGCGCCCAGCAGCAGCATGGTTTCCTTCTTGAGATCTTCGCTCGGGATCTGCTTGCGCTTGATCCACTCGTGGTGCCTGGGCATGGCCACCATGAACGGCTCGTCATACACGGGCTGCACCATCAGCCCGGCATCGGGCAGCGGCAGCGCCATGATCGCCACGTCAATCTCGCCGTTGCGCAGCAGCTCCATCAGCTTGATGGTGAAGTTCTCGTTGAGCAGCAGCGGCATCTGCGGCGCGTCCTTGAGCAGCTGCCGCACCAACGCCGGCAGCAGATACGGCCCGATGGTGTAGATCACGCCCAGCCGCAGCGCGCCGCTCAGTGGATCCTTGCCCTGCTTGGCGATCTCCTTGATCTGCGCCGCCTCCTCGAGCACGCGCTGCGCCTGCTGCACGATGCGCTGCCCGCCCGGCGTCAGCGAGACCTCGCTGCTGCCACGCTCGAACAGACGCACACCCAGCTCATCCTCGAGTTTCTTGATCGCCACACTCAGGGTCGGCTGCGAAACAAAGCAGGCTTCCGCCGCTCGCCCAAAGTGCCGCTCGCGGGCGACGGCGACGATGTACTTCAGTTCGGTGAGGGTCATAGGGAGAGTCTATCCTCATGGAGATCTTCATTGGTTACACGAAGAGGACGTAGGGCACGTAGGGAGGACTGAGACAAACCGAGCAACGCTGCATCACCGAGCAACACGAGCGCGCCGGAGAAAAGCGCCGAGGCCAACCGGAGAGTTCGTCATCCCCGCGAAACGGGGATCCAGTGGCTTTAGTACGCGATGGACGACGCTGGATCCCCGCCTGCGCGGGGACGACGGACGGGCGCTGTGTTCTCACCTTCAGTTGCTCTCCTCTGCGGCGCCTCTGAGAACACGAGCGCGAACTGCGGTCCGTCATCGCCGCGCAGGCGGGGACCCAGTGTCTTTAGTGCGCTTGAACGACGCTGTGTCCCCCGCCTGCGCGGGGACCACGGACGGGCGCTATGTTCGCTTCTTTGGTTGCTCTGCCTCTGCGGTGCCTCTGAGAAACAGAACAAGCACGTCAACACGCGCGGCGTGGCGGTTCGATCTTCTCGTGCCCGCAACCGCGCGTGGCAGTTGTCCAGGGCCGCCGCCGGGCCGCCCCAAGGCGGCCCTCTACATCGAGAGGAGTGGGTGCACGTGCGACCGCTTAGCGGTCGCGTACACCCCCGACGGCGCTAAGCGTCCAGCAACCCATCCCGCCCCCGCATCCAGCGCGTGACATGCGCGGTCGCATCCTGCGGGTGCTCACGCAGCAACCAGTCGGCTGCTTCGCGCGCCTGTTCGACCAGGGCGGCGTCCTGGTCGAGGCTGGCAAAGCGCAGCATGGCGACACCGCTTTGCCGGCTGCCGAGGAACTCGCCCGGGCCGCGGATGGCCAGATCACGGCGGGCGACCTCGAAGCCATCGGTGGTCTCGTAGATCACCTTGAGCCGCTCGCGCGCGGTGGGCGACAGCGGCTCGTCAAACAGCAGCACGCACCAGCTCTGCGCGCTGCCGCGCCCCACTCGGCCGCGCAGCTGGTGCAGCTGCGCCAGGCCAAAGCGCTGCGCGTGCTCGATCACCATCAGCGCGGCGTTGGGCACGTCGACCCCGACCTCGATGACTGTGGTGGCGACCAGCACATCGATCTCGCCGCGCGTGAACAGTTGCATCACCGCGGCCTTTTCCGCCGGCGGCAACTGCCCGTGCAGCAGGCCCCAGCGCAGCTCGGGCAGGAGCGCGCGCGTCTGCTCGAACATCCTGGTCGCCGCGGTCAGCGGCACGGGCGAGTCGATGAGATCGCTCTCCTCCACCAGCGGACAGACCCAGTAGGCTTGGCGCCCCTGCGCCACCTCGCCGCTCAGTCGTGCCAGCACTTCATCGCGACGCGCGGCCGCCACCAGCTTGGTCTGCACCGGCGTGCGACCGGGCGGCAACTCGTCGATGGTCGACACATCCAGATCCGCCATGAAACTCATGGCGAGCGTGCGCGGGATCGGCGTGGCCGAAAGCATGACCAGGTGCGGTTGCCCGGTATCGGCTACAGCAGCGCCGGCCGCGCCAGCCGCACCGCTGCGCAGCTTGAGCCGCTGCGCCACGCCAAAGCGATGCTGCTCATCCACGATCGCCAGGCCGAGCCGCGCGAACTCCACCTTGTCCTGAATCAGCGCGTGGGTGCCGACCAGCAATTGGGCGGCGCCACTGGCAACGCGCGCCTGCGCCGCCCGCTTGTCCGCCGGCTTGAGCTTGCCCGCCAGCCATGCGATCTCCACGCCCAGCGGTGCCAGCCACTGCTCGATCTTGCGAAAGTGCTGCTCGGCCAGGATCTCGGTGGGCGCCATCAGCGCCGCCTGGTAGCCGGCCTCGATCGCGCGCGTGGCCGCCAGCGCGGCGACGACCGTCTTGCCGCTGCCGACATCGCCCTGCACCAGCCGATGCGCGGGTCGGCCACGCGCAAGGTCCACTTCCAGCTCACGCCACACGCGCTGCTGGGCGCCGGTCAGCACAAACGGCAGCGCTGCCAGCAGGCGCTGCGTGAGGTCGCCCGTGGCCGCGAGCCGCGGCGCCCGCTGCTGTGCGCGCTTGGCCCGAGCGATGCGCAGGCTCAGTTGCTGCGCCAGCAGCTCGTCGAATTTCACGCGCGCCCACAACGGATGGCGGTGCTCCGACAGCGCGGCCTGGTCCGCATCGGCCGGCGGGTTGTGCAACCCCCGCAGCGCGGGCGCCAACTCGGGCAGCCGGTATCGCGTGCGCAGCGATTGCGGCAGCGTATCGGTGACGGTGATGTTCTGCAGCGCCTGCGCAATGCGCCGGCGCAAGCTCGCCTGCGAGACACCTTCCGTCGAGGGGTACACGGGTGTGAGCCGCTGCGGCAGCGCCGCGGTGTCATCGGCCACGCGCACGCGCGGATGCACCATCTCCACGCCCATCAGGCCACCGCGCACGCTGCCATACAGGCGCACACGCTTGCCCTCGGCCAGCTGCTTTTGCGTGGATGGATAAAAGTGCAGGAAGCGCAGCAGCAGCTCGCCGCTGTCATCACGCACGCGGGCGAGCAACTGGCGGCGACCGCGAGAGGCAACCTCGCAATGCTCGATCACCGCCTCGACCTGCGCCTCCACGCCAGGCTGCAGGTCGGCAATCGGCGTGATGCGCGTCTCGTCCTCGTAGCGCAGCGGCAAGTGCAGGACGAAGTCCCAGTCGGACGCGAGCCCAAGCCTTGCAAAAAGTGATCGGTGCCCCGTGATCGGTGATCGGTTGGCCGACGCTGGATTGACGCGCTTCTTGCTTGCCATGGGACGAGCCATGTCAGCGGCTCAGATGACGAGCGGCCGCAAGGCGCAGGTGCCGATCACGGCGCACAGACGACCGCCCCCTGCTCACCGATCACAGATCACCGATCACTGATCACCAAAATCGCTTCCACCTCGAACTGCGCGCCCTTGGGCAGGCTCGCCACGCCGACGGTGGAGCGCGCCGGATACGGCTGCGGCATCACCTCGGCCATGATCTCGTTGACCTTTGCGAACTTGCTCAGGTCCGTGAGAAACAGCGTGAGCTTCACGGCATCGCCCAGCGAGCCGCCGCTTGCCTGCGCCACCGCCGCCATGTTCTTGAAGGCCTGTCGCACCTGCGCCTCGAAGTCTTGCGACACCAGCTCCTTGGTCTGCGGGTCGAGGCCGATCTGGCCCGAGAGAAACACCACGAGGCCGGTCTTCACCGCCTGCGAGTACGGGCCGATGGCGGCGGGGGCGTTGGGGGTCGAAATGATGTCCTTGTGCATGGCGTCTCCTCAAATGGACTCGGGAGTCTAGCCAGACAGCCGCTGATGCCGCACTGACGCTGCCCTCCGGGGCCGCCCGGACGCGGCCCTGCCCGCCTGCCCGCCGCAACTCATTTGACCGCCTTTCCCGCCACAACTTGCCGGATCGGCAGCACGGCGTCCGCGGCATCATCCTCCGCACTCATCCGTCAACTGCCCATGAAGCTCGACCTCGTCCACGAATACCCAGCAGTGCAACGCGCCGCGGCCGGTGCACGCGCGCGCGACACGCTGCGGCTGGGCGATCTGTTGGCTGCGCAGGGCGTCATCACGGCGGCGCAGCTGCAAGTGGCGCTGGCGGAGCAGAAGCGCAGCGGCCGACGGCTGGGCCGCATCCTGATCGAAGACGGCATCGCGACCGAGCAATCGATCGCCAGCGCGCTGGCGCAGCAGCTGCGCCTGCCGTTTGTCGACCTCACGCTCGACCTGATTGACCTGCCCACCGCCAAGCTGCTCACCGAGACGCAGGCGCGCCGCTATCGCGCGCTGCCGATCTCGCAACTGAGCGGCGTGGTGCGGCTGGCGGTGGCCGACCCGACCGACTTTCAGTCGCTCGATGACGTGGAGCGGTTGATCGGCCGCGAGATCAAGCCGGTGGTGGTGACCGAGACGCGGCTGAGTGCCGCACTCGACCGCCTGCACGTGAAGAACGACGAGATCCTGGGCCTGGCCAAGGAGCTCGAGCTCGAAATGCGCGCCGAGTTCACCAACGCCGCGCCGGCGCCGGCCTCGGCCAATGCGCAGGTGGATGAGGCGCCGGTGGCCAAGCTGCTGGCCTCGCTGTTCGAGGACGCGCTGCGCGGGCGCGCCTCGGACATCCACGTGGAGCCGCAGGAGCGCAAGCTGCAGATCCGCTTTCGGGTGGACGGCGCGCTGATGCTGCACACCGAGGCCGAAAGCCGCATTGCACCGGCCGTGGTGCAGCGCCTGAAGCTGATGGCCGGGCTCGATATTGCCGAGCGCCGCCTGCCGCAGGACGGCCGCTTCAATGCCAAGGTGCGCGGCCAGTCGGTCGACATCCGCATCTCCACCATGCCGACGCAATATGGCGAGTCGGCCGTACTGCGTCTGCTGTCGCAGAACTCGCAGTTCCTAGCGCTCGACAAGCTCGGCATGCCCGCGGGTGTTGCCAGCCGCGTGCGCGAGTTTGTGCAGCAGGCGCAGGGCATGCTGCTGGTCACCGGCCCCACCGGCTCTGGCAAGACGACCACCCTTTATGGCGCGCTGGCGACCATCAACTCACCACAAAACAAGATCATCACGGTGGAGGACCCGGTCGAATACCGCCTGCCGGGCATCAACCAGGTGCAGGTCAACGAGAAGATTGGGCTGAGCTTTGCCACGGTGCTGCGCTCCACGCTGCGTCAGGACCCGGACATCGTGCTGGTGGGCGAAATGCGCGACCGCGAGACGGTGGACACAGGCCTGCGTGCCGCCATGACCGGCCACATGGTGCTCTCGACCCTGCATACCAACGATGCAGCCTCCACGCCGACCCGCCTGCTCGACATGGGCGCGCCGCGCTATCTGGTGGCCACCTCGCTGCGCCTGGTGCTGGCGCAGCGCCTGGTGCGCGCCGTCTGCACCGAGTGCGCGCAGCCGCACGCGCCCACGCCGCAAGAGAGCGCACTGCTCAACTCGGTCGTGCCCGGTGCCGGCTTCAGCGGCCTGCGCCATGGCATGGGCTGCGCCAATTGCAACGGCTCCGGCTACGCCGGCCGGCTGGGCGTGTACGAACTGCTCGAGATGACACCCGAGGTCGTCACCGCGCTGGCCAGCGAAGACACCGTGGCCTATATGAGTGCGGCGCGCAAGCAGATCGGCGAGCTTTCTCTGGCGCGCCATGTGTGCGATCTCGCACTCGCGGGCAAGACAACGCCGCGCGAGGCGATGCGGCTGATCGGCACCGTTGGTGAGATTGGCGAAAATGCCGAGCCCGCTGAAACGGCCGACGTCGACCCACAGAGCAAGCCGCTGGCACCCTGAGCATGGCTGCCGCACGCCACCGCATCGCGGAGCACTGAGTGCCGCAGTTCGCCTACACCGCGCGTGATGCCGGCGGTGCGCGCATCGACGGCGTGCTCGAAAGCAACGACACCAACGCGCTGGCCGAGACGCTGACGGCGCAGGGCCTGCTGCTGATCCGTGCCGAGCCGCACATGTCGGGCGCGGCGGCGGGCTCGCTCAAGCGGCTGTTCGAGCCGCCGGTCGGACTGCTCGACATGTATCTCTTTTGCCGCCAGATGGCCACGCTGCTCAAGGCCGGCGTGCCGCTGCTGCGCGCGCTCAAAGGGCTGGAAGAATCGAGCACCAACGGCCGCTTCACGCGCATCCTGGCAGCACTGCGGGAGCAGCTCGAGGCCGGGCGCGAGCTGTCGGCCTCGCTGCGGCAGCAGCCGCTGTTCAACGACTACGTCATCAACATGGTGCGCGTGGGCGAGACCACGGGCCGGCTGCCGGAAGTGTTCCGCGGCCTGGCGGTTCAGCTGGCCTTCGAGCGCGACAACCGCGCCGCCGTACGAAGCGCGCTGCGCTACCCGGCCTTTGTGATTGCTACCGCGCTGGCGGCGCTGGTCGCGGTGAATCTGTTCGTGATCCCGTCCTTTGCCAAGGTCTACAAGAGCATGAAGGCGGAGCTGCCTGCCATTACCAAGGTGCTGGTGGCGATCTCCGATGCGATGGTCAACTACTGGCCGGTGCTGCCGCTGGGCGGGGGGCTGCTGGTGGCCGGCGTCATCAGCGCGCTGCGCCGGCCTGCCGGCCGGCGCGTGTGGGACAGCCTGCAGCTGCGGCTGCCAATCATCGGCAGCCTGGTGCGAAAAGCGTCGCTGGCGCGCTTTACCAAGAGCTTCGGCCTGGCGCTGGACGCTGGCGTGCCGGTCGTGCTGGCGCTCGATGTGGCCAACGGCACCACCGGCAACATCTGGCTGTCCGAGCGCATTGCCAACATGAAGCTGGCCGCCGAGCGCGGCGAGTCACTGGCACGCTCAGCGCGCGCCACCGGGGTCTTCACGCCGACCATCCTGCAGATGATCGCGGTGGGCGAGGAGACGGGCTCGCTGGGCGAGATGATGAACGAAGTCGCCGATCACTATCAGCGCGAGGTCGACCACGCCGTCAAGGACCTGGCCGCCAAGATCGAGCCGCTGATGATTCTCGTTCTGGGTGGCTCGATCCTCGTGTTTGCTCTGGGCGTGTTCCTGCCGCTGTGGGACCTATCGCGCTTGGCCTTGCGTCGCTGAAGAACCAGGCCGCGCGTCGATTTGGACGATCAAGGCACCGATTCTTGGCGCATCACGCCGCCTCATGGCCGCTCACACTGGGTCGATAACAAGGCAAGGGACCGGCCGCGACCGGCCAGTCAACGAAAACGGCGCTGCCGCCGGAAGGACGTGTCATGCAGAACTTCGTGCGCGAGAAGAACAAGCTCAAGCGTGAGGCCGGCTTTACCCTGGTTGAGCTGGTGATCGTGATTCTCATCCTCGGCATTCTCTCGGCCGTGGCGCTGCCACGTTTCATCGACCTGGGCTCGGACGCGCGCCGCGCCAAGGCCGAGGCGATCGGCGGCTCGGTGCGCGCCGCGGCCCAGATCTCGCGCGCCGCCGCCTTGGTGCGCAATGCAGTGGCCGCCACTGACAACACCGCACAGAGCGAAGTGGTGATGGACGGCCTCACCGTGCAGACCCATCTCGGCTATCCCGAGGCCACGGCTGCCGGCATCGTCGCGGCCGCCGGCATTGACGTGACGCGCGACAAGGTGACACTCAGTGGCGGCGGCACCGGCGACAACCAGGCTTTGACCATCGGCATCAACAGCGCCTCGGGTGCGTGCAACATCGTCTACACGTCGGCCATCGCTGGCGTTGGTGGCGCGGTCACGGCGCCGACGGTCGCACTGAACGTGGACGGTTGCTGAGAGCACAGCCAACCGCCGCAATCTGATCGGGCCGCCCAGTGCGCTGTGGCGGCCCTTTGCATTGATGGTCCCGCACAACACTCCTCACCCGTCAACGCGCCGCTCGCTGGGTCGCTTGACGGGTCGCTTGACGGGTTGCTTGACGGGTCGCTTGACGGGTTGCTTGACCGGCCGCTCTATGGGTCGCTCACCGCGCCGCTCGCCGTGTGGCTCAATGCACAGCTCATTGCCGCGCTCAGCGCGCCCGCCCGCAGGCCCTGCGGCCGCCGTGCGCGGCTTCACGCTGGTCGAACTCGTGATCGTGATCCTGCTCGTGGCCGTGTTGTCGTTCACGGCGCTGCCGCGACTGATGGAGCGAGACGATGCACTGGCACAAGGCTTTGCCGAGCAGGTCGCCGCCACGCTGCGCTGGGCGCAGAAGACGGCGGTGGCGCAGAGACGCCTGGTGTACGTGAACATCGACGCGGCGGCCGGCCGTGTGCGCGCCTGCTTTGATGCGGCCATCACTTGCGCGCAGCCACTGGCCGCACCCGACCTTGGCACGCTCGACATCAGCGCGCCGGCACGCGTGGCGCTCACCAGTGCGGTGAGTCAGTTCAGCATCGACGCACTGGGACGGCCATCGCTGGCCGCCAACCTGGAGCTGCGCGCCACCACCGCCGCCGGCCTGGCGTTCGCGGTCATCGTCGAACAGGACTCGGGCTATGTACGCCGGCCCTGATCCCGCGCGCCACGGCACCACCGCGGGCGGAGCCGGCCAGCGCGGCGCCACGCTCATCGAAGTGGTGCTGTTCATCGTGATCGTGTCGATCGCGCTGACCTCGGTCGTCAATCTGCTCGCCGTCTCGGCACTGCGCAGCAGCGACCCCGTGCTGACGCGCCAGTCGCTCGCCATTGCCGAGTCGCTGCTGCAAGAAATCCTGAGCCAGCCCGCCGGCAGCACGGACCCGGACGGCGGCGCCGACACGCTCGGCCCCGAAGCAGGCGAGACGCGCACCTCGCCCACGCTGCCGTTTGACAACATCAACGACTACGACGGCTACAGCATGACGGGCGTGGTCAACGCCGACGGCAGCACCGTGCCCGGCCTGTCCGCGTACAGCGCCAGCGTGAGCGTGCGCGCCCAAGGCTTCGACGGCCTGCCATCCAATGGTGGCTGGCTGGTGACGGTGACGGTCACCGCCCCGGACGGTTCGACGCTCGCGCTCAGCGGCTTCAAGGCGAGGCTGCAATGACAGGATTGAGGATTGAGCTTGGACGATTGAGTCGTGCCGCGCCTGCGCCTGCTGGAAGCGAAGTCACTTGGGCTGCGCAGCGCGAGGACGGTCGTCGCCGGTGCTCCACTCAAGCCTCAATCCTCAATCCTCAATCCCAAAATGGCTTCACCTTGGTCGAGCTGGTGATCGTCATCGCCATGCTCGGCATCCTGGGTGCGACCGTGGCGGTGTTCATCGGGGGGCCGGTGCGCGCCTACTTCGACACCATTGCGCGCGCGCAACTCACCGATGCTGCCGACACCACCTTGCGCCGGCTCACACGCGAGCTGCAGGGCGCGCTGCCAAACTCGGTGCGGGTGAGCACGAGCGGCGGCACCACGTTCCTCGAGCTGGTGCCGGTGCTCGACGCGGGGCGGTATCGGGCCGCCGCTTCCAGCGGCGCGGAGGTGACTGGCACCGACACGCTCGACGTCGCCGACCCACTCGATACGCAGTTTCAGGTGCTGGGTCGCCCGGTGACCGTTCCCGCGAATGCGCAGCTCGTTATCTACAACCTCGGCTTTGCGCCGTTTGATGTGTACGAGGGCAGCAACCGCCGCAGTGTCACCACAGCAGCGGGCACGGCGTCCACCCTCGCCTTCGCCGCCGCCGACGCCTGGCCAGCGGAGTCGCCCGAGCGCCGCTTCTTCATCGTGCGCACACCGGTCACCTACGCCTGCACGCCTGGCGCCAACGGCAGCGGGCGGCTGCAGCGCATCGAGGGCTACGCGCTCAGCGCGGTCCAGCCCACCAACCTGAACGCCGCACCCCTGGCCGGCGCCACCCGCAGCCTGGTGCTCGACAACGTGAGCGCCTGCATCTTCAGCCTCGGCCCCGTGCTCGCCAACAGCAATGGCGTGGCGCTGACGCTCACCGTCGGTACCACCGAAACCACCTCGGTTTACGCGCAGGTGTTCCTGCCCAATTCGCCATGAGACGGATTCTGGATTCTGGATTCGTGATTCAAAGGCGGCGCGCGTGCGTGCGCAGCCTGGGCTCCGCGACGAGCGGTCGCCACGACCTCAGCTATCTGGCGTCGTCTTTCCCGGAATCGAGAATCCGGAATCCCGAGTCCGGTCAGACGGGCTTCGCCTTCATCACGGCCATTTTCCTTCTCGTGGTGATGGCGGCCTTCGCCGGCTTTGCGGTCAACTTCACGATGGGCGCGCAGGCCACCACGGCGGTGGCTGTGCAGGGCGTGCGGGCGCACGCGACGGCGCAGGCGGGGGTGCAATGGGCCACCTTCACGCTACTCGATCCGCAGAACACCCTGGGCCCGGCCGATTCGCCACGCAACTGCTTCGCCGCGCCGACCACGCTCGCCCTGCCCGCCGAGTTCGCCGCTTTCACCGTCCGGGTCGACTGCTCCCGCTTCCCGGCCTGGAGCGCCGTGCCCAACTACCACGAAGAGGGCGTGCAGCGGGTTGCGCAGTACGTGGTGACGGTGACCGCCTCCAGCGGCTCCCCCGGCGGGATCGACTACGTCGAGCGCCAGATTGAAGGGCGAATCGAGGTCTGCAAGGACCCCAGCGCCCCCGCGCCGTCGTACGCCTGCCGCTAGTACTCCGACACACAAGTTCCGAAGCAACACGGGCGAAATCGGCCCCAGTCGCGACACGCCTGACCGCGCCCAGACTAACCGCCGCGGCGTCGCCCACTCGGCCAGCGTGGCCGAACAGAAAGGCCAGCGCGCGTCTTATTGGCCGATCGTGTCGTGCTCTTGGTAGCGACCGTGGGCACTTGCGCGCTTTGCCTGCGCGCCGCTTATGCCATGGCCGTGCCCGCCCAACGTTCACCGACCCGCTTGCTCCACGCACAGCGCCGAACGCACCGAGCGGCAGATGCGGGCGCGCGTCGAGGTCTGCAAGGACCCGTCGGCCGCTGCGCCTGCCTATAGCTGCCGCTAACGGGCACCGCAGCGCCGCTTTTCCGGCGATAGCCCGGCGCCGAGTATCGGCAGCATGCCTCTGGGCCGACGCGTCGCCTCACGGCCTCCCCATGCGCGCATCGATTCCTCTTCAACTCGCCTCGACCGCGCACCGCCGGCGGCGGTGGCTATGGCTGGCCGCCGCTGTCCTGGGGCTGACGCTGGCGGTCATCGGCATACGCCATGCGTTTGGTCTAAGCGGCGTCTACAACTCGATCACGTATGTAAAGGCGAGCAATACCGATTGGGGCGACTTTTTCGGCTCTGCCGTCGCGCTGTCGGCCGACGGCAGCACGCTGGCGGTGGGCGCCTATGGGGAGGCGAGCGCCGCCACCGGCATCAACGGCAATCAGGCCGACAACAGCGCCCCTGGGAGCGGGGCCGTGTACGTCTACACGCGCAGCGGCGGCACCTGGGTCCAGCAGGCGTACTTGAAGGGGAGCAATAGCAGCTCGGGCTCTGTTTTCGGCAATGACCTTGCGCTGTCGGACGACGGCAGCACGCTGGCGGTGGGCGCCGCGGGTGAGGGCTCCGGAGCCGTGTACGTTTACACGCGCAGCGGCAGTACCTGGAGCCAACAGGCCTATGTGAAGGCGAGCAATGCCGACTTCGGAGATAGGTTCGGCCGAGCCGTCGCGCTGTCGGGCGACGGCAGCACGCTGGCGGTCGGCGCCTATATGGAGGACAGCGCCGCCACCGGCATCAACGGCAATCAGGCCGACAACAGCGCCATTGATAGCGGGGCCGTGTACGTCTACACGCGCAGCGGCAGTACCTGGAACCAACAGGCCTATGTGAAGGCGAGCAATACCGACGCATATGATTACTTCGGGTATACCGTCGCGCTGTCGGCCGACGGCAGCACGCTGGCGGTCGGCGCCTATATGGAGGACAGCGCCGCCACCGGCATCAACGGCAATCAGGCCAACAACAGCGCCGAAAGCAGCGGGGCCGTGTACGTCTACGCGCGCAGCGGCAGCACCTGGAGCCAACAGGCCTATGTGAAGGCGAGCAATACCGAAGCGGGCGACTTCTTCAGCGTTGCCGTCGCGCTGTCGGCCGACGGCAACACGCTGGCGGTGGGCGCCATGCTGGAGCACAGCGCCGCCACCGGCATCAACGGCAATCAGGCCAACAACAGCGCCGAAAGCAGCGGGGCCGTGTACGTCTACGCGCGCAGCGGCAGCACCTGGAACCAACAGGCCTATGTGAAGGCGAGCAATACCGACGCATATGATTACTTCGGATATGCCGTCGCGCTGTCGGCCGACGGCAGCGCGCTGGCGGTGGGCGCCGCGTCGGAGGCGAGCGCCGCCACCGGCATCAACGGCAATCAGGCCAACAACAGCGCCATTGAGAGCGGGGCCGTGTACGTCTACACGCGCAGCGGCAGTACCTGGAACCAACGGGCCTATGTGAAGGCGAGCAATACCGATGCGGGCGACTGGTTCGGCATTGCCGTCGCGCTGTCGGCCGACGGCAGCACGCTGGCGGTGGGCGCCGCGGCGGAGGCGAGCGCCGCCACCGGCATCAACGGCAATCAGGCCAACAACAGCGCCGGTGAGAGCGGGGCCGTGTACGTGTACGAGGTGCTCGCCGGCTCCATTTCCGGCACGGTGTTTGAAGACGTGAACTACAGCGGCGGCGCCGGCCGCGACCGCGCCACGGCGCTGGCCGCCGGCGGCAGCGGCCGCCCCGGCGCGCGGGTGGAGCTGTACGACAGCGCCGGCAGCTTCCTGGCCGCCACCACCACCGACAGCGCCGGCGCCTACACGTTCTCGGGCCGGAGCGCCGGCAGCTACACGGTGCGGGTGGTCAACGGCTCGGTGAGCTCGGCGCGCGCCGGCTACAGCGCGGCACTGCTGCCGGTGCAGACCTTCCGCACCGACGCCAGCAGCGGCACCGTCAGCGCCGTGACCGGCCGCATCGGCGGCCAGAGCCCCCGGCTGGCCGACGCCGGCAACGGCAGCACCACGCTGGCCGCGCTCACCACCGCCAGCACCACCGCGCAGAGCATCAGCACCGTCCAGGTCGGCAGCAGCAACGTCGGCGGGGTGGACTTCGGCTTCTCCTTCAACGTCATCGTCAACACCAACGACAGCGGCCAGGGCTCGCTGCGGCAGTT
>JADCGX010000085.1 GCA_020248785.1 Burkholderiales bacterium | reverse complement strand
CTGCGTTTCACGTAGTTGATGACCACCGCGATGATCGAGGGGCAGCCGAAGATGAAGGCGCCGATGAACCTTGGGTGATCGCCTGGTTGATCGCAGGGTCGTCACAAGTCGATCCCAAGGGCGTTTGCTCGTCCCAAGGAAGGCCAGTGCGAAGGTTGGCCGCCGCTTCAGGCGACTGCATGCGCAAGGCCTGATCGCCAAGATCCCGCGCACCCGACGCTGGCGCGTCAGCGACCACGGGTGCAAGGTCATGGGGTCCACCATGTACCTGCGCGAGCGCCACTTCCCGAATGTCTACGCCGGCGTCATGCACTGATCTTCCTTGCACAGAACAAGGAAGTCGCAGCAAGAAAATCCATCCACCTCGACGATCTCCACCGCCTTCTGCACTTTCTCTTGCACGGTATCGACGACTTGGTCCAGTGCTCACTCTTTCGTCTTTGATTTGGTTTTTCAACCTGAAAAACTGCCTTTTCTTGCTGCATGCTGGCAGTAACCTAGGTTCAATCTATCTCTCGGATCCGAGTCAATCGGTCTGTCCCAGGATGCCGTCATGGACAACACCCTGCCCGGCGCGGCGCAATGGCTCTGGCCGGCTGTAAGCCTTGCCCTGGTCTTCGGCTCGGCCGCGCTGCTGGCGCTTTGGATTCGCGCCCGCCGCTACGCCGCGCGCGAGCGCGCCATGACCGCCGTCCTGACCCAGTCGATCGAGCTGCTGCCGTGCCAGTTCGCCGCCTTCGCCCCCGATGGCCGCCTGCTGCTGCACAACGACGCCTACCAGGACCTCCACAAGGCCAGCTTCGCCAGCCTGCCACGGCCGCTGACTTACGAGGCGATCATGCGCGTGGCCGTGCAGGCGACCCACCCGCACGAGGTCGAGGCCGAGCTAGCCCGCCGGCTGGCCGCGCACGAGGCCGCCGACGGCACCCCGCTCGATCGCCTCTATCCCGACGGCCGCTGGATGCACGTGGTCAAGAAGCGCCTGCCCAGCGGCGTGGTCGCCGGCTTCGCGCTCGACATCAGCGCGGCCAAGGCGGCCCAGGCGCAGATCACGCACCTGGCCCGGCATGACCCACTGACCGGCCTCGGCAATCGCGCCGCGTTCCAGGCCGCCCTGGCCGAGGCCGCGTCTGACCCTGCGGGCACGACGCTGGTTCTGGCCGACCTCGACCGCTTCAAGCAGGTCAACGACCTGCACGGCCACGCGGTGGGCGATGCTCTGCTGGCCGAGGTGGCAGGCCGCATGCGCGCCGCCGTGCGCCCGTCCGACACGGTCTGCCGTCTGGGCGGTGACGAGTTCGCGATCGTGCTGCGCGGCGTCGGCGGCGACACCGCCTTCGGGCTCGCCCGGCGGCTGCACGGCGCGATCACCGCCCCCTGCGCGATCGAGGGCAGCACGCTCGACTTCGGCTGCAGCATGGGGCTGGCCTTCACCTGCGCCGGCGTGCGCGAGCCCGCGCGGCTGCTGCGCCACGCCGACTTCGCGCTCTACCAGGCTAAGCGCAGCGGCCGCAGCGCCGTGCTGGCCTACTCGGAGGAGCTTGGCGCGGCCGAATTCCGCGCCGAGCAGCTGCGCGTCGAGCTGCGCGAGGCGCTGCTCGACCCCGGCAGCGCGGGTGCTCGCCTGCATCTGGCCTGGCAGCCGCAATGCGACATCCGCACCCGCGCGCTGGCGGGCGCCGAGGCGCTGCTGCGCTTCGATAGCCCGCGCCTGGGCCGCGTCTCGCCGATGGAACTGGTGGGGGCGGCGGTCGCCATGGGCCGCGCCCGCGCGCTCGATGATCGGGTGATCGCGCTCGCGCTGGACCAGGCAACCGCCTGGCTGGGCCGGCCCCGCCTGCCGCCGGCGATCGCCATCAACGTTACCGCGGACTCGTTGGCCGACCCGACCTTCCCGGGCCGGCTGGGCGTCGCCCTGGTCGCGCGCGGGCTGGAAGCCGGGCGGATCGAGATCGAGATCCCCGAGGCGATCGCGATCCGCGACCTCAATGCGGTGGGACCGCAGCTTGCGGCCCTGCGCGCCATGGGCGTGCGCCTGGCGCTGGACGATTTCGGCGCCGGCCATTCCAGCCTGGCGCACGCGCTGCGCCTGCCGGTGCAGCGGCTGAAGCTCGACCGCAGCATCGTGTCGGAGTTACCGGGGGGCGCACGGTCGCGGGCGATGCTGCGGGCGATCACGGCACTGGCCCGCAGCATGGAGATCGAGCTGCTGGCCGAGGGCGTGGAGACCGAGGCGCAGGCCTTTGCGCTGCGGCGCGAGGGCGTGACGCTGGTGCAGGGCTACCTGTACGGCGTGCCGCAGCCGGCCTCGGCGCTGATCGCCGCGCCAGCACTGGCCGCGGCCGGGTAGCCCGGACTTTTCACGAGCATGAGGTCAGCGGACTCGTGCTTACGCGCGTTGTCAGAGGAGAACGAAGCCTGCAGACAACCGAGGATCGCCGAGGCCAAAGTGTACGCAAAACAAGATCGACTTCGGCCGCCTGGGTCGTCGCCGCATCGAGGCGGACTTCAGCGGCGCAGACTTGAGCAGCGACGGCGGCCTGCTGCTGTTGCGCCAGGTCGATGAGCATCTGGGTTT
>JADCGX010000084.1 GCA_020248785.1 Burkholderiales bacterium | reverse complement strand
CCCCCCCCCCCCCCCCCCCCCCCCCGAGCCTGCGGTCCCACGACCACCCATGAGCTGCCGATGCTGTTGATCCCCGCGATCGACCTGAAGGATGGCCGCTGCGTGCGCCTGCGCCAGGGCGACATGGACGACGCGACCGTGTTCTCAGAAGACCCGGTCGCGATGGCGCGGCACTGGGTCGCGCTCGGCGCGCGGCGGTTGCACATCGTCGATCTGAACGGCGCGCGCTCCGGCAAGCCGGTCAACGAGCCCATCATTCGCAAGATCGTCGCGGCGGTGGGCGAGGACGTGCCGATCCAGCTGGGCGGCGGTCTGCGCGATCTCGACATCATCGAGCGCTACATCGACGACGGTGTGCGTTATGTCGTGATCGGCACCGCGGCGGTCAAGAATCCCGGCTTCCTGCAGGACGCGTGCAGCGCCTTTGGCGGGCATGTGGTGGTGGCGCTCGACGCCAAGGGCGGCAAGGTCGCCACAGACGGATGGAGCAAGCTCACCGGCCACGACGTGGTGGATCTGGCGAAGAAGTTCGAGGACTATGGCGTGGACGCCTTGCTGTACACCGACATCGGCCGCGACGGCATGCTCACCGGGGTGAACATCGAGGCCACGGTGGAGCTGGCGCGCGCAGTGAAGATCCCCGTACTTGCCAGCGGGGGCATCCGCGATATCACCGACATCGAAAAGCTGTGCGCGGTCGAGGAGGACGGTATCGAAGGCGCTGTCCTCGGCCGCTCGCTCTACGAAGGCACGCTCGACTTCAAGGCGGCGCAGGCGCTTGCTGATTCGCCTTGAGATGTACGCGATTCGCTGCGCGAATCGCACGTGCACGCAAAGCGCCCCACATATGCTCGCCAAACGCATCATTCCCTGTCTCGACGTGACCGCCGGCCGCGTGGTCAAGGGCGTCAATTTCGTGGAACTGCGCGACGCCGGCGATCCGGTGGAGATCGCCAAGCGCTATGGCGAGCAGGGCGCGGACGAACTCACCTTCCTCGACATCACGGCCTCCTCGGACGAGCGCGACATCATCCTGCACGTGATCGAGGCCGTGGCCGAGCAGGTGTTCATTCCGCTGACCGTCGGTGGCGGCGTGCGCCAGGTGGAGGACGCGCGGCGCCTGCTCAATGCCGGTGCCGACAAGATCTCCATCAACACCGCTGCCGTGCAGACGCCGACGCTGGTGGCCGAGGCTACGGCCCGCTTTGGGTCGCAGTGCATCGTGGTGGCGGTGGACGCGCGGCGACGCGACGCCAACGACCCGGCCCAGGGCTGGGAGGTTTTCACGCACGGCGGCCGCAAGCCCACAGGGCTGGACGCGGTCGATTGGGCGCGTCACGTGGCCTCACTGGGTGCTGGCGAGATCCTGCTGACCAGCATGGATCGCGACGGCACCAAGGCGGGTTTCGACCTGGAACTCACGCGGGCGGTGGCCGATGCGGTGCCGGTGCCGGTGATCGCCTCCGGCGGCGTGGGCACTCTGCAGCATCTGGCCGATGGCGTGACACGCGGGCGCGCCGATGCGGTGCTTGCCGCCTCGATCTTTCATTTTGGCGAGTTCACGGTGCGCGATGCCAAACGCTTCCTCGCCGCACAAGGCATTCCCATGAGGACCACATGAAGACGACCATGAGCGCGGCCGCCGCGCGCCGGCTGATGCGTGAGTACCTGGGGCTGGTTCTGTTTCTGATCGGGATGTTCGCGTTCCGCTCGGCCTATGCCGACTGGTATCACATTCCCAGCGAATCCATGGAACCCACGCTCTTGGTCGGCGACCGGGTCGTCGTCAACAAGCACGCCTACGCATGGCGGCTGCCGTTCACCGACCTGCGGCTGGCCGAGCGCGCCGCGCCCCAGGTGGGCGACGTGGTCACGCTTGCCTCGCCCGACGACGGCACGCGCCTGATCAAGCGCATCGTGGCGGTCGGCGGCGACCGGATCGCCGCCCGCGATGGCGTGTTGTATCGCAACGGTAGCGCGGTCGGCCCGGCCGGGCGCGTGTCGTTCGCGCCGTACTTGGTGCCCGTTGGCGACGTCTTCGTCATGGGAGACAACCGCGACGCCAGCTTCGACTCGCGCTTCTTTGGTTCCGTGGGCGCGGAGCGTGTCAGTGGTCGCGCCGTCATGGTCGCGTTTTCGATCGATGGCTGGCTGCCGCGCTCCGACCGCTGGGCCGTCAGCGTCGCGCCGGTACCTTGAGCGGTGCGCAGTGAAGCTGAAGGCTGCCAGATGAGCGATTGGCTTGACGCGGTGCGCTTCGATGCGCAGGGTCTGGTGACCGTCATCGCGCAGGACGCATCCACGCAGCGTGTGCTGATGGTTGCCTGGGCCAACCGCGAGGCGCTCCAGGAGACGGCGCGCACCGGTCAGGCGGTGTACTTCTCGCGCTCGCGCGGCAAGCTCTGGCGCAAGGGCGAGGAGTCCGGTCATCGACAGGCGGTGGGCGAGATCCGCCTGGACTGCGACGGGGACGTGGTGCTGTACGCTGTGACGCAGGTGGGCGGGATTGCCTGTCACACGGGGCGGGAAAGCTGTTTTTATCGCGTGCTGGATGCCGATGCCTGGCGCGTCGTGGACCCGGTGCTCAAGGATCCCGAGCTCATCTACCGCAAATGACCGCTCCTTCGTCCGATCGCGTGCTGGCGGATCTCGCCGATGTCATCGCCAGCCGGCGCGGCGGCGATCCGTCCAGTTCCTACGTCGCCCGGCTGCTTGCCCGGGCGCCCGATGCAGTGCTCAAGAAGATCGGCGAAGAGGCGACCGAGACGGTGATGGCAGCCAAGGACGGCGCGCCCGAGCGCATCGTTGCCGAGACCGCCGACCTCTGGTTCCACTGCCTGGTCATGTTGGCGCAGTACGGCCTGCGCCCCGAGCAGGTGCTCGCGGAACTGCGGCGCCGGGCGGGGACCTCGGGCATCGAGGAAAAGGCCGCGCGCAAGGCCGAGGCGCGCGAGCGCGGCGAGGGCTGAGCGCGGAACATCAGGAGGGACACCATGACCGACAGCTGCATTTTCTGTCGCATCGCCAAGGGCGAGATTCCGGCGGGCAAGGTCTACGAGGACGACGAGATCGTGGTCTTCAGGGACATCCACCCGGCAGCCCCCGTGCACCTGCTCATGATCCCCAGGGAACATATCGAAAACCTGATGACGGCCGGGTCGCAGCACGAGACCCTGTTGGGTAGAATGATCGCTCTCGCACCCCGGCTGGCACGAGAACAAGGCGCTACGGACGGCTTCCGCATCGTCATCAATAACGGCCCGGACGGCGGACAAGAGGTCTATCACTTGCACGTTCACGTGCTGGGCGGTCCGCGCCCGTGGAAGCGTTTCTAGACGATTCAGGAGTTCGTTATGGGTGGTTTCTCGATTTGGCACTGGCTGGTCGTCCTGCTGGTGATCATCCTGGTCTTTGGCACCAGCAAGCTCAAGAACATCGGCAAGGACCTTGGCGGCGCCATCAAGGGCTTCAAGGAAGGCATGACCGAGGGCGGCAATGCCCAGGCCGCCAACGGCGGTCAGCAGGTGGAGCCACCCAAGTCGGTCGCCGGCCAGACGATCGACGTTCAGGCCAAAGAGAAGTCCTGAGACTTCGTGCAGCGTCCAGCGTCTAGCGCGTGACCGCCGGCGCCCGTATGGCGCATCGTCACGCGTGACGCTCGACCTCCGACGCTCGACGCGATGTTCGATTTCAGCTTTGGCGAACTTGCCCTGATCGGCACGGTGGCGCTCGTCGTGCTCGGCCCCGAGCGCCTGCCAAGGGTCGCCCGCACGGTGGGCGACTGGGTCGGCAAGGCCCAGCGCTACGTCAACCAGGTCAAGACCGACATCAACCGCGAAATGGAGCTCGCCGAGCTCAAGAAGCTGCAGGAAGAAGCGCGCAACGCCGCGCAGGCGTTCCAGTCGGGGGTGCAGAACGCGGTCAGCGGACTGGAGACGGACCTGAACAAAACCGTCGGAGACGCTGGCCTGACCAACTCGGGTACCGGTAGCGATTACAACGCGTCCACGGACGATTCTTGGGAAGGCGCTGGCGAGAGCTGGCAGCGTCAGGTGTTTCCGCGGCGCTACAAGCCGGGCCCGTCGGTGGATGAATTGGCCGAAGAGATCGCGCGCCTGAAGCGGCAACTGGCAATGCCGGCCTCGCACGCATCATCGCGCCACAAGTACGCACCGCGCGGGCGCGTGAACCGACCGCGCATCCGTCGCTAGCGCGAGCCCCTGATGAGCACGAGCGGCGACAACCCCAACACCCCCGATAGCCCCGGCGAAGAGCAGGGCTTCATCTCGCATCTGGTGGAGTTGCGCCAGCGCCTGGTGCGCTCGGCCATCGCGGTGCTGGTGGCCCTGATCCCGCTGACCTTCTTCATGAAGGAGATCTACGATCTGTTTGCCGCGCCCTTGACGAGCACCCTGCCGCCGGGCACCAAGCTCTTGGCCACAAGCGTCATTTCTCCCTTCATGGTGCCGCTGAAGGCCACGTTGCTGGTGGCCTTCGTGATCGCCTTGCCGTTCGTGCTCTACCAGGCGTGGGCGTTTGTGGCGCCTGGGCTGTACAAGCACGAGAAGCGGCTGGCGCTGCCGATCATCGTGTCCAGCTTTCTGATGTTCCTGGCCGGCGTGGCGTTTTGCTACTTCGTCGTGTTCCGGCTGCTGTTTCCGGTGATCTACAGCTTTGCGCCCTCGTCGGTGAACTTCGCGCCGGACATCGAGGCGTATTTCAGCTTTGCACTGACAATGTTCTTTGCCTTCGGCCTGACCTTCGAGACACCGATCGTGCTGGTTGTTCTCACGCGCCTGGGCATCGTCACGGTGGAGAAGCTGCGCTCGATCCGCCCGTATTTCATCGTCGGCGCGTTCATCGTCGCCGCGGTCGTGACGCCGCCGGACGTCACCTCGCAGCTCATGCTCGCGATCCCGCTGTGCGTGCTGTTCGAGTTGGGTATCCTGATCTCGGCCTTCCTCGACAAGCTGTTTCCGCCCATGACACGTGCCGCGGCTGACGCGGCGGAGAAGACCGCGTGAACCAGGGCGCGCGCCACGTGGCCCCTGGCCCGTGTCCGCGCGCCCTGCGTTGTCTGCTGTTGCTGCTATGCGTGCCGGCGCTGCCGCTGGCCCCGCTTGCCGCGCAGGCGTCCGATCGGTTGCAGATCGCGCCGGACGACGACTTCGATCTCGCCCAGGGCTTTGCCGCGTACCAGCAGCGCGATGCGCGCAAGGCGGCCGAGTTCTTCCGCAAGGCGGCTGCTGCGCGCAACCAACGCACCGCGCAGTTCAACCTGGCCGTGATGCTGCTGGCCGGCGATGGCGTGCCCAATAACCAGGAAGAAGGACTGCGCTGGCTGCGCAAGTCAGCCGACAACGGCATGCCGCGCGCTCAGCATGCGCTGGCGCTGCCGTACGACCGCGGCGAGATCGTGACCAAGTCCACCACCGACGCGACCGCTTGGTACCGCAAGGCCGCCGAGCAGGGCTGGCGCGACGCGCAGGTGAGTCTCGCCACGCAGTACTTCCTCGGCCGTGGCGCACCCAAGGACTACAAGGAGGCTGCGCGCTGGTACGAGAAGGCGGCCGAACAGGGTGATGAGGGCGCCTGCTACATCGTGGCCAGCATGTACGAGCACGGCGACGGTGTGGAGCGGGATCTCACGCTGGCGTTCTACTGGTACTCGCAGGCGGTCACGCACGGCGAACCGGCCGCACGGCTGAAGGCCGCCGAGCTGCTCGAGAAGATCAAGGCGCGCCAGAGCGCGGCCCTAGCGCCGCTCCGGCGCGGGTCGCTCGCCCACCGTCACGCTCAGGTTCACTTCCTTGGCGCTGCGCAGGATCACCACGCGCGCGGCGCTGCCTGGCGTGAGCTTGGCGATCTGGTTCAACAGCCCTGGCGTGTTCTCCACGCGCAGATCGTTGATCGAGACGATGATGTCGCCCGGCTCGATGCCGCCGCGTGCCGCCGGTCCCTGCGGCACCACGCCGCGCACGTGCACGCCGGTGGCCGTGGGCAGCTTGTAGACATCGGCGATCTCCTGCGAAATGTCCTCTGGCTCGATGCCGAAGTAGCCGCGCACCACCTTGCCCCGCTTGATCAGCTGATCCAGGACATCCGTGATGATCGTGGTCGGGATGGCAAAACCGATCCCGATCGAGCCGCCTGTGCGCGAGTAAATGGCCGTGTTCACGCCGACCAAATGGCCGTTCGCGTCGATCAAGGCGCCGCCCGAGTTGCCCTGATTGATCGCCGCGTCGGTCTGGATGAAATTCTCGTAGCGATTGATGCCCAGGTTGTTGCGCCCCAGTGCCGAGACGATGCCCATGGTCACGGTCTGGCCCACGTCGAACGGGTTGCCGATGGCGAGCACCACATCGCCGACCTTGAGCGCCTCGGCGCGACCGAAGGTGATCGCGGGCAGGTCGCTCGCGTTCACGCGCAGCACCGCCAGGTCGGTGTCCGGGTCGGCGCCGATCAGTCGGGCGGGCAGCCTGCGGCCGTCCGGCAATGCGACCGCGATCTCGTCGGCCGCCTGCACCACGTGGTTGTTGGTGAGAACATAGCCGTCGGCCGTCGCGATCACGCCCGAGCCCAGGCTGTACTCGCGGCCGCTGCGCGGGGACTGCCCGAAAAAGCGTTCGAACAGCGGATCGTCGATCGGCGAACGGCGCTCTTTCACTTCCTTGGTGGTGTAGATGCTCACGACGGCGGGCGCGGCGCGCTTGGTGGCCTCCGCGTAGGAGCCGGCCGGATCGGAGCGACCCGCGGCCGGCGGCACCGCGACCTGCTGGATCGACACATTGCCCGACACCGGCGTGGACAGTGCGACCGGGCTGCGCCGCAGCCACTCGGGCTTGAGCGTGGCGACGATGAACAGCGCCGCCAGGCCCACCGTGGTGGCCTGCGCGAAGAGCAGCCAGAGACGTCGCAACATGCGGTGAACCGTGGCGCGGCGCCCGACTACTTCTTGAGCGAGTCGCGAATCTCGCGCAGCAGCAGCACGTCCTCGGGCGTGGCGGCCGGTGTTGCCTCCTGCTCCTTGATCGCGGCTGCCTTGACCCGGTTGATCGCCTTGACCATCCAGAAAATGATGAACGCGAGGATCACGAAGTTCAGCAGGATCGTGATGAACTGACCGTAGGCGAACAGGGGCACCCCCGCCTTGGTCAGGGCGTCATAGGTCATCGGCCCGGTGTAGCTGGCCGGCTTTGACAGCACGACGAAGTACTCCTTGAAGTCGACGCTGCCGAAGCTGCCGATGATGGGCATGATGAGGTCCTTGACCGCCGAGTCGACGATCCGGCCGAACGCCGCGCCGATGATCACGCCGACGGCCAAGTCGATCACATTGCCCTTGACCGCGAAGTCCCTGAATTCCTTGAGCATTCCCATGCTGTTTTCCCCGTTTGAGTGGTTCAATCGCAATGCGCGTTGCTTACCGCCGAGCGCGATTGTGCCCGCGCCGGCGGCTGCGGTTGGGGTTTTCGGTGGGCGCTACCGGGCCGATGGGCCGGGATCGGTTCCGCTGCGCTAAGGGCTGACGGGGTCCCAGGGGCACTTGCAGTAAAATCGGATAAATGTGGCGGGTGGCCCTTGACCTTCAGGGTTTTGGCGGCTGCGAGCCACCGGCTTCTCACTCCTTCCCTTCGGACTGTCCATGTCTTCCGACCCCACTGCCCCCGCGCCTGCGGACGGTGAACGGCGTGCTGCGCTGGTGACCGCCTGCGCGGTTGGCGGCGCTGGCGCTGCTGCCCTTGCTGTCCCGTTTGTTTCCACCTTCGCCCCCTCGGAGCGCGCCAAGGCGGCGGGTGCTCCGGTCGAGTTCGACACCTCGGTGCTCGCGCCGGGCGAGATGCGCACCGTCGAGTGGCGTGGCAAGCCCGTGTGGATCCTGCGCCGGACGCCCGAAATGATCGAGTCCGTGAAGCGCGCTACGCCGAACGTGGCTGATCCGAAGTCCGAGCGCACGGCCTACCCGACGCCGCAGTACGCCCAGAACGAGCTGCGGTCGATCAAGCCGGAGTACTTCGTCGCCGTCGGCATCTGCACGCACCTCGGCTGCTCGCCCGTGGGTCCGCTGTCAGCGGGCAGCAACATCGCGCTGGGCGCCGATCCCGGCTTCCTGTGCCCCTGTCATGGCTCCACCTTCGATCTGGCGGGACGCGTGTTCAAAGCTAAGCCCGCGCCCGACAACCTCGAAGTTCCGCCGCACAAGTACCTGTCGGACACAACGGTACTGGTGGGTGACGACCAGGCCTGAGTCCGACCTCGGGCCAGGTGGGCCGCACGCGCAACTTCGTTTGCGGCCCTGCGTAGTTCATTGACCGCCCGTGGATGGGCAGCAAGCACGAAGGCTAGACGATGGCTTTGCACAAGACCGAGTACAAAGGGCTGCTGGGCTGGGTGGACGAGCGCATGCCCACGCTCATGTCCGAGTACAAAAAGCACCTGTCCGAGTACTACGCGCCGAAGAATTTCAACTTCTGGTACATCTTTGGCGGCCTGGCGATCACGGTACTGGCGTTGCAGATCGTGACGGGCATCTTTCTCACGATGCACTACAAGCCCGACGCGCGCTACGCGTTCGAGTCGGTCGAGTACATCATGCGCGACGTGCCGGGCGGCTGGTTCATCCGCTACCTGCACTCCACGGGCGCGTCGTTCTTCTTCATCGTCGTCTACCTGCACATGTTCCGCGCGCTGATGTACGGCAGCTATCGCAAGCCGCGCGAACTGATCTGGATTTTCGGCTGCCTCATCTTCCTGGCGCTGATGGCCGAGGCGTTCTTCGGCTACCTGCTGCCCTGGGGCCAGATGAGCTTCTGGGGCGCGCAGGTGATCGTGAATCTCTTTGCCGCGATCCCGCTCGTCGGCCCGGATCTCGCGGTGTTCATCCGCGGCGACTACGTGGTGTCGGACGCGACGCTGAACCGCTTCTTCGCGCTGCACGTGATCGCGATTCCGCTGGTGCTCATTGGCCTGGTGGTGGCGCATATCCTGGCGCTGCACGATGTCGGCTCCAACAACCCGGATGGCATCGAGATCAAGGACAAGAAGGACGCCAACGGCCGCCCGCTCGACGGTATCCCGTTCCACCCGTACTACACCGTGCATGACATCTTCTGGCTGGGGATTTTCCTGATCGCCTTCATGTCGGTGGTGTTCTTCGCGCCGGAAATGGGCGGCTACTTCCTCGAGTGGACCAACTTCAACCCGGCTGACCCGCTGCAGACCCCGCCGCACATCGCGCCGGTCTGGTACTTCACGCCGTTCTACTCGATCCTGCGCGCCACCACCGCACCGTTTATGTGGGTGCTGGGCCTGGGCGTGCTGGCCTACGGCGTGTTGCTGTTCCTCACCTGGCGCGATTCAATCCTGCGCTTCGTGGCCATGGGCGCGGCCGTCGCGTTGGCGCTGGTCATGATCCCGGCCTCTCCAGTGGCGCTGGACCCGAAGTTCTGGGGCGTGGTGCTGATGGGGGCCTCGGTGACGATTTTCTTCGGCCTGCCCTGGCTGGACATGTCGCCTGCGCGCTCGATGCGCTACCGGCCGGGCTGGCACTTCTGGCTGCTCATGGCCTTCGTGGTGGTGTTCCTGGTCCTCGGCTACTTCGGCACGCAGCCGCCGTCGCCCGTGAACGAACTCACCTCGCAGGTGGGCACGATCCTGTATTTCGCTTTCTTCCTGCTCATGCCTTGGTGGAGCCGCATGGGCGAGTTCAAGCCGGTCCCCGACCGTGTGACCTTCGTGGCGCACTGAGCGGGGCATGACGACAATGAAAAGAATCCTGATCACGCTGGCCGCGCTCGTCACCATCGGGTTGGGCGGCACCGCGAACCTGGCCCAGGCGGCAGGCGGGGTGACCGTGCCCATGGACGTATTCCCCGCTGCGCGCACCAAGGATCTGGCAGCGCTGCAGAACGGCGCGCGCATCTTTGCCAACCACTGCCTGAACTGCCACTCGGCGCAGTTCATGCGCTGGAACCGGCTCACGCAAATCGGCCTGGACGAAAGGCAGATCCGCGACTTCCTCATCTTCGATCCCAACCGCAAGGTGGGCGAGACGATGCAGATCGCGATGAAGCCGTCGGACGCCAAAGTCTGGCTGGGCAAGGCGCCGCCCGACCTGTCGGTGATCGTGCGCGCGCGCACGACGTTCGACTACAAGGGCACGGACTACCTGTTCACGCTGCTGCGCGGCTATTACCGCGACAACAGCAGCATCACCGGCTGGAACAACATCGCCTACCCGAACATCGGCATGCCGCATGTGATGTGGTATCAGCAGGGCCTGCGCGAGGCGACGATCACGCGCGTGGTGCATGGCGAGAAGGGCAGCGAGCGCGTCGTCACCGTCTATGACGTCAACGGCAACGCCACCGTGACGCGCACCCCACTCCCGGGCCATCCGGCCGAGAGTTTGGAGGCGCGTTTCAAGCCGCTCGATGCCGAGCAGGCGCGCAAGTTCGACGAGGACATGGCCGATTTGGTGGCCTTCCTGTCGTTCGTGACCGATCCGAGTGCCACCAGCCGCACGCGCATCGGCGTGTGGGTGCTGGTGTTTTTGCTGCTGTTCACTGCGGCGGCGTGGTGGCTCAACCGCACCTACTGGCGCAACATCACGTGAAGACCGGGTCAGTGGTCGCGGCAAGATGATTCGAAGGGGCGGCCGGTGCCGCCCCTTGTTGCTCGAATAGGGAAGACAAACGATGGTGCTCTACTCCGGAACAACCTGCCCGTTCTCGCAGCGCTGCCGCTTCGTGCTGTTCGAAAAGGGCATGGACTTCGAGATCAAGGACGTTGATCTGTTCAACAAGCCCGAGGACATCAATGTGATGAATCCCTACGGGCAGGTGCCGATCCTGGTCGAGCGCGACCTGGTGCTCTACGAGTCGAACATCATCAACGAGTACATCGACGAGCGCTTTCCACACCCGCAGCTGATGCCGGCCGACCCGGTGATGCGGGCGCGCACGCGGCTGTTCCTGTTCAATTTCGAGCGTGAGCTTTTCGTGCACGTGCAGACGATCGAGAACAGCAACAACCAGAAGGCCATCGAGAAGGCCAAGCTGCTGATCCGCGACCGCCTGACGCAACTGGCCCCCATTTTGCTGAAGAACAAGTACATGCTCGGCGACGACTTCTCGATGCTCGACGTCGCGATAGCGCCGCTGATGTGGCGGCTGGATCACTACGGCATCGACCTGCCCAAGAGCGCGGCGCCAATCCAGAAGTACGCCGAGCGCATCTTCAGCCGCCCCGCCTACATCGAGGCGCTGACGCCGAGCGAAAAGGTGATGCGCCGCTAACGGCGGGGCGCGAGTCCACCCATGGCCGAGCAGGCGCCCACCGTCAGCACCAAGCCGTATCTGGTCCGGGCGATCTACGAGTGGTGCACGGACGCCGGCTTCACGCCCTACGTGGCGGTCGCGGTGGACGAGAGCGTGCGGGTGCCCATGGAGTTCGTGAAGAACGGTGAGATCGTGCTCAACGTTTCGTCCCTGGCCACCAACCGACTGCAGATCGCCAACGATGCGATCAGTTTCCAAGCACGCTTTGGCGGCGTGGCGCGCGAGGTCTACGTACCCATTGGCCGCGTGGTGGCGGTGTATGCGCGAGAAAATGGCCAGGGCATGGCGTTCGATGTGCCGCGGCTCGCGCATGCCGGTGCGGAGAGCGCCGCAGAGCCCGCCGGCCTGCGGCCGGTGGAGGCGCCGCGCGAGCGCGCTGCGCTGGTGCCGGTGACGCCGGTGGCCGCACCGCCGTCAAACGATGCCACACCGCCGGAGCCACCCGATCCAGCGCGTCCCGCGCCCGACCGACCCAAGCTCACCCGGATCAAGTAGCGCGATCAAGTTGCATCTCACGCCATCGCCGGCATAGCTCAGTTGGTAGAGCAGCGGTTTTGTAAACCGAAGGTCGGGGGTTCGAGTCCCTCTGCCGGCACCAGAGAGTGGCGCTGACACTGTCTCGCCGCGGTTTGAGTCGATGGGTTCGAGTCGATGGCAACCTCACTCCTTTCTTCGTCGGCTGAGCTTCATGTGCTCGGCGCTGCCACGCAGAGACTCCTCTGGCTCGTCATCGCGCTGGCCGCCCTGGGCAGCGTGGTCTTGGCCGTCGGCCTGCAGCACCTCGAGGGGCTCGACCCCTGCCCGCTGTGCATCGTCCAGCGCTACCAGCATCTCATCATCGGCACGCTGGCGCTCGGCGCGGCGTTCACGCGCGGCCGCCTGTCGTTCGCACTGGGCGTGCTGACGCTATTGGCCGCTCTCAGCGGTGCCGCGGTGGGCAGCCACCACGTGTGGATGGCGCAGAACCCGATCATGGCCAGCTGCAGTCGCTGGCTGTTCGAACTCGTGAACAACGCACGGCCTGCGCAGTGGCTGCCGGCGCTGTTTCGCGGTGGTGGTGATTGTCTAGCCAACGACTGGGCCGCGTTCGGCCTCAGCATGCCGGCGTGGTCGCTCGTGTTCTTCTGCGGCTATCTCATCGCCGCCTGGCCGGCACTCGTGATGGCGTGGTCACCCAGGTCGTCGGTGCGGTCGGCGGGGTAACGGAACGCTGCGTCTGAAGTTGTGGGGCGGAGGCGTCGTGGCGTGTCGTCTGGCAGACGCGGCGTTGACTCAAGCTTGTCGCCACAGCTTCGCCGTCGGCCGGTGACTTGGGGACTCGCCAGAGGGGGGGCAGCCGGCGCGTGAGTTTCCACACGCTCCAGAGCGTCGAAGTCTGCGAAGCAACAAACGTGGGTGGCCTTGGTGCTTGTGCGGTGGCGACGGGCGCGCGCAGCCGTCGGGGGTACGCGCGGAGGGCGGTACGGCACGGCGCTTGACGGCATGCCGACGCCACATGGCGAGTGCAGCCTCAGTCCTCGATCCTGCCAATGCCAGACCAGCGCGGAGCGAGCTCGGTCTTGATGTCCAGAAGATCGAGCACGCGCGCCAGCGTGTGGTCCACCATGTCCTCGATGCTCTTGGGGCGCTGATACAGCGCAGGCACGGGCGGAAAGACGATGCCGCCCATGAGTGTCACGCTCTCCATGTTGCGGATGTGCGCAAGGTTCAACGGCGCCTCGCGCACCAGCAGGATCACGCGGCGGCGCTCCTTGAAGCACACGTCCGCCGCCCGGCTGATCAGATTGTCGGCCAGCCCCAGCGCGCAGGCGGCCAGCGTCTTCATCGAGCACGGCGCGATCACCATGCCGGCATGGTCGAACGAGCCCGAGGCGACCGAGGCGCCGATGTCGTTGACGTTGTGCACGACATGCGCCAGCCGCTCGATGTCCCCGCGCTTGAGGCCCAGCTCCTGATGCGCGTTGAGCACCCCCGCGCTGGACAGCAGCAAGTGCGTCTCCACTGCACCGGTGGCACGCAGGTGCTGAAGCAGCCGCACGCCATAGACCGCACCCGAGGCGCCGGTGATTGCGACGATGATGCGCTTCACGCCGGGGCCATCGTGGGTCGCGTGAGTGCAGCGGGCGTTGTTGGAGTGCGCCGCGCTACTCGGTCGCCGCCGCCTTTTTCAGCAACTCCTGCAACTCGCCGCTCTGGAACATCTCATTCATGATGTCCGAGCCGCCGACGAACTCACCGCTCACATAGAGCTGCGGAATGGTGGGCCAGTTGGCGTAGTCCTTCACGCCCTGCCGCACCTCCTCGTCTTCCAGCACGTTCACGGTCACGAGGTTCTTCACGCCGCATTGCTTCAGAAGCTGCACCGCGCGGCCGGAAAAGCCGCACTGCGGGAACTGCGCGCTGCCCTTCATGAACAGCACCACGGGGTGGTCGGTCACGGTCTTGTGAATGAATTCCTTGGCGTCCATGGCGTTGCGTCCTTCAGATGTCGGTTCTGCTTGTGACCAAGTGTAGGGGCCGGGCTGCGACCGGCGCAAACCGGACTCACCCTTGCGGACCTACCCAAGGAAAGCCACTGCGGCGCGTGTGGTCAGGCACGCTGTCCGAGGGTGACACGCTCAATGCCCTGCAGGTCGCGCAGCGAGGAGACCTCGTTGAGGCCGTGGGTAGCAAACAGTTCGCGCACCGTGGGCCCTTGGTCGTGGCCATGCTCGACGGCAAGCCAGCCTCCCGCGTGCAGCAATGGCGGCGCACCGGCAGCGATCCGGTGCAGATCCGCGAGACCGTCGCCTGCGGCGACCAGCGCGCCAAGCGGCTCATGCCGCAGCTCGTGAAGATGTGGGTCGCACTGCGTCACATACGGCGGATTGGCAATGATGCAGTGAAAGGGGCCGGTGACGGGCGTGTACCAGTCGCCCAGGAGGAAGGTCACCGGCGCGCCGAGCGCTGCTGCGTTGCCGGTGGCCACGGCCAGTGCTTCAGCGTTGCGATCCACCGCCACCACCTGGGCGTCGGGCCGCTCGATCGACAGCGTGATGGCGATACAGCCCGAGCCCGTTCCGAGGTCGAGCAAGCGCGGGCATGCAATGCCCGCGACGCATGCTAGCGCTTGCTCGACCAGCAGCTCCGTTTCGGGCCGCGGTACCAGAACCGCTCGAGTGACGCGAAAGCACCGCCCGTAGAACTCGCGCTCGCCCAGCAGGTAGGCGAGCGGCACACCATCACGGCGCTCCCCCGCCAGGGCGTTGAAGCGCTCGGCGATGGCCGCCTCCACCGCAAGCTCTGGATGCGCCACCAGCCGCTCGCGCGCCACGCCGAGCAGCCGGGCAAGCAAGGCGCGCGCTTCGGCTGCCGGCAGGCCGCTGCCGGCCAGCAGCGCGGCCACACTCATCGCGGGGCGGCCGGGCCGAGCATCTGCTCGGCGCGCACCCAGCGGTCGAACTGCTCGGCACTGACGTGGCCCGAGGCGAGTGCGGCCTCCCGCAGCGTACTGCCCTGCGCATGGGCTGACTTGGCTATTGCCGCTGCCTTGTCATAGCCGATGTGCGGCGTCAGCGCAGTCACCAGCATCAAAGAGTGCTGCAACAGCTCATCGATGCGCTCCGTCACCGGCTCGATTCCCTGCACGCAGTGCGCCTCGAAGCTCGCCATGCCATCGGCCAACAGGCGCACGCTCTGCAGCACGTTGTGGGCAATCATCGGCTTGAACACGTTGAGCTCGAAGTTGCCGGAGGCGCCGCCGATGTTGATCGCCACATCGTTGCCGAGCACCTGCGCTGCGACCATCGTCAGCATCTCGCACTGCGTCGGGTTCACCTTGCCCGGCATGATGGACGAGCCCGGCTCGTTCTCCGGGATGCGGATCTCGCCCAGCCCGGCGCGCGGGCCACTGGCCAGCCAGCGCACATCGTTGGCGATCTTGTTGAGCGCCGCCGCGAGCGTCTTGAGCGCGCCATGCATCGCCAGCAGCGGCTCATGGCCGGCGAGCGCGGCGAACTTGTTGTCGGCGCCGCGAAATGGCAGGTGCAGATCGCGCGCCAGTTGTGCGGCGGCGCGGTTGCCAAACTCGGGGTGCGCGTTCAGCCCCGTGCCCACCGCGGTTCCGCCGATCGCCAGCTCGAACAGCGCCCCCTGCGCCGCCGTGATGACGCCGTCGGCCAGATCGAGCTGCGCCACATAGCCGGAGAATTCCTGTCCCATCGTGAGCGGTGTGGCGTCCTGCAGGTGCGTGCGGCCGATCTTCACGATGGCGCTGAACGCTTCGGCCTTGGCCTCGATGGTCCGACGCAGGTTGAGCAGTTGCGGTCGCAGCCGCCGCTCGATGGCCACCGCGGTCGCGATATGCATCGCGGTGGGGAACACGTCGTTCGACGACTGGCCGAGGTTCACGTCGTCGTTGGGGTGCACGCGGCGCTGCTGTCCGCGCCCGCCGCCCATCAGCTCCGAGGCGCGGTTGGCGAGCACCTCGTTGACGTTCATGTTGGTCTGCGTGCCCGAGCCCGTCTGCCACACCGCCAGCGGGAACTCCTGGGCGTGCTCACCGGCCAGCACCTCGTCGGCCGCGACGACGATCGCGTGCGCCTTGGCGGCGTCGAGCAGGCCGAGCGAGGCATTGACCTGCGCCGCCGCGCGCTTGATGCGCGCGAGCGCAAGGATGAGCTCCGGCGGCATCTTTTCCGTGGAAACGGCGAAGTACTGTAGCGAGCGCTGCGTCTGCGCACCCCAGAGCCGCTCGGCCGGCACCTCGATGGGGCCGAAAGTGTCCTTCTCCGTCCTGGTCCTGCCCAACGTTGGATCTGTTGGTCCGTTCATCTATCCGTTCTCTCCCAGTGCGGCGAGCTGCTCGGCCTGGAACTCCGCGGTCAGGGCCTGCGACAACTCGCTGATGTCTCCGTCCATGATGGCGTCGATCTTGTAAAGCGTGAGGTTGATTCGGTGATCTGTCACGCGGCCCTGCGGAAAGTTGTAGGTCCGTATCCGCTCGCTGCGGTCGCCCGAGCCAATCAGGCTCTTGCGCTGCGACGCCTCCTTTTTTTGCTGCTCCTGTACCTGTTTGTCCTTGATGCGCGCCGCCAGGACCTTCATGGCGCGCTCCTTGTTCTTGTGCTGGCTGCGGTCGTCCTGGCATTCGACCACGATGTTGGTGGGCAGGTGCGTGATGCGCACCGCGCTCTCGGTCTTGTTCACATGCTGGCCGCCGGCACCGGAGGCGCGATACACGTCGATGCGGATCTCGGTCGGATCGATCTTCACGTCGTTGATCTCGTCGGCCTCGGGCAGCACGGCCACTGTGCAGGCGCTGGTGTGGATGCGTCCCTGCGCTTCGGTTTCCGGCACCCGCTGCACGCGGTGGCCGCCGGACTCGAACTTGAGCTTGGAGTACGCCCCCTGACCCTCGATGCGCACGATCACCTCCTTGTAGCCACCGAGGTCCGAGGCCGACTCCGAGATCATTTCGGTCTTCCAGCGGTTGCGCTCGGCAAAGCGCAGGTACATGCGCAAGAGATCGCCGGCAAAGAGCGCTGATTCGTCGCCGCCCGTGCCGGCGCGGATCTCCAGGAACACGTTGCGCTCGTCGTTCGGGTCCTTGGGCAGCAAGAGGCGCTGCAGGTCGTCCTCCAGATTGGTGAGCTTGGCGCGCGCTCCATGGATCTCTTCTTCCGCGAGCGCCTTCATGTCCGGGTCCGACAGCATCTCCTGTGCCGCCAGCTCATCGGCCTGCGCCTTGCGGTACTCGCCAAAGCGGCTCACCACGGGCTCGATCTCGGCGCGCTCCTGACCCAGGGCGCGGTAGCGGTTCATGTCGCGCGTGGCGTCTTCGGCCGAGAGCAGCCGGTCGATTTCCTGCAGCCGCTTGTCGAGTTGCAGCAGCTTGGAGTGCATGGAAGGTTTCATGGGAAAGGGGCGATGAGGCGGCCAATGGCCGGCCGCACGGCGCGCCGACG
This sequence comes from Burkholderiales bacterium, assembly GCA_020248785.1. GTDB lineage: Bacteria > Pseudomonadota > Gammaproteobacteria > Burkholderiales > Burkholderiaceae_F > JALHMQ01. The sequence continues at coordinate 5,304 of JADCGX010000084.1, read as the reverse complement.
ATGCTCGCTGCCGGCACGAACCGCGGGGCGCGGCGTGCCGAGCTAGTGGTCGGAGGGGTGCGAGTAGAAGCGTGCCAGCGTGGCCATCAGGCGCGCGCGGGCCGCTTCGTCATCGCCGGCGGCCTCGTGCAGGGCCGACAGCGGGGCGTGCAGAAACTTGTTGGTGAGCGACTGTGCCAGCTGCTCCAGCACCTGCTCGGGCGAGTCGCCCGAGGCCAGGCGCCGACGCGCGCGGTCCAGCTCGTGCGAGCGCAGCTCGTCGGCGCGCGAGCGCAGGCCCTGGATCACCGGCACGGCAGCGCGGCTGCGCAGCCAGGTCTCGAAGTCGCGCACACGGTGTTCGATGATTGCCTCGGCCTGCGCGACCGCGGCCTGGCGCACCTCCGTGCCCGTCTGCACGATGCGGCCGAGATCGTCGACCGTGTACACGTAGACGTCGTTCAGGCGCGCGACTTCGGGCTCGACGTCGCGCGGCACGGCCAGATCGACGATGAACATCGGGCGATGACGCCGCGCCTTGATCGCGCGCTCGACCATGCCCAGGCCGATGATGGGCAGGGTGCTCGCGGTGCATGAGACGACGATGTCGTACTTGTGCATGCTGCTGGGCAACTCGGACAGGCCCATCGCCTGGCCGTGCAGCTTGGCCGCCAGCGAATGCGCCCGCTCCTCGGTTCGGTTAGCCACCGTGATGGACTTCGGCTGGCGCGCCGCAAAGTGCGCGGCGCACAGTTCGATCATCTCGCCGGCGCCGACGAACAGGACGTTGCTGTCGTTCAATGCTCCGAAAATCCGCTCGGCCACGCGGACGGCGGCCGCCGCCATCGACACCGACTGCGTGCCGATCTCGGTCGTGCTGCGCACTTCCTTGGCCACCGCAAAGGTGCGTTGGAACAGGTGATTGAGCAGCAGGCCCATGCCGCCAGCGTCGCGCGCCAGGCGCTCGGCCTGCTTCATCTGGCCGAGGATCTGCGGCTCGCCGAGCACCATCGAATCGAGCCCGCTGGCGACCCGGAAGGCATGCCGCACGGCATTGCCCTGGGGCAGCATGTACGAGGCGCGCATGATCTCGCCGGCATCAACCTGCTTGGTACTGGCGATGAACTGCGCGAGCGCATCGGTCGCGGCATCGGGCTTTTCAGCCGCGCAATACAACTCGGTGCGATTGCAGGTGGAGACAATGGCCGCCTCGGTCACCCGGCCGGCTGCGCTGTCACTCAAGCGGTCGCGCAGGCGCGAGATGACGCTGCCGACCTCATCGGGCACGAACGCCAGCCGCTCGCGCAGCGCGAGCGGCGCGGTCTGGTGGTTGATGCCCAGGGTAAGCAGTTGCATCGGGGGAGCCGGGTCAGGCTCGTGCTCCATGCGCGGTCTGTTCCGCGTTAAGCCCTTGATGGGACAAGGATTATAGGTGCTCCGACCCGCAGGCCGACGCGTTTGTCCTTGGCGGGCAGAGTAACGCAGCCCGTGACAGCGCAGCCATGACCTAGATCAGCCGGCCGGCTGCTTGTGCCCGGCTCCCAGTTACCGCCCGGCCCGGCTACAGTCCAGGTAGTCGCGCCAGGCTGCATGGCCTGCCTTGCCACCCGGAAAATGACGTCGTTCCGCCCCCGCCGCACCACGCACGCCCACAACGTGCCGGCCGTCCTGCCCGAGCACCAGCGCGATGTGGAGCAGATCGCCCATCGTTGCCGCCGGCTGGTGACGCAGCGCGCCATGGTCTCGGCCGCCGCTGCTGTCATTCCGATCCCTGGCCTGGACCTGATGGTCGACGTTGGCGTGCTCACGCGCATGCTCGAGGAGGTCAATGCCGAGTTTGGCCTCACACCCATGCAGATCGAACTGCTGGCAAAGGAGCGGCGTATGGGCGTGTACAAGGCGATCAGTTCGATCAACGGCTCGGCCGTTGGCCGCGCCATCACGCGCGAGGTGGTGGCGCTGACCGTCAAGCAGGTCGCCACGCGGGTGGCCACGCGTTCGATGGCGCGCTTTGTGCCGATCGCCGGTCAGGCGGTGGCGGCCACGCTGTCCTTTGCCGCGTTGAAGTACCTGGGCGAGCAGCACATCAAGGACTGCGTGGCCGTGGCCAACCGGGTGATCGATCTGAACTGAGCCCGCTGGGCTACTGCTTGTTCAGCGCCTCCTGCTCCATGCGCAGGAAGGTGCCGTAGGCGTTGATGCGATTGGCCGCCGCGAAGGCCGGCAGCTTGGCAAAGCGCGACCAGTCGGTCTCGGCATAGGCCTCGTCGAACGACTTGAGGTCGCGCACCGCGCGGCCCATGGTCTCGCGCAGGTACTGCAGGTACTCACGCGTGAGCGCAATGTCGGGCGCGGGATCGGTCGATGCCGGCCCGTGGCCCGGGATGACGACTTTGGGCTGCAACGGCGCGATCACATCCATCGCCGCCAGCCAGCGCTTGGAGTCCGCGTTGCCCACGAAAGGCAGCCGGCCGCTGAAGTACAGATCGCCGGCCAGCAGCACCCGGTCGCTTTCGACAAACAGCATCACGTCGTCATCGGCGTGTGCACCGGCCACGTCGATCAATCGGAACCGCACCTCGCCCAGGGTGAATTCCATCTCCGTGCCGTTGTTGAACTCGATCCAGCGGTCGGCCCCCATCAGTCGCGTTTGCTCGTTCACATCGGGCGCCAGATCGCGCCGCCGCTGCTCCAGGCGCGATTGCGTGAACTCCGACCCGAGCACGGCCTTGCCGCGCACATGCGCCCACACCTCCACACCGGGTCCGACCAGCGACTGCAGCCCGTAGAAGTGATCGGCGTGGAAGTGGCTGATGATCACTCGCCGGATCGGCTGCCTGGTCACGCCCGCGATGGCCTGCTTCAGCGCCGCGCCAAGGGCAGGCGTGCCGAGCGCATCGAACACCACCACGCCCTCGAAAGTCACCACGAACGCCGCGTTGGAGTTGAAGGCGCGGTTGGCCGCGGTGGCCATGCCGGCCTCGCCCTGCACGTAGTAAACGCGCTCTGAAGCCTTCGCCACCTTCATCGCCGGCTCGGCCGCCCCAGCCGGCACGAGCGCGATGGTGGCGAGCAGCGCGCCTGCCAGTGACTGCGCCAAAAGTCGCATGGTGTCCCTCCCGCGTGTGGTGTCGTTGCGGCAAGTATGGCGCCGCTGGCGCCCGGCCGGCACTTGTGTCGGGTCAACTGCCACCCTGGGCTAGTCGTCCCTGCCGCTCTTCGCGCCGCCGGTTGTGCCAGAAGATCCACTGCCCAAGCGCCGCTGTCACCAAGAGGGCCGCTTTAGAGACGACGAACACCCAGTTCCCCAGCAGATAGCTGTAGATCAAGAACCCCGTGGAGGCGGCGAGTTGGCCGATGAACAACCAACTTCTCACGCCCTGGGTGCTGCGCTGCCGCCACTGCGAGTAGACCTGTCGCGCAATGGTGACCAGCGGGATGGCCGTGGCGGTCCAGCCGAGGAGGTCGGTCAGCATGGCGCGCGGGCAGCAAGTTGCGCACCTACAGGCCGGCGTCAATGCGCGTCGATTCGGCCGCCCAAGTTGCTCCCGCCACGCTTCCACACTTGTTTATGCAAGCGCATAAACATGGCATGGCGACCACGCGACATCGAACCGGGCGGCCTGCATCGACCGCGGTCACCCGTGAACGCCTCCTTCGTGTCGGCCTGGCGCTGGCGCGCAAGGGCGGCCTGCGGGCGATCACGGTGCGGGCGCTGTCGCAGCGCGCCGGGGCCAATCTCGGGTCGTTCGTCTACCACTTCGGCACCCGCGAGGCCTACCTGGCAGAGTTGCTGGAGCAGTGGTATGCGCCGCTGATGACGCAGCTGCGGCTTGCGCAGGCCAGTGGCGATGCTTTGCGGGCCTTGCGCGCCCTCGTGCTGCAATTGGTCCGATGGGTGCAGGCCAACGCGCCCGTGGTCGCGCAGATGGTCTTGGACGCCGCTGCCGGCGAAGCAGCGGCGCGGCGCTTCTTCGCAGCGCTGGAGGGGCGCCATCCGACACTCCTGCTGGCGGCCATCGTTGCCGCGCAGAAGGCGGGGCAAGTGCGCGCCGCGCCGCCCGTGGCCGTGCTGCTGTTCCTAATGTCGACCGTCGCGCTGCCTGTGCTGCTGTTCCAGGGCTTCAATGCGGCCCGCGTGGTGCCGCTGCCGCCGCTGGAGCAACTGCGCTGCGTGGTGCTCGATCCCGCGCAAGCTGAGCCGCTGCTGGACTGGGCGCTGCGCAGCCTCGCACCCGATGGACAGGCCAGATGAAGCGCCTGTTGCTCATCCATGCCGTGCTGGCGCTGGCCGCGTGTGGCCGCAGCGATCCAGATGTGTTGAGCGGTTAAGCGGAGGCGGACCTCGTCTAACTGGCACCGGCCAGCGCTGGGCGACTGGAACGGCTCGCAGTCGAGCGCGGCGCACGCGTTGCTGCCGGCGATGCGCTCTTTGCGCTGGAGGTCGATCAGCAGCAACTCGCGCTGCGGGCGGCACGCGAGCGCACACAGAAAGCAGCCGCCCAGGTCGCCAACCTGCACAAGGGCAAGCGCGTGGATGAACTGCGCGCCATCGAGGAGCAGCTCGCGCAAGCCAGGGCAGCGCTCGCGCTGTCGTCCGCCGAGGACAAGCGCGCGCAGAACCTCGTGGCGCAGGGCTTTGAGTCGCCGCAGAGGCTCGACACCGCGCGGGCCGCGCGCGAGCGCGACGAGGCGCGCGGGCGTGAACTGCGGGCGCAACTGGCGGTGGCGCGCAGCGCGGCGCGCCCGGACGAGATCGCCGCGGCGGAAGCGGAGCAGCGCGTGTTGGCCGCGGAAACCGCGCAGGCGCGTTGGCTCGAGGCACAGCGGCAGCGCACAGCGCCTGCGGCAGGCGTCATCTACGACGTGCTCTTTCGACCCGGCGAGCGGGTGCCGGCCGGGGCGCCGGTGGTCGCGCTGCTGCCGGATGGAGCTGTCAAGCTGTGCGGCTTCGTGCCGCAGGCGCGGCTGTCGCAGGTGGCGCTCGGCCAGCGCGTGGCCGTGAACTGCGACGGCTGCCCTGCGGATCTGACCGCGCGCATCACCTTCATCTCGACGCAGGCCGAATACACGCCGACCGTCATTTTCAGCAACGAAAGCCGCAGCAAGCTCGTGTTCCTGATCGAGGCGCGGCCCGACGGCGCTGCGGCAGTACAGTTGAAGCTCGGCCAGCCTGTGCAACTGATTCCAATTCTACTTCATTAGGATAATAATTATAGCCATCATTCTGGCGGGAGCAAGACGATGGCGAGGCCGGTGCGTGGGTCGGAGTTGGTCGAGATGGCGCGGGAGATGATCGCGCAGGCACAGACGGCGGAGCAGTTG
>JADCGX010000083.1 GCA_020248785.1 Burkholderiales bacterium | reverse complement strand
GTGACCGCCTCGAGGGGATCGTCGGGACAGGCGCCGCCGCCGACAATCGCCAGTTTCTGGGCTGTTCAACCGGATCACCGCATCGCTATGGTTTCATCCTCCGAAATTTCCGCCCGACTCGCCGAGGCGGAGGTTCTGCTGCGAGCAGCCGACCAGCAGCGCAGCGAGGCGGCCGCTGCGGATCGTCGGTACGCGCTGAAACTGTGCAAGAACGTGAGCGTGGGCGTCGAGGACCGACGCAAGGCCGACATTGCGCTCACGGTCGCCAAGCAAATCTTCTTCTATTCGACGGATCTGTTCGACGCCGTCGAACCGAGCGCTCTGGCGGTGGGCTATGCGCGGCTGTCGGGCGAGAGCGACCTGCTGCGTCACGCGCTCATGGTGCAGGCGGTTCTGTTGACCGACCTGGGCAATGTCGCCGACGCCTTTGTCGCGCTTGAGGAGGGCCTGGGGCTCGCGGAAGCCGCGGCCGAGGACTTCAGGGGGCGGGCCATCGCGTGGATCAACTTCGGCAAAGCCTGCTACACGGCCTACTACTACGCCGACGCACTGACGGCCTACGAGCAGGGCAAGGCGTACTGCGACCAAGCGGGCCTTCGGGACGACGGCGCCGTGGCGCTGCAGAACATCGCGCTGTGCTGTCTGGAGCTCAATCGCCATGAGCGGGGACTGGCGGCCATCCGCGAGGCGATCAATCTGATGGGCGAGCCGGTAACGCCGACTCAGCACTTCGCGCGCGTGTTTGCAGAAGCCACCTTCGTTCGGCTCTTGCTTGCCGATGGCGGGCGACACGTCGAGGCACGCGAGCGCCTTGTGTTTGCCAAGCGCTCGGCCGAACGCGGCGCTTCGGTGCGCGCCGAGCTGGCGGTCGCCGGTATCGAAGGCCTGTTGCAGGTCTACACCGGCTCGGCCGATCTTGGCCGCGAGATCGTGCTGGCGCACCTGGAGCGGGCGCGCGCGGTTCCTTCGACCATACGCACCGCCCTGCTCACCGCCGTGCAAGCGCTGGAACACGCGGGCGATGCGGCCACCGCATTGTCCTATCACCGCGAGTTCGCTCTGCTGGTCAAGCGCCAGCTGCGCGAAAAAGTGTTGCAGTACACCCGCCGCCAACTGCTCGCCATCCAGGATCCCGACAGGGCAGTCGGCAGCCATGCGATCGAGGCACACGCTGCCGCGCTGCGTGCGCGCTACGTCAACGAGGGCCCGCAAACCGCAGGCGCGGCCGAGAACTTCCTGCTCTCGCAGGCCATGATGGGGGAGGCCGAATGGGACAGCGCCGGTACGCACGTGTTTCGAGTCGGCGAGCTGGTGCGTCGCCTGGCGCAGGCCTACGGGCTGGATGAGTCGACCTGCGATGCGTTCGCGCGCTCGGCGCGCCTGCACGACATCGGCATGACGGCCGTGCCGCGCTCACTGAAGATCAAGTCGGGCGCGTTTTCGCTCGAGGAGTGGTCTGTGGTCGAGAAGCACTGCGACGATGGGGCCGAGCTCATTGGTCACTGCGCCCTGCCCTACCGGGACTTCGCCGAAGCCGTCGCCCGCCATCACCACGAATGCTTCGACGGCAGCGGTTACCCCGATGGCCTGCGCGGCAGCGCCATCCCGTTGTCCGCGCGCATGACCGCGCTGGCCGATCTGTTCGATGTCACGACCCACGACAGCCGCCACGCGCCCGCCCTGTCGGTCGACGCGGCGCTCACCCTGATCGAGCAACGCTCGGGCAGCCAATTCGATCCCGAACTGGCGAAGCTGTTCGTTGGCGTGGTCAACGACTTGCGGGCGCAGCATGGCGAGGCCCACCTCGACGAGATCCTGTCGATCGACGCACGCGAGTCAGCCATGTCGCGCATCCGCGCGCGCATTCGTCGCTGAGCGCGACCCCGATCGCCGGGGCCCTGCCTTGCCCGGGCGCCTGCCTCAACCGGGCGGCGTCGAGTCGGCCGGCGGACCGGAGGCGACCTCACCGACGCCGCCCGGGGTGGGGGGCGGTGGGCCGGACATGGCGAGTCTGCACATATCGAAAAAGTCGTCGTCGCCGAGCGGCTTCTGGATGATGGGTAAAGCCGGCTGCAGCTCGCGCAGTCCCAGGTTGTTCGGGTGCGCCGTCAGGATGACGGCGCGCAGCGGCTCAGGTCGTTCGGCCAGCTCATGGACAGTGCGAATCGCCACGTCGTCCCGCAGCATGTAGTCGATCACGTACAGGTCCGGCGGATGGGGCAGCCGGTCCGTGACCGTCAGCATGTCGAACTCGTCCGTGAACACCATGACCTCGGCCCCCAACGCCTTGAACCGATCTGCCGCGGCGCGCGCGATGGGATATATGTCGTCCAGGACCACGATCAGGCGACCGGCCAGCGGCGCATCGCCGCCGGGCAGGCCCTCGCGCGGCATGCCCAGCAGATCCAGCGGCAGTTCGCAATGCCACTCCGTACCCGTCTTGTTGCTCCAGGCGGCAAACAGTTGACCGCCCATGCTCTCGGCCAACTGCATCGCTGTGCGCAGGCCGTGTCCATGGCCCAGACG
>JADCGX010000082.1 GCA_020248785.1 Burkholderiales bacterium | reverse complement strand
TGCTTGCTCTGGCGCACTCGCAGCGCATCCTGCTGCGCCTTGCGCGTGTGTACGACCAGCTCGCGCAGGACGATCATGGCCTTGTCGGGTTCGTTGGCGCGCTCGTAGGCCAGCGCGAGCGCGTTCAGCGCGTCGCGCAGCGCGACCGCGTTGTGCATTCGCGCGCGCGCCAGCGCCTGTTCCAGGCGCGACAGGCCGAGGTCCACCCGCCCGTCGTACACGTCCGTGAGGCCCTCGGCCAGCGCCGCCATGATCGCGGCGCGCGGCGCGCCGCAACGGTCCGCGAAGTCGCGCGCCCGCCGGCAGCGGTCGCGCGCGCGGTCAAACTGCTCGAAGTGCAGCAGAAAGCGCACGTAGCGGTACTCGGCCAGCACCACGTTCGCGCTGTCCTGCAGGGTGTTCGGATCGGCCAACACCGCGACCGCCTGCTCGGCGGCCTCCAGCCCGCGCCGATGGTCTTCTAGGTGCAGGCAGCACAACGCGATGTTGTCAAGACAAGTCAGGCGCGCGCCGGGCCGGTCGGGCAGGCGTTCGGCCGCTGCCAGCGCGCGCTCGAAGCAGCGCAGCGCCTCGTCGTACAGCGCCATGCAGACGAGCGCCATACCGGCCGTGCTCCAGTGCGCCCAAAGCGGCAGCGGCTCGCCGCAAAGCAGAGCGCTGTCCAGGCCCTCGACGGCCGCTTCGAGCGCCTGCGGCGCGTCGCCGGACTCGTACAACGCGATGGCCCAGGCGTTGAGCGCGCGCCGCAGCAGGGCCGGTGCGCCGGCCGCCCGCGCCGCCGTCACCGCCAGCTCTGCCGCGTCAGGCGCGCCTGCGGCGCTATGACTCAGCAGCCTGAGTTGGGCAATCGTGATCAGGCACTCGATCCGCACGTCTGCGTGCGCGTCCGGCGGCTCGGCCGCCAGCCGCTGCCAGGTGCGGTCCAGCAGTTGCGCCAAGTCGCGCCCAGGCTGACGCAGTTGCGCGTGCAGGCGGTCGCGCAGGCGCGCCAGCGCGACCGCATCGAGCGCAGCGCCGTCCAGTCCGTCGGGCAGGTCGGTCGGCGGCGGTTCCGGCTGGGGCTGACCTTCGGACTCTGGCATGGAAGGGGCAATGGTCGGTGGCGTCGAACCTTGTACTGTGACATGAGCCGGTGCGCAATGAAAGTCTCCGGCATCCCCTAATTTCTCCGGAGATAATCATGAACGCCATCCACCACGACATGACCACCCTCACCGAAGCCGCGAACAGCAAGAGCACCGCCGCCGCTTCCAGCGTGCTGGGAACGACGCAGCCGCTTGCCGAACTACCCTCGGTTCAGCTTGAAATGGTCGGCGGTGGGTTTGGGTCGACCGCCTTTTACTAACGGCGACGTCGCGTCAGGCGCCAGTCTGGCTCATTCAGAGAAGAGCGCAAACCAGCGTTGAGCCGGCTTCCTTGCCGTGAGCGGCCCGCTGCACGGAGCAAGCCGGCTGGCTGTGACGGCCGTCCAGCCGGCTTTATTCGGACTTGCGGCGCGGCTGCTTGAGGGTCGCCGTTGCGTCCGGGCCACGGACGACTTTGCCGGTGCGCGAGCAGGTCAGCAGGCGTCGCACTGCGCGAGAGCATCGTCGAGCGAACGGCGCCAGTCCCGCTGACGCTGTCCGCTCGCTCGTGCGCTTATGATCGCCGAGCAGTGGGGCAGTGTGGTGCGTCGGCGGTGGTTGTCACCTTGCGGTCATGACCGTCGGTCAACGTCGGTGCGGCTCGCGCTGCTTCGGCTGCCGTGGACCGACGTTTCTCAACCGGAGGGGACTCATGCTCGTTCGTCGTTTGTTCTTGGGCTTGTCGGCGGCGCTGCTGACCGGCGCCTTCGCCGTTGCGGCTTGGGCTCAGAAGACCCAGCTCACCGTCTACACCGCGCTGGAGACGGACCAGCTCAAGGCGTATAAGGATTCCTTCGAAAAATCCAACCCGGACATCGAACTCGTCTGGGTGCGTGACTCCACCGGCATCATCACCGCGCGGCTGCTCGCCGAGAAGGCCAATCCCAAGGCCGACGTGGTGATGGGCGTGGCGGCCTCGTCGCTCGCGCTGCTCGACACCGAGGGCATGCTGGTGCCCTACGCCCCCAAGGGCCTGAACCGGGTCGCCGCGCAGTACCGTGACAAGACGAACCCGCCGGCCTGGGTGGGAATGGACGTGTGGGGCACGGCCATCTGTTTCAATTACCGCGAGGCGGCCAAACGCGGCATCCCGCAGCCCAAGAGCTGGAAAGATTTGCTCAACCCGGTCTACAAGGGGCAAATCGTGATGCCGCATCCGGCCTCCAGCGGCACGGGCTTCCTCGCCGTCACCGGCTGGCAGGCGATGTTCGGCGAGGCCGAGGCCTGGAAGTTCATGGACGGCCTGCACCAGAACATCGCGCAGTACATGCACTCCGGCTCACGGCCCTGCGCGCGCGCGGCCGCGGGTGAGTACGTGGTGGGCATCAGCTTCGAGTACCGCGCCAACCGTGAGAAGGCGCAGGGCGCGCCGATCCTGGTGATCTTCCCAGACGAAGGCATTGGCTGGGACCTCGAGTCGATCGCCATCCACAAGGGCACCAAGAACCTGGCGGCCGCGCAGCGCCTGGTGGACTGGGCGATCTCTGACGAGGCGATGCAGCTGTATGCCAAGAACTTCGCGATCACCGCGGTACCGCAGTTCTCGGTCCAACTGCCCAACATCCCGACCGATTATGCGCAGCGCTTGGTCAAGCAGGACTTCACCGCGATGGCCAAGAAGCGCGAGGCGGTGCTGACCGAGTGGAGCAAGCGCTTCGAGAGCAAGGCGGCGCCGAAGTAAGGTCCAGCGCCTGGCGTCCGGCGTGTGGCGTACGCGGCGGTCGGCACGCGGGTGCCGCGCCGCTCGCCTGTGCCAGGTGGCTTACGCTTGTGGCCTTACGCTCGAGGCCTCACGCTTGACGCTTGACGACGCATGGAAGCGCTCCGCCTCGAGAGCATTGGCAAGACCTTCGGCAGCTTCACTGCGCTGTCGAACATCAACCTCACCGTCGAGCGCGGCGAGTTCGTCTGTTTTCTCGGCCCCTCGGGCTGCGGCAAGACCACCTTGCTGCGGATCATCGCCGGGCTGGAGCAGCAATCCAGCGGCACCATCATCCAGAACGGCCGTGATGTCTCACAGCTGCCGCCGGCCGCGCGCGACTACGGAATCGTGTTCCAGTCATATGCGCTGTTCCCCAACCTCACGGTCGCCGACAACGTGGCCTATGGGCTGGTGAACCGCCGCAAGGGCAAGGCTGAGATCAAGGCGCGCGTGGCCGAGCTGCTCGCGCTCGTGGGCCTGCCGGATGCGGGGCCCAAGTACCCGAGCCAGTGCTCGGGCGGCCAGCAGCAGCGCGTCGCGCTGGCACGGGCGCTGGCGACCTCGCCCAGCCTGCTGCTGCTCGACGAGCCGCTGTCCGCGCTGGATGCCAAGGTGCGCGAACGGCTGCGCGGCGAGTTGCGCAGCCTGCAGCGCAAGGTGGGCGTGACCACCATCATGGTCACGCACGATCAGGAAGAAGCCCTGTCGCTGGCCGACCGCGTGGTGGTGATGAACCAGGGCGTGATCGACCAGGTGGGCACGCCGCTGGAGGTCTATGAGCAAGCCGCCACACCCTTCGTCGCCGACTTTCTCGGCCGCATCAACGCGCTCGATGCCGAGTGCCTGGGCGCCGGTCGCTACCGCGTCGGCCAGGTGGAGTTGCAAACCGCGGCCAACAGCGCCGCGGCGGGCCGGCGCGTGAAGCTGTACCTGCGCCCGGAAGACCGGCACGTGGAACGTGATGCCGCGCATTCGTCGCAAGCCCTGCGTGGCCGCGTGCAACGCATCGACTTTCTTGGCACCTTTTGTCTGGCCGAGGTGCACGCCGAGGCGCTGGGCCAGCCGGTCACGCTGTACTACTCGCTCAACCAGCTGCGCGACTTGTCGATCCGCGAAGGCGCGCAGGTCAGTTTTTCTCTGCGCGGCGAGCGGGCGCGCGTCTTCGGGGCCGTGTGAGGCCGGGCCTATGCGCCGAGCCGCCGACCCCGGCGTCGGCACTGTCATCAACGTAACATCAAGACGCCATGCGCGCACCCACGCACCCGACGTCACCCACCTCGCAGCTCGCGCTGATGGGTTTGGATTCCGCCGTCTTCGACGAGGCGGGTCGGATGTTTTGCGCGAGCCACTCGGTGACCGAGCGGCGTCACCTCGGCGCAACCTTCACCCCCGAGTGGCTGGTACGCCTGATGCTCACGCGCTGTGCCGCATTGGCGCAGGTCGATGTTGTCGTGGACCCCGGCTGCGGCAGCGGTCGCTTTGGGCTGGTAGCCGGCGCCGTCTGGCCGCGCGCGACGGTCGTTGGTGTCGAGGTGCAGCCTGAACTGGCCGCCCTGGCGCGCGCCGCATGGAGGCAAGCTGGCCTCGGCGCACGCGCGCGGGTTGAAGCGCGCGACTTTCTCGATGTCGAGCGCCCGTCGGAGGCCGGCTGCATCGCCTTCGTGGGCAATCCGCCCTATGTTCGCCATCATCAAGTCGAGGACCGTCACAAGGCCTGGTACCAGAGCGCGATGGCGGCGCTGGGCATTCGCGCCAGCGCGCTGGCGGGCCTGCATGCGCACTTCCTTCTGAAGACCGCGCTGCTGGCGCGACCGGGAGACAGCTTCTGCTTCGTCCTGCCCGCCGAATGGCTGGACACCCGCTACGGTCAAGCCGTGCGCAGCCTGCTGGCGAGCGAGCGCCTCGCGGTGTCGGAGATGTGGTTGGCCGACCGCGCGCGGCCGGTGTTCGATGACGCCATGACCAGTTCCATCGTCGTGGCGGGCATCGTGGGTGGGGTGAGCGACACGGTGACGCTCGGCACGCTGGCACCCGACGGACTCGGTGAGTCGCGCGTGCTGCCGCGCCAGCGGCTGCTCGATGCCCCGCGCTGGTCACCGTTGTGGCACGCGGATGACGCGGACAGCGACCTCCACGGCGTTGAGGTCGGCGACGTCTTCTCGGTCAGGCGTGGACAGGTGACCGGGGCCAACGGCGTCTGGATTCATGGGGTCGGCTACGCGCACGCGTTGCCGGCTGCCGTCCTGCGCCCCGCAATCACGCGCGCACGCGAACTGCTTGCACTCGCTGCGCCGGTCATCGAGGATGCCGACGCGCTCAAGCGGGTGATCGAACTGCCCGAGGACTGGGAGGCTGTGCATCACGGGCGCGCCGCCGACCAGATCGCCGCGTTTCTGCACTGGGCGCGAGAGCATGGCGGCCAGGACGGTTACATCGCGCGCCATCGCCGACCCTGGTACCGCGTCAACCTGGGCTCGCCAGCGCCGATCGTGATGACGTACATGGCGCGGCGCGCGCCACGGTTCGTGCTGAACCGTGCCGGTGTGGGCATCTTGAACATCGCGCACGGGCTGTATCCGCGCGCGGCCTTGACGGAGCGACAGTTGATGCGGGCGGTCGAGGCGCTGAATCTCGCCTCGTCGATCCGGGCGGGCCGGTCCTATGCCGGCAACCTCGTGAAGTTCGAGCCGAGCGATGCGATGCGGATGCGCTTCGCCTGGTGCATGGGGCCGTCGTGAGCACCGCCTGGCCGCGCCATGCGCCGCGCTGGACGGACGAAGAGATCGTGCGCGACGCCGCCATCGCGCGGCAGGAGTTCCGCCAGCGTCGTTTCGGTGAGCCGCGTTCGAGATACCTCGAAGCCTTTGCCGAGTTCGAGACGGCAAATGGCTGGTTGCTGCCTCGCCTTGAGCGCCTGTTGCGCGCGGAGCCCGATGCGGATACGTTGGCCGAAGCGCTTCGACGTGAGGATCTGGTGACGGCGCTTCGCTACGTGGGCGGTCCGCCGATCTCGCTCGACGATCTGAAGACTCTGGCCGAGTCCACGCTGGCCGCCTCGCGCGTGCAAGCTGACGGCCAACAGGCGCAGGCGATCGCGGAGGTGTTGCGCTCGATCATCGATCCCAAGCGCTTGCCTTGGATCGAACAGGGCCGCGCGGCAACGCCCACCGAACAGGCAGCGGCGCTGCTCGCCTCCTCGGTGCTCGTTGCCTCGCAGCGGGTGCAGACCGCGCGCCGTGGCGATGAACGGGCCATCGTCGAGGGCAGCGTCCGCGGCCTGCTGGTGGGCTTGGGGTTCACGGAAGTCAAGACCAAGCCCGAAGGGGGCATACGCTCGCTGCGGCTTCATGCTCCGCCCGCGGGCAGCTTCATGCGAACTGTCAACCTGGGCGCGGACAACGCCGATCTCGTCATTGGCCTCGGCGATGGCCGCGTGCTTGCTGTCGAGTGCAAGGGCTCGAACAGTGAGATCAACAGCCGCAAACGACTGAACAAGGAGGCCGTGCAGAACGCGCGTGCGTGGTTGGCCCTGTTCGGGCGCGAGGTTGTGCCCGCGGTGGCGATTCAGGGCGTGTTCAAGGCGGCCTATGTGAAAGAAGCGCAGGAGACGCCGCTGGTCGTGTTCTGGGGACATCGGCCGGCAGACCTGAAGACGTTCATCGAGGTCTGCCGCTGATGGCCGGCGTCGGAGCATTCGTCCCGAGCGCGGTGTCCCGAGCCGTCGTCTGGCACGAGTCGCTCATTGCGCGCGGCGGTGTGGTGCTGCTCACGCTCGCGCTGGGCCTGTTTCTCGCACTGCCGCTGGGCACGATCCTCGTGCGCAGCGTGCAGGACCGGGCGGGCGAGTTTGTCGGGCTCGACAATTTCTCGACCTACCTCGCCTCGCCGGGCTTTGCCTCGTCGCTCGCCAACACGGCAGCGTTCGCCGGCCTCACCACGCTGCTGACGGTGCCGCTGGCCTTCCTGTTTGCCTACGCCATGCAGCGCGCGTGCACACCCTGGCGCGGGCTGTGGCGCAGCATTGCGCTGATCCCGATACTGGCGCCGTCCTTGCTGCCGGCGCTGTCGTTTTTGTACCTCTTCGGCAACCAGGGCTGGCTGAACTTCATGCTCGCCTGGTTTGGGCTCGACTCGATCTACGGCCTGCCCGGCATGGTGCTGGCGATGAGCTTTGCCAGTTTGCCGCATGCGGTGATGATCATGATGGCCGCGCTGGCGCTGTCGGACGCGCGCCTGTACGAGGCCGCCGACGCGCTCGGCACCAGCGGCCCGCGCAAGTTCTTCACCATCACGCTGCCGGGCGCGAAGTACGGACTCATCTCGGCGGCGCTGGTGGTGTTCACCATGGCGGTCAGCGAGTTCGGCGTGCCCAAGGTGATCGGCGGCAACGTCAACGTGCTCGCCATCGACATCTACAAGCAGGTGGTGGGGCAGCAGAATTTCGCCATCGGCGCGGTGGTGGCGGTTCTGCTGCTGGTGCCCGCGCTGGTGGCGTTCGTGATCGATCGGACCATCGAGGGCAAGCAGAAGGCGCTGCTGTCGGCGCGCAGCGTGCCGTATGCGCCTCGTCCGCAACGCTTGCGCGACGCCCTGCTGCTCGCCTACGTGCTGCTGCTGTCGCTTGCCATGCTGCTCGTGATGGGCATGGCGGTGTTCGGTTCGTTCGTGCAGTTCTGGCCGTACGACCTCAGTTTCACGCTGCGCCACTACATCTACGGCCTCACTGAAGCGGGCATCGACAACGCCTACGTGAACAGCCTGTCGATGGCCGCGTGGACGGCGCTGATCGGCACCGCGGTCACCTTTGCCGGGGCCTACTGGCTCGAGAAGACCAAGGGCGCGCGCGCGTTGCGGCCGATCGCGCAGTTCCAGGCGCTGCTGCCGATGGCCGTGCCCGGCATGGTGCTGGGCATCGGCTACATCCTGTTCTTCAATGCGCCCGGCAATCCGCTCGGCTTTCTTTATGGCACGCTGGCGATCCTGGTGCTGTCCACGATCGTGCACTTCTACTCGTCGAGCCATCTCACCGCGGTCACGGCGCTCAAGAGCCTCGACAGCGAGTTCGAGGCCGTGTCGGCGTCGCTCAAGGTGCCGTTTTACAAGACCTTCTGGCGCGTGACCGTGCCGGTGTGTCTGCCCGCCGTGCTCGACATCAGCCGCTACTTCTTCGTCAACGCGATGACGACGATCTCGGCGGTGGTGTTCCTGTACGGCCCGCAGACGACACTCGTGTCGGTGTCGATCCTGCAACTGGACGAGGCCGGCGCGCTCGGCGCGGCCGCTGCGATGGCGAGCCTGATCGTGTTCACTTCGGCGGCCGTGACCGCCGTGTTCTTTGGCCTCGAATGGTGGCTCATCCGGCGCACGCAGCGCTGGCGCGGCCGTTAGTGGCGCGCAAGGACTTGCGTTCGATGACACCGTTGCTAGCGTGCCAGCATCGACGTCGTCAGCTCGCATCCTCCCGGAGCGCTTCGATGCCTACCTTGATCGTCCGTGACGTCGACGACCGCTTGCACAAGCGCCTGAAGAGCGAAGCGCGGCGCCGGCGGGTCAGTGTCAACACTCTGACCAAGGAGCTGCTCGCGCAGGGCGTCGCGCCGGCCGTCGCCGATGCGGCCGGCCGTTACGCTGATCTCGACGCCCTGGCCGGCACCTGGAGCACGGCCGACGCGCGGCGGTTCAACGAGGCCATCGAGCCCATGTCGAAGGTCGAGCCGGAGCTGTGGAGTTGACAATGGCCAGCACGGTGGCGCTCGACACCAACGCCTATGTCGCCTTCAAGCGCGGGACCAAGGCGGCGGTCGAGTTGGTGGCGTGCTCTCCGACCCTGGTGCTGCCGGCGATCGTCTTGGGCGAGTTGCGTGCCGGCTTCGCGTACGGCGCGCGCGCCGCGCAAAACGAGGCCGAGCTGATCCGCTTCCTGGGCTCGCCCCGCGTGATCGTGCAGGCGGTCGACGAGACCGTCACGCTTGCCTATGCGAGCCTGTGTCGCCAGTTGCGCCGCGAGGGCCGGTCGATTCCCACCAATGACCTGTGGATCGCCGCCTGTGCGTTTGCCGCCAACGCCGCGCTCGCGACCTACGATGCGCACTTCGGCGCCATCGAAGGACTCGCGCTCGTGCCCCTGCAGTGAGACACCGCGCAAGGAGACCGCAATGATTCGAGGCAACGACCCCATTTTGCTGACCCCCGGTCCGCTGACGACAAGCTTGCAGACCAAGCAGGCGATGCTGCGCGACTGGGGCTCGTGGGACGCCGCGTTCAACCAGATGACGGCGAGCATCTGCAAGGATCTGGTGGACATCGTGGGCGGCGGCAGCGAGTACGTGTGCGTGCCGCTGCAGGGCTCGGGCACGTTCTCGGTCGAGGCCGCCATCGGCAACGTGGTGCCGCCAGCGTCGCGCGGCGGCAAGGTGCTGGTGCCCAATAACGGCGCGTATTGCGCGCGCATCCTCAAGATCTGCAAGTACCTGGGGCGCGCGGCGGTGGAGTTGCCGGTTGCCGAGGACACGCCGGCCACCGCTGCCGTGGTGGACGCGGCGCTCGCGCAGGATCCGTCGATCACGCATGTCGCGCAGGTGCACTGCGAGACCGGCGCGGGCATCCTGAACGACCTCGCCGGCATCGCGCAGGTCTGCGCCAGGCGCAAGGTGGGCCTGATCATTGACGCGATGAGCTCGTTTGCCGCGCTGCCGATCGATGTGCAGTCGGTGCCCTTCGATGCGCTGATCGCCGCCAGCGGCAAGTGCCTGGAGGGCGTGCCGGGCATGGGCTTCGTGATCATGAAGAAGTCGGTGGTCGAAGGCTGCGCCGGCAATGCGCATTCGCTCGCCATGGACCTCCATGACCAGTACGTCTACATGCAGAAGACCACGCAGTGGCGCTACACGCCGCCCACGCATGTCGTGGCCGCCTTGCGTGCCGCGATCGACCAGTTCAAGGATGAAGGCGGGCAGGGCGCGCGACTGGCGCGCTACACCGCCAACTGCCGCACGCTGGTCGATGGCATGCAGGCGCTCGGCTTTCGCACGTATCTCAAGCCCGAGGTGCAGGCGCCGGTCATCGTCACCTTCCACGCGCCGGCCGACGCCGCCTACGAGTTCAAACAGTTCTACGCGGCGGTGCGCGCGCGCGGCTACATCCTGTATCCGGGCAAGCTCACGCAGGTGGAGACGTTCCGCGTCGGCTGCATCGGCGCCATCGACAGCAACGAGATGCGCAACGTCGTCGGCGCGGTGGAGCAGAGCCTGCGCGACCTGGGCATCCGTGTCGTCACGCCAGCCGCGCCGCGTCGGGCAGCGTGAGCCGGGTGGCCGCCGGGCCACGCTTCGTCGGCCATCTCGCACGGCTCCTTGAGCCTTGTGCGCCTGCCGGCCTGCGCGGCGGTTAGCCCGGATGTTTCATCAGGGACGCGGGATTTGCGCGGATGCGTGCGCGAGCCAGATTGGGCGAGAGGGGCGCAGCCGATGCCCGCAGGCATCGGCGAGCACTTGAGCGCAAGCTGGCCGCGCAGGCGCCGCGCAAGCCCGCGTAGCCCCGACGGACCAAAGTGGTTCTGTCCAGACATCACTTCGTCACGCTGATTACAGAGTAAGAACTTCCGCTTGCGGGGGCGACCTGGTGAAACATCCGGGTTAGCATGGGTCGGCTCTCGATCAACGCTGCGGAGGATCGAATGAACGGGTCAAAGCGCAGACCAATTACCCGAGCTACGCGTGCGGGCCTTTGCGGCATGGCAGTGGCGCTGTCCATGCTGCTGCCGCTGGCGGGCTGCGTCGTCTACGAGCCCGTGCCCTACCAGCAGCCATCCAGCTTCGACCGCGCCTGGGCGGCCGCTGCCGGCGCGTTGCAGGACCAGGGCGTCACCATCCAGTCGCTGGACCGCAGCGCTGGCGTGATCCGCGGCAGCCGCGGCGCCATCAACGTCACGGCAACGCTACGGACCCAGGCCGACGGGCGCGTGCGTGTGGAGTTCAACACCACCGGCACCGCAGGGGCCGATGCGTCGCTTGTCGAACGCATCAGCGCCAGCTACGACGCCCGCATGGGCCGGTAGCCAAAATCTTTCGTCAGTGACGCGGGCTGGTGTGCTGCGCCCGGCGCGTCTGCTCGGCGCCCGTTCGCTCAGCTGGCGTCGGTCACACCAAGACGGCGCGCAAAGTCCGTGTCGCGGATCTGCAGGTAGTCCTCGGTCGTGAAGCCGTCGTGGTCGTGCGCGAGTTGCAGCATCTCCTCCGAGATCTCCGGGAACGCATCGATCGGGTAGATCTCGACGTGCTCGGTGCGCTCGGTCGGCGTCCACGGCCGCCCCGCCTTCGCCGGCAGGCGAACGCCGGCGGCGATGAACACGCAGTACTCGCCCGCGTGAAAGAGGTTGCGCGGCGAGTGGTACTCCGTGACCTCCACGCCATCGATGACGAGAACCTCGTAGTCGTCGACCTTCTTCACACTGTCGATCTTGCGGACGGTGGCGAGCTTGCGCATGACGCGACTCCCGGGCGGCTATGGGCTGCTGTTGGCGGCGATTCAGTGCTTGGTCAAGGGGGCGACGCGAGGGGTGTCGCGCGTCACTTCTTCTCTGTGCGCGACTCGACGACCATGTCGAGCTCGTACACGTATGCCGAGACATCGGCCGGCGGCTTCTGTCGCGTGTAGCGGTTGACGCGCAGCACGTTGGCCGTGCCGGGTTCGTGGGTGTAGCCGACGATCTCGCCGTAGAACGCGCGCCAGGGACCGGGTTCGCCAACGCGCAGGCCCTTGTCATCGAAGCGGATCTCGCGCACTTGCAGACAGGTGGTCGGCGGCTGCGGCGCTGGCGTGCATGGCACTCGCTGCGCGGCCACCTCAAGGAACACGCGCGTCGGCGCGCCGAACTGGCTCGTGAGGGTGCGCCGTCCTTCGAAGCTCAGCGTCTGCTGCGCGCTGGTGACGAGATGCAGGGTGGCGGCCGAGCCGCCTGCTGCCGCCTCCACCCGCGCCTGCAGCGCTTGCTCGAGCGCCTGGGCCATCGCCGCATCGGCCGCCATCAAGGCCGGCTCGCAGGCCATTTGGGTCGACATCGGGCGCGCCACCGTCAGCGCGTTCTGCGGGCTCAGGCGCCAGCGCGCGTTCATCGTGTTGCAGCCGCCCTTGATGCTGACGTTGCCCTGCTTGAACCGCAGCACGAAGGGCTTGCCGGCCACCAGCAGCGCATCGACCGGCCTGCCATCGGCCGCGGTCGCCGAGCGCAGCGTCCACTCATGGTCCTGCAGTGCCCGTACGAGCGCGGCGTCGGCAGTGCGCCGCGGCGCGTTGGGCGGGATGGACCCTGGCGCCGGCGCAGTCGCAGGCGCCGGTGCAGCGGGCGCGGGTGCCGGCGCTGGTGCCGGCGCAGGTGTTTGTGCCGTCACGGACAGGGCGCTCGTCAGCAGCAGCGCGGCGAGTGAATGATGAATCCAGTGCCCTTGCATGCGGATCTCCATGGTGATGGCCGGCTCAACCGGCCACGCGCGTCAGCACGCGGCCCGGGGTGTTCCACGCGGGGGCCGTGCCGTCGCGATTCATCTGCAGCAGCCGGCCTTCGCCCACGCGGAACTGCTGGCCGCCGCCGGCGCTGTCGAGCGTGATGGCGCTGCCCGCGGCGTCCCAGGTGAAGCTGCCGCGCACCGTGGTCGGCGTTGGCTGGCGATCGAGGTACTGGGTGGTGAGCTCATAGCGGCCGTCGGCGCGCAGCGTCAGGCGCAGCTTGATGCCCGGGCAGTCGGCACAGGGCGTCACGCCTTCGTAGGTGCCGGCCCAGTCGATCGCGTTGCGGCTGTTGTGGGCCGGGTCAGGGTTGACCGGCGTCTTCTGGGTGTTGCTCGCGCAAGCCGCGAGGGCAAGCGGGGCAACGACGAGCGGGAAAACGATGAGTCCGAAGAAGCGGTGCCAGCCAGAGCCATGGTGCATGGGGTCCTCGACAAGTGAGCCCAGGCGTCAGAGCGCTGGGCGAGCGCGGCGATTGTAGGCCGCAACAGACGCCACTCGCGATGTTCAAACCCCGTCGCCCCGGCGCAGGCCGGGGCCCAAGTTCCGTGCGCTGAAAATTGGGCCCCGGCCTGCGCCGGGGCGACGTGTGCGCCGGTTTCCGTGGCGCGAATCGACCGACGGAGTGACGCCGCCAGGCACTTGCCTGGCAGCGCCCCTGCCAACCATCAACGCCACGACCTCAGCCAAGGTTGATCGGCACGAAGATGCGCTGGCCGTCGCGCTGGATCAACAGGGCCACGCGCGGCGGCTTCTGGTCCAGCGTCTCGCGCATCTGCTCCACGCTCTGCACCGGCTTGCCGTTCATCGACAGCACCACGTCACCCGGCTGGATGCCGGCGCGCGCTGCCGGGCCAGCCGCGTCTTCCACAACCAGGCCGGCGTCGGTACGCAGTTGCCGCTTCTCGGCGTCTGTCAGCGGCCGCAGCGCCAGGCCCAGGCGGCCCTTCGGTGCTTCACCGGCGGCCTGCCGCGCGCTGCGCTCGGCAGCACCCAGCGCCACGTCGACCTCGACGTTGGCCTTGTCGCGCCACACGCTGAGCTTCACGGTCTGGCCGGGCCGCGCCATGCCGACGCGGCTGGACACATCCCCGCTGGTGCGCACGGGCTCGCCGTCGATGCGGGTGATGACATCGCCCGCCTGCAACTGCGCCTTGGCCGCGGCCGAGCCCGGCGCCACGCTCGATATGATCGCGCCGTCGGGCGCTTTCAGTCCGAACGACTCCGCCAGACCCTGGTTCAGATCCTGCAGCGTGACACCCAGGCGCGCGTGCTCCACCTTGCCGTTGGCAACGATCTGGTCTTTGATGTTGAGCGCGAGATTGATCGGGATCGCGAACGCCAGGCCCTGGAATCCGCCGTTGCGCGAGTAGATCTGCGAGTTGATGCCGATCACGCGACCCTGCGCATCGAACAGCGGGCCCCCCGAGTTGCCGGGGTTGACCGCCGCGTCGGTCTGGATGAACGGCACGATCGAGTCGCCCGGCAGCGCGCGCCCCTTGGCACTCACGATGCCCTGCGTGGCCGTCTGCTCGAAGCCGAAGGGCGCGCCAATGGCCAGCACCGCGTCGCCCACCTGAACCTGGCGCGGATCGCCCAGCACGACCACCGGCAGGTTCTGCGCGTCGACCTTCAGCACGGCCACATCGGTCCGGCTGTCGGCACCGAGCACCTTGGCGCGGAACTCGCGGCGGTCGGTGAGCTTGACGGTGACCTCGCTCGCCCCGCGCACCACGTGCGCGTTGGTGAGGATGAGGCCGTCGGCGCTGATGATGAAGCCCGAGCCCTGGCCGCGGAACGGCTGCTCGGGCTGCTGCCCAGGCATCGGACCGAACGGCATGCCCGGATGGCCGCGGAAGAACGGCGGCATGCCTTGCGGCGCATCCTGCGGATCGTCGTCGTCTGCGTCAGCCGCGTTGCGCGTGCCGGCGACGGTAATGCCGACCACGGCGGGACCGTACTGCTGCACGATCTCGCGATAGCTGCCGGCCGCCACGGCACTGCTCGCGGCCGCGGTGGGCATCAGGCTGGGCGCGCTGCTGGGCAGCGCGACGACGGTGGCATCGGCCGCGGCCGGTGCCGTCGCTGCCTGCGAGCGCTGCAGCAGTTCGCCGGCACCCCAGGCGCCTGCGCCGGCACCGGCCATCAGTACGCCCGCCGCAACAAGCGCGGCGGCCACGGGTTTCATCTTCATTGCGACTCCTTGTGTGTGGTTGCATCGCGCGAGTCGTCTCGCGCGAGATCGCACACTAGGCAGCGCAGGTGAGTGCTGGATTAGTGCAGTGTTAAGCGAAGGTTAGGACCAGCGCGCGTGCGGGTCACGTATGGCGCCGGAGAGCGGTCATTACGGAGGACTCAGTTCGACCCTCTATCGTCATTCAACCCTGGGTCTTGTGCGACGGCAATGCAGCGGTTGTGGTCGGTGGCGGCGGGAGCCTCGATGCACGGTGTGCGCCGCGTAGCGGTCATCGGCCCTGCGCCGATCCGCCAAATGAGGTGACCGCTCTCGTGCCTGCAGCCGACATTGATCGCGCCGAGGCCTGTCGAGGCTGATCGAACGACCGCTGTCGCTGTCGGTGACCTGGAGGTTTCGACCCAAAGCAGTCCTTGGGCCGGCAAAGGAAGATCACCCTCGCCGGCGCCGTTTTCACCGCGTCCCTTTCCGGATCCCTGTTCGGCGAGGGACGTGCTCCTTCTTTCTCCGGGATAAGTTGTTCGCGAGTTCAAGCGCGCGTTTCCGGTGGAGGCGCTTTGGAAGGCGGTCTACGCTTGCTGAATGGACGCCATGCTACCCCTGCTGCCGCCACGCGAAGAGATGATTGCCGCGATGCTTTCCTGTAACGCGTCTTACGAGGGCGTCTTCTTCACGGCCGTCGTGACCACTCGGATCTTCTGCCGACCGACCTGCACCGCCCGTAAGCCCTTACCGAGCAATGTCGTCTTCTACGCCACGGCGGGCGAGGCCCAAGAGGCAGGGTTCAGGCCGTGCCTGCGCTGCCGCCCGCTCGAACTAGAGGGTGAATGCCCGGGTTGGCTTCGTCCACTGATTGACGCACTGGAGATAGAGCCTGACCGTCGATGGACGCTTGCAGACGTCGAAACCTACGGCATCGCCCCCGCGCGGGTACGCGCTTGGTTCAAACAACGGTTTGGAACGACGTTCTCCGAGTACACGCGTGCCCGACGCTTGGGGCTGGCTTTGGATCGCCTGAAATCAGGCACGGGGATCGATGACGTCGCGATGGAGTCGGGCTTCGAATCGGTCAGCGGGTTCCGCGACGCGTTCCAGAAGACGTTCGGCGTGGCGCCCGGAAAGGCCGGTGAGCGCAAAGTGCTCTACTACCGTCGCCTGACCACGCCCTTGGGCTCGATGCTTGCAATGGCAGAGGCGTCGGGTGTCGTCCTCCTCGAGTTCTGCGATCGCCCCGCACTGCCAAGGGAACTTGAAGATCTGCGCCATAACCACGGCTATGCCGCGGTTCCTGGCGACCACACTCATCTTCGGACACTCGGGGGCGAACTGTCGCGCTACTTCGGTGGACGCCTTGTTGAGTTCAGCGTTCCGATCTGTGCGCCGGGCACGGCATTCGATAAGGCCGTGTGGGAGGCGCTAAGCGGCATTCCTTATGGCGCGATCCGCTCCTATGCCCAGCTCGCCCACGCCATCGGTCGTCCCACGGCGGTGCGCGCCGTCGCCGGCGCCAACGGCCGCAACCGCCTCGCGATCCTTCTGCCCTGTCATCGCGTGGTCGCGTCCGACGGCGGACTGGGCGGCTATGGCGGGGGCATGGCACGGAAGGCTTTCCTACTCAAGCTCGAACGACAGCAAGCGGCGGCAGAGAACTACGAATCCATTACGCCAGAGGCCTCAAGATGATCACCACGTCCTTCGCCAGCGCCATCCTGAGCAAGCCCGGCCTGCTCCGCATTCCCAACGCTTGGGACGCGGCGAGCGCGCGGCGTGTGGTTTCGGCGGGTGCGCCACTCCTCGCAACCACCAGTGCAGGCGTGTCCTGGTCTCTGGGCCTTTGCGACGGCGAGGCGCTGACGCCACCGCAGGTCGTTCAGCGCGCTCTTGAGATCCGTCGCGTTTGTCCAGCCACACCGCTTTCCGTCGACATCGAGCGCGGCTACTCGAACGCGCTTGGCGACGTTGCGGATCTGGTCGACGCGCTCGTACGTGCGGGCGTGTCTTCGATCAACATCGAGGACGGCGATGACACCCCTGCAGTCCTTGCTTCGAAGATCGCCGCGATCCGATCAAGCCATGATCGCCGCATCTTGTTCATCAACGCGCGCACGGATGTCTACTTGCTCGGGCTTGCTGCGAATGGCGACCGGGCCACTGAAGCGATCTCGCGCGCCTTGACCTATGTTGATGCGGGTTGCGATGGTGTATTCGTCCCCGGGGTGACGGACGCTGACGAGATCGAAGTGATCGCGGCATCCATCGCGGTCCCTCTGAATGTCATGGCGCTTCCTAGCCTGCCCGGCGTCGACGAACTCGAAAGACTTGGCGTACGACGGCTGACGGCCGGCCCAGCCCTTGCGATCGCCGCATACGGGCGCTGCGAGGAGTTGGCTGGAGAATTCATGTCTGGAAAACCGGACGGACTTTGGGCTGCGCCCGTCGACTTCGCTGGCATGAACGCGTGATCATGGCCGGCAGTTCGCGTGCAGCTCAGCTTCGTCGCGACCGGCGCTGCACCCCGCTGGTCGCGGGGAGCGTCGCCGAACTGCCGGTGCACAGATGCGCCTTCGCCGGCGGATGGGTTTTCGTCGGGCCCTCGACGTGGACCTCTTCGCTCGGAAAGTACCCGTGCACGCTGTAGGTGTTGCCGTTTCTCTTCTCACACAGCAGGCAGTGGCACATCGACACCGCTTGCGGCTCGCACATGGTAGTGATGCGAACCTGCGTGTTTGAATTTCCCCAGGGCTCTCCATTTAACCGGACCGAGCGTTAGATTTCTGCGGATGGATAATCGCCGAGCAGGGAAGCACTACCCAAGGTCACTCGGGGAGTTTCAATCCTGGTTTCGAGCCGATGCCGACTGCCTGGACTACCTTGACCGGTGCTGGCCTCGGTGTGCGCGATGAAGCTGGCCGCATGCTGCTGCACCAGGCGGTACAGCGTGGTCTGCTCGGGCCGGTGGCGCTCATAACGGAGCGCGCCGTTGGCGGCTTCGCCCCGACTTGGCAGCGTGAGAGCGGACATGGGGCCGCATCGAAATACTGCGCGTTTATACAGTACCTCGGTGCGACTGTTTCCGACGGGGAGGTTGACCGAAGAGATGCCAGGAAGCTGCCCGTCATCACCGTCAGCTCCTGGCCGAGAGCGTGAGTCTGTCGGACTTCCTTACACCAGACGTTCGCCCCCCGGCCTCGCAGCGGGGGGGGCGTCAGCTGAAGGGTCAAATCTCGGTCTGCTCAGATATCTCCAGGGCGTCATCGACCTCGATGCCGAGGTATCGCACCGTCGACTCGAGCTTCGAGTGCCCCAGCAGCAGCTGCACGGCGCGTAGGTTCTTCGTGCGTCGGTAGATCAGCGTCGCCTTGGTCCTGCGCATCGAGTGCGTCCCGTACTCCGTGCGGTCCAGACCCAGTTCGTCGACCCAGTGCCCGAGGATCCGGGCGTACTGCCGGGTCCCCAGATGTGGCGAGTCGTGCAGACGGCTGGGGAACAGGAAGTCCTCTGATTTCAGCCCAGCCAGCTTGATCCAGGCCTGCAAGGCGTCGCGGGCAGCCTGCGTGATCTCGAACTGCACTGGGCGCTGCGTCTTGTGCTGCATGACGACAGCGCGCGTTGCCACCTGGTCGCCGTGACACACGTCGCGGACCTTGAGCGCGACAAGATCGCAGCCGCGCAGCTTGCTGTCGATGCCGAGGTTGAACAGGGCGAGTTCGCGCACTCGTCCCTCCATCTGGAGGCGGACGCGCAGCGCCCAGATGTCCTTGAGCTTGAAGGGCGCCTTCTGCCCGACGAGCTTGCCCTTGTTCCAAGGCTCGCGATGAGCGGCAGTACCTGTGGTTCCCATGATGGTCTCCCATCGAGTTGAGGGCCACACAGGATGCGCTTTCGGCCGGGCGGGGCGCCATCGTTTCTGAGGTGCGCAGCGGCAGAGCGCCCCGCGCCCTGCTGAGTGTCAGCTCTCGGGAGCAGCCGCGAACTCACGGACTCGGCCAGGAACGGTCATTCGCAGCTGGCAGCTTTCCGGCGGCGACCTCAGGTGAACGACTGGTCCAACTCATCGATCAGGCGGCCGACGTAGGCTACGGCGTCGTGGATCGGCTGAGAGGTTTGCATGTCAACGCCAGCCATTTTCATCAGCTCCAACGGCCGGTGAGTGCCGCCTGCCTTCAGCACCTCCAGCCAGCGCTGGACGGCCGGCTGCCCTTCCTTCTGAACCAGCAACGACATCGCGGTTGAGGCCACGAGGCCTACTGAATAGGTGTAGGGATATAGCCCCATGTAATAGTGAGGCTGCCGCATCCAGGTCATGCGCGCACCGTCATCGATCTCCAAGGTGTCACCCCAGAACTTCGCCAGGATCTTCCCCTTGCATTCGTTAAGGACGGCCGCGGTGATGGACCGGCCGGCTTCCGCCAGCGCATACACCTGACGCTGTAACTCCGCTTCGAGCAGGTGGGTTACGAAATTGTGGTGGTAGGTGCCCAGCACTTGCATGATGACCGACCGTCGCATCCGCGTGTCCTGGCTCTGACCCAGGATGTGCTGAGCCAGCAGCATCTCGTTCATGATCGACGGCGCTTCGACAAAGGGCATGGCCGGGCGCATGTTCACGAAACGCTGGTGCGTCATGGCCAGCCCGAAGTGCCCACCGTGGCCCAGTTCATGCGCAAGCGTGAAGACGTTGCGCATCGTGTCTGACCACGTGATCAGGATGTACGGGTGGACGCCAAAGGGCGACGCACAGAAGGCTCCCGAGGACTTGCCGATGTTGTCGGCCCTGTCAACCCAGCGCTGCTCCATGGTCTGGCGCGCAAAGTCGCAGTACGCCGGCCCCATCACCGCCAGCGAATTCAGGATCAGCCGGCAGCCGTCCTCGTAGGACATGCGCGGATTGAATGCAGAATCCAGCGGCGCCTTGATATCGCAGTACAACAGCTTGTCCAGGCCCAGCACCCTGTGGCGCAGCAGGGCGTAACGCCGCATGTGCGGCGCCAGTTCGGCCTGAATGACGTCCAGGATGTTGCTGTAGACCGCATGCGGAACCTTGTGCGGCTGCAGAAGAAATTCTTCGGTACTGCGGTAGTTGCGCAGCCTCGCCAGGGCGACGTTCTTGTTGATCTCGGTGGCAAAGATGGCAGCGTAGGTGTGGTTGTAGGCGTTTAACCCGGCGCTGAACGAGGCCCAGGCTCCGCGGCGCACGCTGGCGTCATCGTGGCTTTCAAAGTTGGATTCGAAACCGTTGACCGAATTCGCGTAGACCGTACCGGCGGCGTCGGTGAATGGCTCGAAGCGCAAGTCGCCGGACTTGGACCTGTTGTAGATCTGGTAAGGCGCGTTCAGCACCTCGCCCAGCGAGGCCAGCACGCGCTCGGTGTCGCCCCCGAGGCGGTGTGGGCGCAGCTCGATCAGGTCGTTTAACATGGCTTTGAAGTCGGCCAGCCCCGGCTCGGATGCCATGAATTGTTCAAGCAGGCCGTCGGGAAGCCCCAGGATCTCGGAGTCGACCAGGCTGGTACTGGCGCTGACACGCGCCCGCAGCGCCGCCGCACGTGCCGTCTCCGCCTGGTACTGCGGATTGGTGCCATCTTGCGAATTGCGCAGGTGCGCAAAGGCGCTCACGCGCGCCAAGCGTGCCTGCACGGACTCCACCGCGTTCAGGCAAGCCAGAAGCCTCGCCGCATCGTTGCTCAGTTGCCCCTGGTGTGCCCCAAGCGCCAGACAGGCTTCGTCGACGGCCTGGCACTCGGATTCCCAGGCAGCCTCGTCGATGAAGAGATCGCTCAGGTTCCAGGTCGACTCGACAGGAACCTCGGCGCGTGAGAGGCGTGAATGCATGCTGCGCTTTCCCCTTCTTCTGCGTCGGTGCTAAAGCGAGAGCGAACAGTATCTCAGCAAGAGACTGCATCGACACGATCTCGCCGCCGCAGGCCTGACGACCAAGCTGGCGGTCGCTCAAGCTGACGTCCGGCTGCACTTCATTCCGGCCACAAACCGTCGTCGGCGAAGGGCGGCTCTCTGGAACCGCGGCCATCGCGCTCGACGAGCACGGCTAAATCGTCCCGGGGCTCGGCGATGCGGGCGACCGCATCTTCGGCACCAAGTAGCGGCACGCTCGTGCAATGACACGCTCGTGCAATGACTTGACGGCCCAGGGGAAGCTCCGCAGAATATCCAGGGCTTCCGCCCTTCCGGCCCCAATTCCGCGGGGCTTCAGGTTCATCAGCAACAAGGAGAACACACATGAAGGAACAGCTCGACACCGACATCATGGCTCCTCGCGAGCTCGATCGCCTGCAGGCCCTGTACCAGCAATCGTCGACCGCCGTCGGCGATTTCCGCGCCCAGTCGTTCGACCTGCCGAAGGAAGCCATCACATGGATGGCCGGAGGCTGCTTCTCCGCCAGCAGCGAACAACAGATGTCGGCCGCCGTCTGACCCGAGGAGACACGATATGGCAACCAAGATCGATCCCGACGTCGCGAAGACCCTCCTGGCCATGGTCGAGACGCGCAACCGCCGCGACGCCGCCATTGCCGACTTCAAAAAGCTGCGCACCGAACTGACCCGCTCCCGCATTGAGGGCAAGCTGCGGGTGGTACCCGAAGACATCCTCAAGATCGACACCGATCACTTGCTCTCCTGGTAAGCAGGACGCAGCGCGCCGGCCAGCCCGCGCGCCGACCGATGCCGGCCGAATTGCCTCCGGCTGGCGTTTCTCACTTCTCCGGCGACAGCTGCTGCGTCGTCCTCCTCGTCGCGCCGCTCGACGCGTCGCTCGCGCAGGCCGTGCGCGAGCAGTGCGGCGGCCCCGTTCTCGCGATCGAGCCGCAAGGCGAGCTTCCCGCGCAGGCCGAGTCCGCACGTTCGGCGCTGCTGGTGCTCGATCCGCAGGCGCACGACAGCGCCGCGATGCTGCTGCTGCTGCAGGCGCTGGAGCGGCAGGGCATGCCGTTCGGCGTGGTGCTGGCCTGCGATGCCGAAGGCGGTGCGCTCGCCGTCGCCAAGGCCGCGCGGCCTCATCGTCTCGCGCTCCCCGCCGACGACTGGTGCCTGCTCTGGGGACCGAACGCGCCCGCCGTCGATGACGGCGCGCCGCCGGCCGCGCTGTCGGCCGACGGCGCGCGGCACCCGGCGAGCGCCGCGCTCGTGATCGGCGCGCGCGCCGTCATGGCCAGCAGCCACGGCAACGCGCTCGATGCGGGCCTTTCGCCGTGGGTAATCCTGTGCGCCCGCGCCGGCTCAGCGTATCGCGGCGCGCGCGCGTTCTCGTGCTTCGACGACGGGCGCTGCTTCCGCCAGCCGAGCTACGGCCGCGACGAGACTGACCGCGCGGGCCTCGTGTCGCTGGCCGAATTAGACGCCGAGCTCTTGATCCTTTCCGGCTGCAACGTCGTCGCGCCGTACCGCGCATGGGTCGACGGCGTCACCGCGTTCCAGGGGCAGTGGCCGCGCAGCCGGGGCGCCGCGCTCGTCGCCGCGTTCGGCACCTGCACCGCGTCGGTCGAGGCCGACTTGGTGTTGCTGGCCGGCCTGGCCCGCGGCGAGACGCTCGGCGCGGCCGTCGCCGAAGCCAATCGCTTCCGGCGCGCGAAGCTGCGCGAGGCGTCGGGGCTGCCGGAGGGCGTGGGCCCGCTGCTGCTGCTCGGGCATCCCGATAGCCGCGTCGAGGGCCTGGCGATGCAGCGGCCGCGCGTGGAGTGCGATGCCGGCGGCGAGCGCCTGCACGTGGACCTTGGCGGCGTCGACGCGAGCGGCGTCCTCGGCGTCCTGCTCGACATCGCTCTGCCGCCGCACGCCCAGGACGCGACCTTCTGGTGCGTCGAGTCCCACGGCGGCACGTGGCTGCGCGGCGCCTGCACCGGACCGCGCCTCGTGCTGTGGCTGGCGGGCGCGCCGGCATCGCTCGTGCTGCGCTTCTCGCATGCGGACCCGTGGCAGGCCGCGCGCGCCGACGTCGAAAGCCGGCTCGCCGAGCTGCCGTTCTGGCGCGTGTTCTGCACGTCGACGCTGGCCGACCGCAAGATCGACGGCGAGGCAGCCGAGCAGCTGAGCGGCGTGCTGCAGTCGCTCGGCGACACCGAATCGCGACTGCGGCGCGGCCATGCGCTGCTGCGCGGACGGCCGCATGCGCTGGACGTTTCCGCCGCCGCGCGCGACCGCATCGCGGTCTCGCTCGCTGCTGCCATCGACGCGCACGACGCCGCCTGCTGCCGCGCGGCGGCCCAGGTCGTGCGTCGCCTGTCAAGCCGCGCCTTCTCCGTCTGGTGCGGTGAGATGCACGGCGGAGACGTGCTGCTGCAAGCGCGGCCGTGCGCCTGCGGCGCGCCGGTGCAGGCGCGACGCGTCGAGATGCCCGGCACGCGCGTGACGCGGCTGCTGCGCCTGTGCCCGGCCTGCGGCCCGATCGGCGAGGAGAACTTCGCGTCGCGGTTCAAGGCGACGCTCGTGACGCCGCAACTGCAAGCCGGCGAGACGCTGCGCTGGACGCTCGACGTCGCCGCGCAGCCGGCGCTCGGCGCGCGGCTGCGCGCAATGGCGGTGTTCGAGTCGAAGAGCGTCGCGGCCGCGCCACCGTCGGCGCTGGTGTGCCGCAGCGCCGGGCCTTCGCTGCCGCTGCAGGTCGAACTGGAATTGCCGCTCCCGCCCAAAGCTTCGGCCGGCACCTACGCCGCCTGCGTCGTCGCCGTGATCGACGGCGCGCTCGCCGTCACGCGCTTCAACGTCGCCGTCAGCCCGCCGCCGGCAGCGCGAGGCGCTCGGCGATCAGCGCCGCCACGTCGGCCGCGGCCATCCGCGTCGTCTCGATGACGAGCGGCGGCGCCGGGTACTCGATCGCCGGGAACGCGCCGTCGCGCTGCAGTTCCAGGTACACCGGCAGCGACGACAGCTTGTTGTAGCGCAGCCGGTCGGCGTGGGTCACGCGGCGTTGCAGCTCGGCCTGCTCGCACGCAAGCTCCACCCACGAGACGCGCCCGCCGTCGCCGGCCACCGCGTCGCGCAGCTTGAACATCAGCCGCGGATCGACGCTGCGGTCGTAGGCATACGTGAAGATCACGCCGCCGACCCGCTCGCGCGCGGCGCGCGACAGGATCTGCAGCCACAGGGATTCGCGCAGGTCCACGAATGGCGGCGAGCCGAACGGAAACAGTGCCATCACCGCATCGACGACGAGGTGATTGTGAAAGAGCGCGTAGCCGGTGCGGCGGTGCAGCTCGTGCGCCACAGTGAGCTTGCCCACCCCGGGCAGGCTGCACAGCACGACAAGGTCGAGGGGACGCATCGCTTCAGCTCCAGTCCGAGTACACGCGCGCGTCCGACTCCTGCTGATCCGACAGCGCGCAGGGATGCGCCGCGAGGAACTCCGACAGCTCGTTCGGGTTCGCGCGCCGCAGCACGAGCACCGAGCGGTAACCGCCGATCATGCCGGTGTGGTACGTCTCGTGCGCCGCCTGCGTGACGAGCTTGTCGTGCATCGACAGCGAGCGGTACCTGGCGTCGAACACGCGGCGCTCGCCGAACCCGGCATCGAGCGCTGCGAAGCCTGCCGCGATGCGTTCGAGCGTCACCTCCAGCAGCTCGACAACGGCGCGCCGCGACAGCAGCGGCTTGTCGGCGGGCCGCGGAGGGAAGATGCGCGAGAACTGCTTGACCGCCTCCCACGGCAGCGGCGACGGCTGGCCGAGAAAGCGGTTCGCCACAATGCAACGCGTGGCGACGAGGTGCGAATAGTTGTCGACGACGGCATAGCCCGTTGGCAGCAGCGCCGCGAGGTCGTCGTCGCGGTACCAGTCGAGGTATTCGAGCAGCTTGATCTGGTTCTCTTCGTAGATGCGGGCCGCGAGGCCGGCCAGCGTGTTGGCGTCCGGGGCGTCGGGAGCGTTCATTTCGACCATCGCTTGTCCACGGCCGGATCGGCTTCAATGCGCAATGCCGCAGCGCGGCTTTCGAGCGCGGCGTCGAGTTCCGGCACCGCGCGGCGCAGTTGTGCTTCGATGCGCTGCGCGGTGTCGGGCGAGGCATTCGCGGCTGGGCGGAAGCGCAGCCGCAGCGTCGGCAGCCCGTGCTCGGCGAGCGTGCTCGCCACCGCATACGGCGCGCCGAGCGCGTCGCGATACCGGAGCAGCCCGAGCTGCAGGAACGCCGGCGCGCGCGCGACGCCCGGCTGCTCCAGCGCGTCGCGGATCGCGTTGGAGCCGACGCACACGTCGCGCCCCGACGCCAGCGCGAGGAAGTGGCTCGCCGCGAGGCGCCCCGCCTGGCGTAGCGCGCCGACGTGCAGCGGGCCGCAGGCGTCGCGCGCGTCGAGCGCTTCAACCACGTCGCCAGTCTCGAACTTCACGAGCGGCTGGCACCACCCGAACGGAAACACCTCGGTCATCTGCAGCGCGCCGCGCCCGCCGGCATCGCGCGCAAGCGGACGCACGCTCGGCAGCAGGTGCGCGTCGAACGACAGCGCGCCGCAGCGCGGGCAGACGAGCGCCCCGCCTGCCGTCTCCGAGACCGAGAAGCTCTCCGAGACCGCGACGCCCCAGGCGTCCTCGACGAACGCGCGCGCGGAAGGCGAAAGGCGACCGCCGAAGACGCCCAGCACCTTCAGCCCCACGTCGCGCGGCCGGTGGCCCATGTCGAGAAGGCATTGCGTCAGCGCGCACAGGTCGGCCACCGGGCCGAGCAGCGCATGCACCGGCTCCCGGCCGCCGAACGGCCGCGGCGGCTCATACAGCAGCCGCGCGGCATGCTCGACGAACACGTCGGCGGCGATCGACACGGTGATCCACAGCGTGTCGGGCGTGCTCGCGCGATCGACCGGCTGCCCGTGGAAGAAGCTCGCGAGGCGCACGCCAATGCGGTGCGGCGCTCTCGTGCTCACCGCCCCCGCCGGCGGTACGAGCCTGCGGATCGTCTCGAGCTCTCGCGCGCTGCGGTAGCGAAACGAGAAGGTGCCGCCAGTGCCCGACGAGTGGATCATCTCGGCCAGGTGGTCGCCCGCCTCGACGAGCGGCCCGATCGGCCCGGCGAGATCGGCCTTCGAGATGGCAGGCAGCCGCGCGTGGATGTCGAGCGCCGATTCCGGCGACGACAGCGCCTCGATCTCTTCGCGCCACGGGCCCCAGTGCTGCGCATAGAAGGGGTGCGCCGCGGCGCGCTTCAACGTCGGCAGCAGCGCGCTTCGGGCATAGAGGCTGGCGTCTACGGAAGCGGCCGTGGACATCGCGTGGGGCATGGCATGGAGGGGCGCAAAACGAGATCGCGGGCAGACGACCGGCGTGCCGCAGCGCCACATCTTCGACGCGAAGCGCGGGGGTCGTCAAGGCCGAATGCAGGCCCGTCGACGGGCCTATGCACGCGTTAAGATTCGTCGCGCGTCGACCGGCCCTCGCTCACCCGCGAGCGCGCCGGGCGGGCAAGCGGAGGAAAGCAAGAGATGAAGAATGTGTTGCTGATCTCGCTGGATACGCTGCGCGCCGACGTGGCGTATTCGGGCCGGTTCCCCTGCCTCGACAGCCTCCGCCAGGAGTCGGCCGTCTTCACCGATGTCACCTCCTCGGCGCCGCTCACGCCGCCGAGCCACGGCAGCATCCTCACCGGGCAGCAGCCGTACACGCACGGCATCCGCCACCTGTTCCGCGAGTCGCTGTCGCCGCACGCGCCGACGCTCGCCGAGCTGCTCAAGGCGAGCGGCCGGCGCACCGGGGCCATCGTGTCGTGCCCCGGCATGAACAAGTTCTACGGGCTCGGCCGCGGCTTCGACCACTACGACGACGAGATCCCGCCGCTGGCCGATGGGCGCAACCCGCTGCACGTGGTCGACGTGAAGCTGCGCGGCACCGCGCTCAAGCGCGCCGACGAGGTGATGCGGCGCAGCCTCGCGTGGCTCGACGCGAATGGCGACGCGCCGTTCTTCCTGTTCGTGCACACTTTCGACGCGCACTGGCCCTACGAGCCGCCGGAGGCGCCGCCGGTGGCGGTGCCCAATGCATACGAGGCCGAGGTCGCCTACTGCGACGGCAAGCTCGCGCAGCTATTCGCCTACCTGCGCGAGCGCGGCCTGCTCGGCCAGACGCTGGTCGTGTGCCTCTCGGACCACGGCGAAGACCTCGGCGGCTGGTACGCGAACGACCATGCCGGCGAGCGCGGCCATCCCGAGGAAGAAGGCCACGGCGCGCTGCTCTACGAGGCGACGCAGCGCGTGCCGCTGTTCATTCGTCGTCCGGGCCATGCGGCGGCCACGATCGACGCGCCGGTGCGCCTCGTCGACGTGGCGCCGACCATCCTCGACCTGCTCGGCCTCTCGCGGCCGCCCATGGAAGGCGAGAGCCTCGTGCCGCTGCTCGCCGGTGAGCCTGCCGATGCGGCCGGCCCGAACGTGTCGTACTTCGAGACCTTCTTCCGCGAGGAGCTGGCACAGAACGCGCCCCCGTACGCCCACTTTCGAGCGATGAAGGGCGTACGCATCGACGGCCGCTACAAGGTGCTTTGGGAGCACGACGGCGACCGCGTCGAGGTGTTCGACCTGAAGCGCGATCCGCTCGAAGCGGCGCCGCGCGTGCTGGAGCCCGTGGTGCTGGACACCGCGCCGCGCGTGCTCCATGCCGACGTGCTGCACGACCTGCCGCGCCCGGGCTTGCCCGCGGCCGCGTGGCCTCTGCTGGAGCGCCTGGCGAAGGCGATGCTCGCGCTTGGCGACTGCCAGCTGATCCTCGACGGCTCGCTCGCCCGCGGCACCGGCGACGCGCACGCCGACATCGACCTGCGCTTCGTCTGCGACACGCCGGCGGCGCGTTCGCAGACGCGCATCGCGGTGCGCGAGCTGCTGGGCCGCGAAGGCCGGATGCTGGCGCAGTTCGCCGCCACGCACATGGGGCTGCCGCAGCTCGACGTGCACTTTCTCGAAGTCGACGGCCGTGTCGTGAAGCTCGACTTGCACTACCTCGTCGCCGGCCCGGCCGGCGCGGCGCCTGGCGGCGTGACACTGGTGGGCGCGGCGGACGCGCGCCCGCCGGCCCGCCCCGCCGCGCCCGACGCGCCCGCCGCCCACGACTTCACCGACCTGCACCAGCGCTTTGCCGGCTGGCTGTGGGTGGCGCACGGCCGCATCGAGCGCGGCGAGCTGTGGGACGCCGACGACTGCCTGAACGCGATGCGCACGCAGGCGCTGCTGCCGCTCGTGCTGCATTCGCGCGGGCAGCCGAGCTGGGGCTGCCGCGAGCTCGAACGCCGGCTGACGAAGTCGGACCTGGAACGCCTCGCCGCCACGCGCCCCGTTATGCTCGACGTTGCGTCGCTGCGCACGGCACTCGGAGCGATGGCCGACCTCTTCGAGTCGGTGCTGGGTACCGTGGCCGCCAAGCTCGGCCGCGAGTTCCGCGTCGCCGACCTGTCGCGCCTGCGGGCACTGGCGCGCGTGTAGCGTGGTCGACAAGATCGTCCTGCTGTCGCTGGACACGCTGCGCTCGGACGGCTTGGCGAGCGATCCGTCGCCGCTTTGGCCGGGCAAGTACCCGCGCTTGCGGCGCGGCCGCTCGACGAGCCTGCTCGACGAACTGATCGGCCGTAGCGCCTACTTCCCCCACTGCATCAGCGCCGCACCGTACACGTCTGCCTCGCACGCGTCGTTTTTTACCGGGCTGTGGCCGCTGCATCACGGCGTGTTCGAAATCTTCAACCGGCGCCTCGCACGCGACACGATCTTCAGCGCCGGCAAGAAGCTCGGCTACGAGACGGTGCTGAAGGTCGACTTCCCCGTCATCCTCGGCCGCCATCTCGGCTTCGACCGCGACATCGACCGCTACCTCGTCGAGGAGGACGAGGTGTTCCTCGACTACGTGGAGGCGGCCGACCGCGTCGTCGCCTGCGCGCACTTCGGCGGCATCCACATTCCCTACGGTTTCCACAACCTGCGCTTCGGCGGCCCCACCTACCGCCAGCGCGTGAAGGAGCTCGAAGACGAGATCGGCGCGCCTTACGAGCCGCCCGGCGACCAGCTCGTCGAGACCTACCGCGACCCGGCCGACCTGGACCTGCTGCACCGCTACAAGCGCGTGGTGCAGCACTACTACGCTGGCGGCGACTACGACAAGCTCTTCGGGCTCTACCTGGAAGGCATTGACCATTTCCTTCACGAGCGCTTCGAGGCCTTCCTAGCACGCCTGCTCGACATCTGCCGGCGCTCGAACGCGCTGCTCGTCGTGTTCGCCGACCACGGCGAGGAGTACGACGCCGACTCCTACGGCCACCACAACTCGCTGAGCGAAGGCGTGCTGCGGGTGCCGCTGATCATCCACGCGCCCGACGTGCGGCCTGCAGTGCACGACACGCGCATCCGCTCCATCGACCTCGTGCCCACCTTGCTCGACCGGCTCGGGCATCCCGGCCTGCTCGGCCCGCTCGACGGCGAATCGTTGCACGGCAGCGTCTGGGGGGACGCCGGCTACCCGGCGCGCATGTGCATCGCGCAGGCCTACACCAGCGACACGGCCGAGTTCGTGGCGCACCAGGCGCAGATGCTGCGTCACGGCATGCACGAGGCGACGCTGCGGCACGTGCTCTACAAGGAAGCGGTCTACCTCGGCGCGCACAAGCTCGTGCGGCAGAACTACGAGTATTCCGAGGCCGGCGGCATCTACGGGCTGCGCGAGAGCCCGCGCCCCGACCGCCTGTTCGAGCAGGACGCCGACGGCCGCTGGCAGGCGACGCGCGAC
Organism: Burkholderiales bacterium; assembly: GCA_020248785.1. Taxonomy (GTDB): domain Bacteria; phylum Pseudomonadota; class Gammaproteobacteria; order Burkholderiales; family Burkholderiaceae_F; genus JALHMQ01. The sequence continues at coordinate 4,236 of JADCGX010000082.1, read as the reverse complement.
ACAGTGCCGGCCGGCGCGCTGCTCCAGGCGCTGGAGCGCTACAACGGCTCGGCTGGAACGGCCTGCGATTCGATCCGCGTGGAAAGCAGCGTGCGCCGCTCGCTGCAGGACATGGGGTACCGGATCTGAACGCACCGGCGCCGCTCCTGCGGCCGCCGGCCCCTCCTTCATCGACCACCACGCCAGCCCGCCATGACCTTGCCCCTTACGCGCTGCCTCGCCCTCGCCTGGGTCGCCCTTATTGCCGCGGTCGCCGCGAGCACCGCACGCGCCGCCGAACCGCTGCGCCTCGGATGGCAGACGCCGTGGGCCACGCAGGGGCAGCTCGTCGCCGTGCTGCAGAAGACCAACATCGCGCAGCTCGTCGACCTCGACCTGAGGTACGTGGGCTTCGCGTACGGCGCGCCGCTCAACCGCGCGGCGCTCGCCGGGCAGATAGACGTGCTGCTCACCGCCGACCAGCCCGCCGCCGCGCTCATCGACAAGGGGGCGCGCTTTCGCATCGTCGGTCGCATGATGGTCAACCGGACCTGCCTGTACACGCACCCGGCCTCGCGCATCACCGCCATAGAGCAACTGCAGCGCGCCCGCGTGCTCGGCCCCACCGGCGCCGCGGCCGAACGCGTAGCGCTCAAGCTGCTCGCCGACGCCAAGGTCGACGCGAAGCAGCTCCAGTGGGGCGACCTCGACATGGCCGGCCAGGCCGCGCTGATGCGTACCGAGCAGGGCGTCTGGCCCGGTGCCGACGCGCTCTACGGCTTCGACCCGCTGCCCGCCGACTGGCAGGCCCGCGGCAAGATCCGCATGCTCGGCTGCGGCCCGGTATCGGCCTTCGTACTCGCGTCGAGCGATGTGATCGAGCGTCGGCCCGAGACGCTGGAGCGCTTTCTCAAGGCCTTCAGCCTCGCCTGGGCGTGGTACGCGGCGCAGCCGCAGCAGGCGAACGCCTGGTTCCGCGAGATCTCGGGGCTCGACGTGCCCGACGCGGCGCTCGAGGAAGCCGCCGCCGTCGAGCCGAACAAATCGGCCAAGCGCCTGGCCGACGTGAGCCTGGACGTCTCGGCGAAGGACGAAGCCGCTTTCGCCGAAGCGGCCGAGTTCCTGCGCGGCAAAGGCCTCATCGGCGCCTCGTTCGCCGCGCCGCCGTTCGCGATGCAGCCGTATCGCGCGGTGCGCCAGTCGCTGCCGCAATGGCAGTCGTTCGAGCGTCGCGTCGCGCCGCGCTGAGGCGCTTTAGTCATGTCGTGGCGGCTGGTCGCGGGCGCGTCGTGGGTCGTGCTGTGGGCGCTGCTGCCCACCGGCCCGGCCGACGCCGTGCCGGCCCTCGGGCACGTGCTCGCAGCGGGCACGCGCCTGTGGCAAAGCGGCCTGCTCGCCGCCGACCTGCTCGCGAGCGTGCAGCGCGTGGCCGCGGGCGTGGCGCTCGCGCTCGCGGCGGCGGTGCTGGCCGCGGCTTTCCATCTCGCGCGGCCGGCGCTCGCGCGGGCGGTGCTGTGGCCGCTGGAGCTGCTGCGCGCCACGCCGCCAATCGCGATCGGGCCCCTGACGATCACCCTGCTCGGCGTGGGCAACGCGCCGGCCATCGTCGTCGTGGCCTTCGGCGCCTTCTTCCCGATCTACCAGTCGCTGCGCTTCGGCACCGAGCACATCGACAAGGGGCACCTGGAAATCGCGCGCTGCTTCGGCGCGAGCCGCCGCGTGCGCTGGATGCACGTGATCGTGCCGACGCTGACGGCGCATGCGCTGAGCGGCCTGCAGGCGGGCCTGGGCGTAGGCTGGTTCTGCGTCGTGGCAGCCGAGATGCTGGGCGCGAGCGCGGGCCTCGGCTTTCGGCTGCAGAACCTGAGCCTGAACCTCGCGACCGACGGCATGTGGTGCTACCTGCTGGTCATCGGCGTCGTCGGCTGGGCCATGGTGGCGCTGGCGCGCTCGCTGTTCGACCGCGTGGCGCCGTGGCGCCGCGAGCGGATCGCCGCATGACCCCGTTCGCCGTCGCGCAAGGCCTCGCGCTGCGCCATCCCGGCCACGCGGTCTGCGAGAACCTGTCGTTCACGGTGCCCGGCTCGGTGCGCCTGCTGTCGATCTGCGGCCCGTCGGGCAGCGGCAAGACCACGCTGCTGCGGGCGCTGGCGGGCCTGCACGCGCCGAGCGGCGGCAGCCTTCGCGTGCTCGGCGAGCCGGTCGCGGGCACGCGGCGCTCGCTCGGCTACCTACCGCAGTCGCTGAGCCTCTTTCCGTGGAAGACGGTGCGCGAGAACGTGGAGTTCGGGCTGTTGTGCCAGGGCGTGGCGGGCGCCGAGCGGCGCGAGCGGGCCGACGCTATGCTCGCCGACCTGGGCCTGGCGGCATGGGCCGACAGCGCCGTCGCCAAGCTCTCGGGGGGCATGCGCCAGCGCGCGGCGATCGCTCGGGCGCTCGTCACGCAGCCGGAGGCGGTGCTGCTCGACGAGCCGTTCAGCGCGCTCGACTTCCGCGCCACCGAGCAGCTGTGCTCGCTGCTGTCGCGGCTGGCGGCGCAGGCGAGCCGCTTCGTCGTCGTCACGCACGACCTGCGCGCCGCGGCTTTCCTGTCCGATGCGGTGGTGATGCTGACGCACGAGGCGCAGGCGACCTGCATCGCCATCGACGCGCCGCCGCACCCGCGGCCACCGGCCTGTTTCACCGGCGACGCGCACCACCGGGCGATGCAGGCGTTGCTGCTTGCGGCGCGGGGCCCGCACAATGCGCCGGAAGCCGACCACCGGAGGTTCCACGGTCATGCAGGCAGCGAAATCGGAGGCGAGACCGGACATGCGAGCGCTTGACGCGACGCTCGCCTTCGTCGCCGGCACGGCCGACGCGTTCGCCTGGCACGCCGGCCTGCTGTCGCGTTGGATCATCGAGGCCGGGCTGCCACAGACCAAGATCGGCCTCGGCCGCGACCTGCACCGCCTCGCACTGTGGACGGAGCAGTTGCTGCAGCGCTCGCGCGAGCTCGGCGTCGACATCAACGAGCGCAGCTTGCGCCGCGGCGCCGCGGCACGCGCCGCCGCCGAGCGCCTGCGATCCGCCGCCGCAGCCGGCACCAACGTCGCGCTGCACCGCGCGCTCGAAGGCTCACTGCAAGACACGGTCGAGCGCGCCGCTTCGCAGCCCGCCGTGCTCGACGAGCCGACGCGCGAGCTCTTCGCCGCCATGTCGGCCAGCCTGCACCGCGCGCCGCTGCACCGCGTCGACGCCGAGGAGCCGGGCCTGTGGCCGCTGCGCGAAGGCGTCCCTGCGGAGGCGGCGTCGCTAGGCGAGCTCGCCGGCGTCACGCCCGGCCGCTCGGCGCGGCTCTTTCGCGGAACCGAGCCGGCGCAGCCGTTCGAGCCGGCGACGGACGCGCGCGCGTCGGCCATCGCTTTCTTGCATCACAACCTGACCGAGCTCGAGCTGCCGACGATGGAGTCGTGCTGCCGCCTGCTGCTGGAATGTGACATGCTGCCGTGGGCCTTCGCCGCCGACATGGCGCGGCAATGCTGGGACGAGGCGCGTCACGCGCAGGCGTTCATGCAGCGGCTGCAGCAGCTCGGCGGCGAGGTCGGCTGCCATGCGCACACGCACCAGCTATGGGAGATGACGGCCGATCTTCCGCCGGCCGTGCGGCTTGCCGTGCACCAGCGCATCGGCGAATGGGTGGGCGTGGACGGCGCGCTGTGGAACGCCGAGCGCTTTCGCCGCCTCGGCGACGAGGCCACGGCCGACGCGCTCGACTTCATCGCGCGCGACGAGATTACGCACGTGGCCTTCGGCAACCGTTGGATCCGCTGGCTGCACCCGAGCGACGCCGAGGTGGAGGCCGTCGCGGCGGAGGCGCTGAAGCGCCGCCGCGCGTTCGGCAAGCCGGTCGACGGACCGGCGGTGTTTCCGTTCAATCGCTGGGCCTGCGAGCGCGCCGGCTTCACGGCCGACGAGGTGCAGGCCCTGGAACGCGAGGCGCTCGCGCGTGGCAGTCGCTTCGAGCGCTTCGAGCCGTAGCCGATCTCCCTTTCAATCCTTGACCGGATTGGCGATCGCGAACCACACGATCGGCAGCTTTGCGGCGACGAGACTCGGTCGACGTATGTCGCCTCTGGGTCGGCAGTGCCAGTTCGCGGCCGGTCACTGCGGTCGTTCGGCCGCCGCAGCGACCGCGGCGTCGTACGGCTGACCTGTCACGAAGCCGGAGCGGTCATCGGAAGAGCCGATCCGCGCAAGACTACTTCTGGCCAGAGC
>JADCGX010000081.1 GCA_020248785.1 Burkholderiales bacterium | reverse complement strand
GCTCCACGGCGTCCGATAACGCCCCGGGCTCGCACCAATGACGTGTCGGTCATCTCGGCGCTGCCGTTCGCTTTGTACCGCAGCAGCACCATCGTTTCTTCGCGAACGCCGGGCGCGGTCATGGGCCTGGGATGCTCAGAGCCTGAAACCGAAGAGAAGGGATACCGTGCTCCACGGCTAGAGCCTCGATGCGAGAGAGGCATCGCTGGAACATGACAGAGTCGGGCTCTCCTGCGTAGCACCATGCACGCTCGACCCACCAGCGCCCACGCAATACGCCACTGGCGCTCGGATCTTCGGCCAGCTTCTCGGTCATCAGTGCTAGCTGGCGCGCCTGCTCGCTGTCGTGGAAGCCGTTGACGTAGTCCACGAGTACCAAGGCGGCGCCCAATTGAAAATGTGGCGAGGGCCATGCGTCGCCGTCCTGCAGTACCGGCAGGATCTCGCGCAACGCCTGCTCGGCGCGTTGGCAATCGACGGCGCCGGGCGCAAGGAAATAGCGGGCGCAGATTTGAGCAAGCGGTACAAGCTGCGAGTAGATCGTAGGCTTGACCCTCTCGCACTCAACCTGGAAACGCTCGGCCCATAGCAAACGGTCTGACAGGCCGCGTGCGCACTGCAAATACGAAAAGACGACGCAAGCGGCAGCCAAGAGCCGCAATTCACTGCCCACCGACGCGGCCGCGTAAGCCTTGCAGAACCAAGCACGGGCCTCGAGTTCATCCACTCCAAGAAGCGCCTGCCCGATCCAGAAGCACAGGCCCGGTTGCGGTTCAACCGTCGACCGCGGCACGCGGGACACCGCGGCGAGCAGCAGATCGCTTTGGCGCGCCTTCGCGAAGTTCTGCGCGAGCCGCTCGAGCACCTGCACCGCCTGCTGCGTTCGCTCCAGATCGGCCCACAGAGCAAATGCTTCCCGATAGCACCCATGCTCCTGCAGTACTTGCGCGCAGCGCTCGGCAAAGCTGCCGTATCCCAGCTGGCGCGATAACGTCTGGCTGCCGCTGGCCACAAGATCGTGCGGCAGAAACGCCACCGTTGCGGGGAGGCGATGGCGAATCAAAAGCCCCCTGTCCGCCAACGCATCAAGTGTTGCGCGGACTTGTTCCGCGTCAGCGGCTTCCAAAACCTTCGCCACCAGCGCTGGCTCCAAGGTCGGCAGCCAACAGCATCGCAAGAGAAGCTCGCGCTGCGCGGGAGGCAGGACTTCGAGCAGCCGAGCAAGAAGGAACCCATGCGCGCCCGCCGCACCCGCCGACGCCACGCTCTCCCGGGACTGCGTACTGCGCATGACCTCGCACGCCAGGACAAGAGAAGCCGCATGACCTCCGGTCAAGGAACGCAGGTCTTCCCCGCTGTGAAGCTTCACCTGCTGAGCCGTCGCCAGCCGTACGCAATCCTGAGCACTGAAGCTCAGGTCCAGATGACACAGGGCACAGTCGCCGGACGCCACTAGCGCCGTGATCGAGGACGGTGGCGGCAGCCGCGAGATGACGACAAGTCGCCGCTCCTCGCGGGCCGCGATACAGGTGATCGCGGCATGCATGCGAGCGGACTGAAGCTGCTCGGCGTCGTCGAACACGATGATCAGAGAGCGCGGCAAGCATGGCGCGGCTGCGGCGAGCAGTCGCTGCATGAACTCGGACTCCCTGCCCCGCGCACTATCCGAAAAGTGCGGCAACCCCGACTGAAGGTCAAAGCGCACGCGAAGCAACGCAGACCAGTTGGCGAAGAAAAAGGCAGGATCGTTGTCGCGTTCGTCCAGCCGGTACCACAAGCTCGATCCAGCGCAATCCTTCAATGCCTGTGCGACAAGCGTTGACTTCCCCGATCCCGACGTGCCTTGCAACCATAGGATGGCGGGGTGGCCAGAACGGACGGCCGCCGCGAGCTCAGGCCGATGCACAGTCCGATCCACACTAGGCGGCTCAAACTTCGCTGCTTCGAGCAGACGCGCCGAGGTCGCCCCTTGGTGCTCGACTTCGGACTCGGCATGACCGATTACATCGTGGTTCATGCGCCGCAGGTTACGTCTCGCGCCGAGGACGGGTCAATGCAGCTGCTGCACAAGGGCGCCGTCCGGCCATAATGTGTGATGGCTCACCCGACGGGTTCCGTCACCCTCATCCTCGCCCGCGCCCGCAACGGCGTCATCGGCCGCAACGGCGCGCTGCCCTGGCATCTGCCCGAAGACCTCAAGCGGTTCAAGGCGCTGACGCTCGGTCATCCCGTCGTCATGGGGCGAAAGACCTGGGATTCGATCCTGGCGCGCAATGGCAATCCGTTGCCGGGACGGCGCAATATCGTGATCAGCCGGCAGCCGGGGTTCGTGGCCGCCGGGGCTGAGGCGGCCGGCTCGCTCGATGGGGCGCTGGCGCTTTGCGCGGACGCACCGGTGGTGTTCGTCATCGGCGGCGCGCAGATCTACGCCGAGGCGTTGCCAAGAGCGCAGTGCGTGGAGCTGACCGAGATCGACGCGGACTTCGAGGGCGACGCGGTGATGCCGGCGCTTGACCCGGCGGTGTGGCAGGAGGCGCAGCGGGAGACGCACGGGCCGACAACGGAGCGCCCCTTCGGCTACGCGTTTGTCACAGTCCGGCGCCGCTAGCGCCCGCGCCGCAGTCGCTGCAACGCGAAGCGCGCCGGGTCGACGGCGGCAACGAGGTCGTGTTCGAGCGGCAACGGCTCGCCTTCGATCTGCGCCGCGATCAGCTCGGCCATCAACGGCGCGAGGGTCAGTCCGCGTGAGCCGAGCGCGGTCAGGCAGGCCAAGCCGGGTTGTCTCGGTAGATCGGCCAGTTGCGCGCCAGGGCCTAGATCCCGCAGATCCGCCGGCACCGCGCCTGCAAGCGGCAGGCGATCTTCCGATACGCAGCGCAGCCCGTCGAACAGGCCACGCACCTCGACGCGGGGTGGCGCGCCGAGCAGGCGATGCAGCCGGGCGAGATTGCCCTCGTGCGCCCGCTGCGGATCGGCGTCGAAGCCGGGGCTGCCGGGCAGTTCGAGTTCATAGGTGGAGCCGACCGCAGCGACACCGCCGTCCGCGCCCGGCACCAGGTAGCCGTCGCCGGCGAGTGCGCAGCGCAGTTGCCCAAGTGGCGCCGCCTCGAGCAGCGACAAGCGGCCGCGCACGGGACGCAGATTGGCGTGGGGCACGCTGGCGAGACGCGGGACGTCGATCGCGTTGGCAAGCACGACGACCGGCGCGTGTGCCCGGCCACCCGCCCAGTGCACCTCCCACGCACCGTCCGCGCGCGCCAGGCGCTGCACTTCAACCCCGTGGTGCAGGCGAACGCGCGGGCCGCCGGCCGCAAGCAGCGCCCGGGTCAGCGCACCCGCATCGATCGCCTGGCCGCGCTCGAACCACAGCCCGCCTCGGCGTAGGGGCAGCCCGGCAATCTCACTGGCCGCATTCGCGTCGACCCCATGCACATAGCCAGTCGGCAGCGCGAGCTCAACACAGGCGCGCTGCATCGCGACGCGTTCGTCCTCGTCCGCCGCAAGCTGCAGCACGCCCATCGGACGCGCTGACGGCGCAGGCAGGTCCAGCCGCTCCAGCCAGTCCAGCGCGCACAGGAAGCCGGCACGCGACAGGCGCGCCAGCGCGCTGTCGTCGGGTGTCACTTGCGGATGCAGCAGGCCGGCCGGCAGGGCCGAGGTGCCTTGCGCGGGCGCGCCGCAGCGCTCCAGCACCTCCACCTGCCAGCCGCGCCGCGTCAGTGCGTACGCCGCCGCGGCTCCGGCCAACCCTGCACCGACCACCAGCGCGCGGCGCTCACCCACATACGGCAGCGGCGACGGATGGCGGCGCACCGTCCAGCGCGGAGCAAAGCGTGACACCAGCATGTGGCGCTTGCCGCCAAAACCGGGCACGCGCTGGACGTCGAAGCCGGCCTGCGCCAACGCCGTACGCACCTCGGCGGCCACGCACCAGGTCGCCGCCGTCGCGCCCGGCCGTGCGAGCCGCGCAAGTGCCTTGAGAGTCGTGGCCTGCCACGGCACCGGGTTGCGCGACGGCGCAAAGGCATCGAGGTAGATCGCATCGGCCCCGAGGACAAGCTGCGGGACCAGGTGCGCGGCATCGCCCAAGGCCAGGGTCAGCGTCACCGCGCCGCCCTCGAACTGAAGTCGGTGCAGGCCAGACAGGGCAAGCGGCCAGCGGGCAGCGATCTCTTCGCCGAGCGGTGCGAGCTCGGCCGGCACGGCAGCCAGAAGATCGCGCGCCGCGAGCGGATGCAGCTCGACCGACACCACGTGCAGGCGCGCGCAGCGCTGCGGGTCGTCGCGCCACGCCTGCCAAGTTGCGAGGAAGTTGGTGCCAAGGCCAAAGCCAACTTCCAGCACCACGAATTGCGCCCGACCCTGCCAGCGCTGCGGTAGCGCGTTGCCACCGAGAAACACGTGACGCGACTGCGCCAGCGCGCCGTCGCTGCTGGCATAGACGTCGTCGTACCGTTGACTGTAGGGCTGACCGTCGCGCAGGGCGAGCGGCTCGGGGAAGATGGCGCGGACGCGCTGCACTCGCACGCGCGACGCCTGTGCGGGCGCTAGGCGAGCCGCCGCAGGTAGCAGCGGCCCTTGGCCTCGGAGCAGACGAGCAGCCAGCGCGCCGCGCCAGCCCTGTGCTCGAAGGCGCTGTAGCCCGCCAGCCCCTTGCGCTTGACCCACGACTGCACGACGGGATCGTCGGGCATGGCAGCCAGCGGAGAGAGCTTGGCGGTCATCGGCGCGTAGTCGGCCGAGGAGAAATGAAAGTAGGCGCCGTCATCCGCCTCGGCTTCCACGCGGATCAGCGCGCCCGAGGGCGGCAGCACGTCCGGCAGGCGACCCTGCTCGAACATCCCGGCCGCGCGCGCGTCCTGCACGCTGGCAAAGTCGAGCGGCCGGCCGCCACAGGCAGCCAGCACCAGCGCGACGAGGCCTGCCGCCGCCAGCGTGCGACCCCTGCACATGACGCCCGCCCGTTAGACCGCGTTTTCGTCGGTCTCGCCGGTGCGGATGCGGATCACCTGCTCTACCGGGCGCACGAAGATCTTGCCGTCGCCGATCTTGCCGGTGCGCGCGGCCTTGGTGATCGCCTCGATCGCGCGTTCGAGCAGAGCATCAGGCACCACCGCATCGATCTTCACCTTGGGCAGGAAGTCGACGACGTACTCGGCACCGCGATACAGCTCCGTGTGGCCCTTCTGCCGGCCAAAGCCTTTCACGTCCGCCACGGTCAGGCCGGTGACGCCAGCCTCTGCCAAGGCCTCGCGCACTTCGTCGAGCTTGAACGGCTTGATGATGGCGGTGATCTGTTTCATGGCGACCGATTCAAAAAGAGGATCGTGAAGAATGAGAGCAAGCGTCACCGCATGTTAACCAATGCGCGCAGGCCCGTCGGGGGCGACGCGGCCGGGGGTTCGCGGCTGACCTAACCGCCCTCTTCCTCCCGCCACCGGTTGGTGATCGGATAGCGCCAGTCGCGCCCGAAGCCCCGGTGCGTGACGCGGATGCCGATCGGAGCCTGGCGGCGTTTGTACTCGTTCAAGCGGATCAAGCGCACCACCCGGCGTACGTCGCCCTCGGGCAGGCCGCTGGCGATCAGCTCGGCGGTGGCCTCGCCGTGCTCCATGTAGCGCTCGATGATGGCGTCGAGAACCTCATAGGCGGGCAGCGAGTCCTGATCGGTCTGGTTGGGCCGCAGTTCCGCGCTCGGCGCGCGCGTGAGGATGCGCTCCGGGATGATGGGCGCCTCGCCCGCGGCCACGGCCTGCGCATTGCGCCAGTGGCACAGGCGATAAACGAGCGTCTTCTTGATGTCCTTGATGACCGCGAAGCCGCCGGCCATGTCGCCGTAGAGCGTGCAGTAGCCCACGGCCATCTCGCTCTTGTTGCCGGTGGTCAGCACGATCGAGCCGTGCTTGTTCGACAGCGCCATGAGCAGCGTGCCGCGGATGCGTGCCTGGATGTTCTCCTCCGCGGTGTCCCAAGGCAGGCCGCGAAACTCCTGCGCGAGCGTGGCGAGAAAGCCGTCGAACACGGGCTTAATGGGCATCTCGTCGTAGCGGATGCCCAGTCGCTCGACCATCTGGCGCGAGTCGATCCACGAGATGTCGGCGGTGTACTGCGAGGGCATCATGACCGCGCGTACCTTGCTGGCACCGAGCGCGTCGACAGCTAGCGCGACCGTCAGCGCGCTGTCCACGCCACCCGACAGTCCGATGATGGCGCCGGGAAAGCCGTTCTTGCCGAGGTAATCGCGCACGCCGGTCACGAGCGCTCCGTAGGCCTGCGCCTCCTCGTTGCCGTGCTCGACCACCTTACCCGGCTGCGGCACGCCGTCGACAAAGTCGGCCACGGTGAGGCACTCGCGGAACTGCGCCGCCAGGTGCGTCACCTGGCCCTTTCCATCCAGAACGAACGAGGCGCCGTCGAACACGAGCTCGTCCTGTCCACCGACCAGGTTGGCGTACACCAGCGCCAGGCCAAAGCGGCTCACGTTGGTGCGCATGGTCGCGTAGCGCTGCGCCTGCTTGTTCAGGTGAAACGGCGAGGCATTAGGCACCAGCAGCACCTGCGCGCCCTGCGCGTGGGCGGCTTCGGGCGCGTACGAGAACCACGTGTCTTCGCAGATGTTGATGCCGAAGCGCGTGCCCTTGACGTCGAACACGAGCGGCCGGTTGTCCGGCGTGAAATAGCGCTGCTCGTCGAAGACGTCGTAGTTGGGCAGGTCGTGCTTGCAGTAGGTGCCCGTGACGAGCCCGCCGTGCAGCACGGAGGCGGCGTTGAAGCGGAGACCTTCCCGTTGCAGGGGATGACCGACGACGACGCGCAACTCCGGAAACTCGAGCAGCTTGGCCGCGAGCATCTGCAGCGTGCGATCGGCCGCTCCGTAGAATGAACGCCGCAACAGCAGGTCTTCAGGCGGATAGCCGCACAGCGACAGCTCTGGCGTCAACAGCACATCGGCGCCCTCGCGCGCCGCCTGTGACGCCATCTCGAGAATCCGCCGGCTGTTGCCTTCGAAGTCGCCGACGGTGCAGTTGATCTGCGCGATAGCGACTCGTACATGCGAACCGCCGGCTGTCATTGCCGCCACTGACTCTCTCTTCCAAGGCAACGCGTTGGGGTCGAACGATTATTGCATGCAGGTGGTGACCGATCTCGGCACGATCGACCGTTCGGCCTGGGATGGGCTCGTGCTACGGGAAAACGCGGGGCCATTTTTGCGCCACGACTTTCTGCATGCGCTACAGACAAGCGGCAGCGTCGGCGCACGCAACGGTGAACCCACCGGCTGGACCCCGCAGATCCTCGTGCTGCACGAGGGCGACACGCTGGTGGCGGCCGCCCCCCTCTATGCGAAAACGCAGTCCTACGGCGAGTATGTGTTCGACTGGGCCTGGGCCGAGGCCTACCAGCGCTACGGCCTGCGCTACTACCCCAAGGGGCTGGTCGCGGTGCCGTTCACGCCGGTGGGCGGCGCGCGCCTGCTGGCGCGCGATACAGCGTCCCGCGCCGCGCTCGCCGATGCGCTGCTCGCCCACGCTCAGGCGCAAGGCTGGTCGTCACTGCATGTGCTGTTTGGCCGTGATCACGAGTTCGACCTGCTCGCCGAGCGCGGGCTGCTTCCGCGGCAGGGCGTGCAGTTCCACTGGCACAACACGCCCGAGGGCTACGCCGACTTCGATGCATTTCTCGCCGCGCTCACGCAACCGAAGCGAAAGAAGATCCGCGCGGAGCGACGCAAGGTGCATGACGCGGGCATCACGCTCGTGCGCAAGCTTGGGCAGGACATCACCGAGGCCGACTGGCGGCACTTCTACGACTGCTACTGCGCCACCTATGCGGCGCACTGGTCCACGCCATACCTGACGCTGGAGTTCTTCCTCAGAATTGGCAGCACGCTGCCCGAGCACCTGATGCTGGTGAACGCCGAGCAGCACGGCCGCCCGCTGGCGGCGAGCCTCGGGGTGTTCGACGAGACGCGGCTGTACGGTCGCTACTGGGGCACGCTGCAGCCAGTGGACTGCCTGCACTTCGAGGCCTGCTACTACCAGATGATCGAGTTCGCAATCGAGCGTCGGCTGCACGTGTTCGAGGGCGGCGCGCAGGGTGCGCACAAGCTGGCGCGCGGCCTCGATCCGGTCCCCACGCGCTCGGCCCACTGGATCGCGCACCCGCAGATGCGCGAGGCCATCGCGCGCTTTGTCGCCCACGAGCGCGACGGCGTGGAGCACACGATCGAGGAGCTGCAGGAGCATCGCGCGTTCCGGAGCGGTCGGGCGTCGGGCGACGAGCGTCGGGCGAACGAGCCGGCATGAAACCGCCGCACCTGGCCGCCGCCCTGCTGATGGTCACCATCTGGGGACGCGACACTGCGCGCCGGTCCCTGTTGGGGATCATGTTGGAAAGCCCCTCCCCCAGCGCCTGCGTCGTGCCGTCATGAGACCTCTGCACCTGGCCGCCGCCCTGCTGGTGGTCACCATCTGGGGACACGGCGCTGCGCGCCGGCTCCCATTGGGGATCATGTTGGAAAGCCCCGTCCCCGCGCCCGCGACTTCTCTCCGATGAAACCGCTGCACCTGGCCGCCGCCTTGCTGATGGTCACCATCTGGGGCTTTAACTTCATCGTAATCCGGTGGGGCCTGAACGACGTGCCGCCGCTGACGCTCACGCTGCTGCGCTTCGCACTGGCGGCGTTTCCTGCGCTGTTGCTCCTGCAGCGACCCAAGGCGCGCTGGACGCAGGTGGCCGCTTATGGACTGTTTGCCTTCGCGCTGCAGTTCAGCCTGCTGTTTGCCGGCATGGCGGTCGGCATGCCAACTGGGCTGGCCTCGCTGGTGATCCAGGTCCAGGCGTTCTTCACGATCGGCCTGACCATGTTGCTGACGCGCGAGCGGCCGGCACCGACGCAGGCGTTCGGCGCCCTGCTCGCCGGTGCGGGGGTGCTGTTGGTGGCGGCGCATCTGCCGGGCGGCACGCGGCTGGGGCTGGGGCTGGTCGTGCTTGCCGCCCTGTCCTGGTCGGTGGCCAACCTCATCGTCAAACGCATGGCCACCGCGGGTGCACCGGCAAGCGAGCCCTTGGCGATCGTGGTCTGGGGCAGCGCTTTCGCCTGCGTGCCGCTGGCCGTTGCGGCGCTGGCGATCGATGGCTGGCCGGCGATGCGCGCATCGATCGGCAACCTGGCCACGGCGCAGTGGCTCGGCCTGGCCTTCCAGGCCTGGCCGACCACGCTGCTCGCCTTTGGCATCTGGGCGTGGCTGCTGCGGCTGTACCCGGCGGCGCTGATCGCGCCCTTCACGCTGCTGGTGCCGGTGGTCGGGATGACCAGCGCGGTCTGGCTGCTGGACGATGCCGTCACCTGGTGGAAGCTCGCCGGCGCCGCGCTGGTGCTGCTGGGTCTGGCGCTCAACGTGCTGGCCTATCGCGGCCGCGCGCCCTGATCAGCCCGCCGCACCCGTGATGAGGCCGACCACGCCGAGGGCGATGCAGCCGGCACCGGCCAGCCGGAGCGCGAAGTCCTGCTCGCGCAGCAGCGTGCCGCCGAGGATCGCCGCAAACAGCATCGACAGCTCGCGCGCCGGCGCCACCACGCTGACCGGCGCGCGCTGCATGGCATACAGCGCCAGCACGTAGCCGATCGGGCCCAGCGCGGCCACGATCAGCGCGGGCCGCCACTGCCGGCGCCACAGGGCCGGCAGCGTGCCGCGCTGGTGCCACACCAGCGCGGCCAGGATCGGCAGTCGCAGCAGGTTGGCAAAGTAGTCGACCAGGATGGGTGTCAGCAGCAGCACCTTGACCGCGTAGCCGTCGATCAGCGTGTACAGCGCGATCTGCACGCCGGTCAGTGCGCCCCAGCCGATGCCCGCATGCACCCGGGCGCGCTGCGCCGGGGCCTGCGCGACGCGCCACAGGCCCGGGCCGCCGGCAATGAGGAAGATGCCGGCCACCACCGCCAGCAGCCCCGCCATGCCGAGCGGGCCCAGCGACTCGCCGAACAGCACCAGCGCGCACAACGCCGACAGCAGCGGCGCGGTGCCGCGCGCCACCGGGTAGACGACCGTGAGATCGGCTTCGCGGTAGCCGCGCAGCAGGGTCAGGAAGTAGCTGACGTGCACCACCGCGCTGAGGGCCACCAGCGCCCATGCGAGCGCCCCCCAGCGGGCCAGTTCATCGACCGCCAGCCAGGCCGCCAGCGGCAGCCACAGCAGGCTCACGAGGGCCGAGCAGAACAGCGCAAAGCGCGCGTCGCCGCCGGCGCCCTTGGCCGCGACGTTCCACAGGGCATGGCACAGCGCGGCGCCGAGCACCAGGGCGATGGCCAGCGCGTCCATCGCCCCGCGTTCCGGCCGTCAGCCGAGCGTGCGCCGATACGCCTGAACGGCGTTCAGGATCTCCTGGCGCGCCTCGTCGGGACCGCCCCAGCCGAGCAGCTTGACCCACTTGCCGGGCTCCAGGTCCTTGTAGTGCTCGAAGAAGTGCTGGATCTGCGCCAGCCGGTGCGGGCCGACGTCGGTGTAGGTGCGCCAGTGGTCGTACCAGGGCAGCGTCTTGCTGATCGGCGCGGCCAGCAGCTTGGAGTCGCCGCCGGCCTCGTCCTGCATCTTCAGGATGCCCAGCGGGCGGCAGCGCACGACCACACCGGCCTGCAGTGCAAAGGGCGTGATCACCAGCACGTCGGCCGGGTCGCCGTCGTCGGACAGCGTGCGCGGGATGTAGCCATAGTTGCACGGGTAGTGCATCGGCGTGTTGATGAAGCGGTCGACGAAGATCGCGCCCGACTCCTTGTCGACCTCGTACTTGATCGGGTCGGAGTGGGCGGGGATCTCGATGATGACGTTGAAGTCGTCGGGTAGATTGCGGCCCGGCGGAACATTGTCGAGGCTCATGGGGAGTTCAGCCTGGGGAAGGGTTCGCTTTCGATTGTACCGACGGGGTCCGTGCGGCCAGGGCTCGCGCGGGTTTGCGCCGATAATCCGGCAACGTCAAGAACGCCACGTCAAAGATCGCAGCGACGGTCTGGATCACGCAGGGAGACGACGATGGAAAGTGCAACCGCCAGCCGCGCGCAGCAGTTCATCGGCAACCGCTGGGTGCCAGCGGCCAACGGCCAGAGCCTGCCTGTGCTGGATCCTTCGGACGGCCGGCCGTTCGCCAGCATCGCCCGCGGCGGTGCGCCGGACATCGATGCGGCCGTGCGCGCCGCGCGCCGCGCCTATGGGAACAGCGGCGAGGGTGCGTGGGGCCGCACGGCCGCCGCGGAGCGCGGCCGCGTGCTGGCCAAGCTCAGCCAGCGCGTGCTGGACCACGCCGAGGAGCTGGCGCAGCTCGAGTCGCGCACCACCGGCAAGCCCTTGAAGCAGGGCCGTGCCGACGCAGCCGCGCTGGCGCGCTACTTCGAGTACTACGCCGGCGCAGCCGACAAGCTGCACGGCGAGACAATTCCGTACAGCAACGGCATGACCGTGCTCACGCTGCGCGAGCCGCATGGCGTCACCGGCCACATCATTCCGTGGAACTACCCAATGCAGATCTTCGGACGCAGCGTGGGCGCGGCGCTCGCGGCGGGCAACGCCTGTGTGGTCAAGCCCGCCGAAGACGCCTGCCTGTCCCTGCTGCGCGTGGCCGATCTGGCGGCCGAGCTCGGATTTCCCGAAGGCGCACTGAACGTCGTGACGGGGCTGGGCAGCGAAGCAGGCGCCGCGCTGGCCGCGCATGCCGGCGTTGACCACATCAGCTTCACCGGATCGCCGGTGACAGGCACGGCCGTCGCGCAGGTCGCCGCACGCCATCACTGCCCCGTGACGCTCGAGCTCGGCGGCAAGAGCCCGCAACTTGTGTTCGCCGACGCGGTGCTCGACGAAGTTGTGCCGGTGGTCGTGAACGCCATCGTGCAGAACGCCGGCCAGACCTGCTCGGCCGGCAGCAGGCTTCTGGTGCAGCGACCCGTGTATGAAGCACTGCTCGAACGCGTGGGCGAGCGCATCAGCGGCCTGCGCGTTGGACCCGCGCTGGCCGACCTCGATGTCGGTCCGCTGATTCGGCAAAACCAGTTGCAGCGCGTATGGGACTTTCTGTCGCAGGCGCAGGTTGATGGCATCCCGATCGCCGCGCAGGGCGTGGTGGTGGACAGCGCGCCGCAGTCGGGCTTTTATCAAGCGCCCACCCTGTTGCGCGATGTGCCGCCCCAGCATCGCATCGCGCAGGAAGAGATCTTCGGCCCGGTGCTCGCCGCCCTGCCCTTTGACGACGAAGACGAAGCATTGCTGCTGGCCAACGGCACGCCGTTCGGCCTGGTGGCCGGCGTGTGGACGCAGGACGGCGGCCGGCAGATGCGCATGGCGCGCCGGCTGCGCTGCGGGCAGGTCTTCATCAACAACTACGGCGCGGGCGGCGGGATCGAACTTCCCTTCGGCGGCGTGAAGTCGAGCGGCTACGGACGTGAGAAAGGCTTCGAAGCGCTGCTGGGGTTCACCACGCTGAAGACAATCGCAATCAAGCATGGCTGACGTGTCCGCAGAGATCGTCAGCTTGTCACCGGCCCGGGTGGATGCGTGGTCGGCCCTGCGCCACGATCTGTGGCCCGATGCGAGCGTGGCGGAGCACGCGCGCGAGGCTGCCCACTTGATCGCACAGGCAGACGCGTGCTGCGTGCTGCTTGCCACATGCAAGGACGAGTTCGTCGGTGTTGCCGAAGCGGCCCTGCGGCGCGACTACGTCAACGGCTGCGACACCTCGCCCTTGCTGCCCGTCGCATTCCTTGAAGGGTTCTTCGTGCGGCCGTCGTTTCGGCGCCGCGGCATCGCGCGGCTTCAGTGCGAGCGCATCGCAGCCTGGGCGCGCAGGCAAGGCGCGCGCGAGTTCGCGTCGGGCGCCTTGGTCGACAACACCGCATCGCACGCGATGCATCGCGCTCTCGGCTTCTCAGGGACCCAGCGCGTGGTCTTCTTTCGAAAGGATCTGTCTCCGTGAGCCGTCTCGCCGATAAAGTTGCCATCGTCACTGGCGCCGCTTCGGGCTTTGGCCGCGGCATCGCGCAGCGCTTTGCGCAGGAAGGATGCGCTGTCGTCGTGGCCGATATCGCCGCCGATGCGGGCGAGGCGGTGGCCGCCGGCATCCGCGCCAGCGGCGGACGCGCGCAGTTCGTGCGCGCCGACGTGACCCGTTCGGCCGACGTCAAAGCGCTCCTCGACGCCGCGTTGGCGCACTTTGGCGCGCTGCATATCGTCGTCAACAACGCCGGCGCCACGCACCGAAACCGGCCGCTGTTGGAGGTCGACGAAGCGACCTTCGACCGGATCTACGCAGTCAACGTGAAGTCCATCTACTGGACCGCCGTCCACATGGTTCCGCATTTTCGCGCTGCCGGCGGCGGGGCGTTCGTCAACATCGCTTCAACTGCCGGTGTACGACCCCGCCCCGGACTCACCTGGTACAACGGCACCAAGGGCGCGGTGATCATCACGAGCAAGGGAATGGCCGCCGAGCTTGGACCCGACAAGATCCGCGTGAACTGCGTGAACCCGGTGATCGGCGAGACCGGTCTTCTCGAAGAGTTCATGGGCATGCCGGACACGCCAGAGAACCGCAAGAAGTTCCTTGCAACGATTCCGCTCGGTCGTTTTTCCACGCCCGCAGACGTGGCCAGCGCCTGCGTGTTCTACGCGAGCGACGAGGCCGCCTTCATCACCGGCAGCTGTCTTGAGGTCGACGGCGGGCGCTGCGTCTGAACGACATCCAACCCAACGGGTGGTCATCGAGCGGTGCTTCGTCGAATGGAATGGCGATCGGTCGCGGCCGAGACGGCGCGGCCGATGCAAGGCCCTTCTGCAACCCCGACCGCGGAGCGTCGTAGTCGCGGGTGTAAAGGCTGTACACGTCGATCAACCCCGACAGATGCACGCTGGCCGCCGCATCGCCGTCGAACAGCAGCTCGTAAGCCAAGCCCTGGCCACGCTCGGCACGGTGCGTGATCAGGTATTCGAGTTCGAGCAAGCGCGCCAGGTGCACCTTGAGCTGCGTGTCGCCGAAGCTCCTCGCGCCGCGCAACTGCGCGCGCGTGAAGCGCACGTCCTCGCGCCTCATCTGCACATGTTGCGTGCCGGTCTGCATGCGCGCATGCACGTGATCGACGATGCAGGCCAGCACACGGCGCGTCTGCGGCGGCAACTCATCGAGCCAGCGGCCGAGCACTTCATGCGCGATCGCGTTGGCCTGCGCGATGTCGCCAAGCATGGCTTCGATGTACTCCACCGTGCGGCCGGCGACGTGGGCGGTCTTGATCTCGCGCTGGTGTTGATGCAGCAGCGTGATGGTGTCGATCAGGGTCAGGTACTTCTCGTGATCGCGCCGCGTGCGCGTGCGGTCATCAAGGAAGGTCAGGCGGTCGGCATACGGGTTCACCACCGCCAGCGGACGCAGCAGCCGCTGCGCGTTCCGGTGCGCCGCGAGGATCGCAGTCTTCGCCTCGCGCTTGGCCAGCGCCGGCCAGCGTGCGCTTCTCGCGCTGCAGCGCATGGATGCGCCGCGTCTGCTCGCGGTCTTCATCGACGGTGAGCAACAGGCAGCGGTTCAGCAGCTCTTCGTCCAGGTCGATGGCGGTCGTCGTCATCATCAGCATGGTCGGACCCTCGACGCGGTATTCCTGTGTGATGAGGTTGCCGGTCTTCGGATCCGTGCCGGTGCTGGCGATGGTGAGTTCGCCCTCGGACTGCAACAGCTTCATCGCGTAGCTGGCCCGGCTGGCGCCTTCCTCTTCGGCGATGGCCAGGATGCGGTGCTTCAGGCCGGTCTGCCCCATGTAGAACATGGCTCTGCCCCGTCATCGCGCTGTACTTCGTCCTCGCCTCCTCGGGCACGAAGGCGAGCACCACATCCATGAGGCTCGACTTTCCGGCCGCGCTCGACGACTGGATCAGCACAGCCAACGGCCGATCGAGCAGCCGCGAGACCGCGGCCAGATAGCCGACCAGCTTGTTCGTCTTCTCGCCCACCACGCCGCAGGCATCGAAGTCGGCGGCGGGGCAAGCGCCCAGATTGGCAGAATAATTCGAGCCTGAGGATCATCTAGCCGGCTCTCCGACCGGGCGTATGTTCGTTGTGTGCGAAGTGCAACGGGCACAGGCCCGGAAGGAGAGCGACGATGACAGTGTATGGCGCGATCGATCTGCATGCGAACAACGGCGTC
>JADCGX010000080.1 GCA_020248785.1 Burkholderiales bacterium | reverse complement strand
CGCAAACCAAGGCACAGCTGAAGCAACGGGTCCTGGGGGCGCTGCGCAGATTGCAGAAACTCCCCGATCTGGTGGCTTCGTTCTTCCGCCATCCGACCTGCCAGTATGCGAGCTGACACTACTTTCGAAACGATTAGTAAGTAACGCAGTCTCATGAAGTTCGCCAGCCAGTCCTTCACCGGCCTAGCGTGATCCACCCGCAGAGCCTGCCCCGGACGCGATCCGGGCTTTTCCAGGATCAGGAACAGCTTTCGCGGCTGGCCCTTGATCAGCCGGCGCAGGAAGTCGATCAGGATGTCGGCGTTCAGTGCGCCGGCGAAGATCTTCCAGCGCATCTGCTCCGTGTTGGTGACCGTGCTGATGACCGACAGGCCGTGCCGCTTGTAGTTGACGCGCACCACCGGGGTCTGACCCTTGGGGGCGTAGCTGTGGCCGCGCACGTCGTCGCTGCGCAGCCCGCGCTCGTCGCCCCAGTGAATCTCGGCCCCTTCGGCTCGGGCGCGCGCGGCAATCGCCCGGTACTGCGTCTGCAACCAGTGCTGCACCGCCGCCGGCGACTGCTCGTAGGCCTTCTTCATTGGATTGCGCGGCGTGAATCCCCAGCGCTTCAGATCAGCCCCATCGCGCGCACCGCCAGCACCATGCCGAAGCGCTGCTAGATCAGTTGTGCCACCACGCCGCGTGTCCACAGCGAGCACGGCATCTTCAACCGATCGGAGGTCTTGTCGGCAAGGAGGCGTCGCACCCCGGCTTCCCGCTGCGCTGTCAGTAGCCGCCCGTCGCCCAGCGGCCGGCCGCCGGCGCGACGGCCGCGCTAGAACGGTCCGAAGTCGAAACCGGCGTCGCGCTGTCGCTGGCGCTCGCGCTTGAGCCAGCGCTTGGTCGCCGCCACGTCGGCCAGCATGCCCAGTCGGCGCTGCTGCTCGCTGCGCTCGGCAAGCCATTCGCGCTTGTTCTGCTCCAGCACCTGGCCCAGCTTACGCGGGTCCAGGCCCCGGCCAGGCTGCAGGCCGAACTCCATGCGGAATTGCATCTCGACTCGTGTGGCCTCGGCCTTGAGCTCGGCCAGTTGCTCGCCCAGCACCTTGTTGAAGTGCTTCAGCCGCTGCTCGCCGGCGTTGGCGATGTGGCTCGGGTCGATCTGCTCGATCTGCAGTTGCAGTTGCAGCAGCGTCAGCAGATCCTGCGCCGCGTAGGCCTGGTTCACGCGCTGCATCAGCGCGGTTTTGGCGTCGCGCTCGCGCTCGTCGGTCTCGCGGTCGGGGTGCAGGGCACTTGCCAGCTTGCGGTAGATCTCGCGCACCGACTGCGTGGCCTGCCGCGCCTCGGCCTCGCGCCGCTGCTGCGCGGCGCTCTTGCGCGCGCGCGAGTCCTTCGCGCCGCGCCGCTCCTGCTCGACCGCTCTGTGC
This sequence comes from Burkholderiales bacterium, assembly GCA_020248785.1. Taxonomy (GTDB): domain Bacteria; phylum Pseudomonadota; class Gammaproteobacteria; order Burkholderiales; family Burkholderiaceae_F; genus JALHMQ01. The sequence goes on along the minus strand of JADCGX010000080.1, from coordinate 1,265 downwards.
TCCTCCATGCGCTGCTTCAGGCGTGCCAGCAAATCGACGTCGGAGTCGAGGCCTTCGTCGTCGCCCAGGTCCAGGCCGGTCACCGCCTCGGCGAGGTCCTTCATCGCGCGCATGGCATCGCGCTGTTCGGTGTCGAAGTCGACTTCTGCGTGCTTGTCGAAGAGCGCCTTGATCGGGTCGTCTTCACCGTCGCCGAGCAGTTCGCCCGCCGCCTCGCACAGCAGGTCGCGCAGCAGCGTGCGTTCGGCCTTGGTCCAGTTTGCTCGGTCGAGCGCGGCGTCCAGCGCCAACACCCACTGACGCTGGCCGGCAAGAAGTTCGGCCCGCAACGGCTCAAGGATATCGTAATTCGCCTGCCGATAGGCGACGCCGTTGTCCTGCCACGCCGCCAGCGCCTGCCGCGCCTGTTCGATCTGCCGGGTCAGCGTGTTGAAGCGCTTCTGCGCCGGCGTCAACGCCGCGCCGGATTGCGAAGACGAGACTTGCAGGGCATGCGCACGCGACACGGACCGCCTCCAAACTGGACGAGAAGCTCCGATTGTCCTCGATCCGCGCCAGCGGCGGCGCCGACGGTGCAGATCCAGATATGCGTTACCGCCGCCGGACCGATGCCCAGCGCTGCCGCCGGAAGCCGCGGAGAGTGCGCGCAGGCGTCTGTCGTGGCCGTTGCCTGCTTCGAGTCTCCGGGCAGGCGAGCGAGGGCGCCAGAACGGCCGTCGGGTGAGTCGCACGACCTACTCGTCCGACACGACAAACACGTTCTTGGCTAAAGCAACGCCGATCCTGATAACGGCCATGGACTTCCCCTTCCGCGTTCGTTGTTGGTCGATTGCACGACCATCGTGGCACTGCGATGCTGTGCGGCCTCACCGCCGCTTACACGGAACGGGGAAGTCACATTCATTCGTTCACTCATCAACGACACCTGGAGATCGCGGATTCTGGGGTGATGCAGTTGGCGATTCGGGAGGAGATCAATCGTAGCGAGGAGGCTCGCTACGACCATCGGCTGCACGGATTGCTGTTGGTCAGCAGCGGTCGATCTTGCAACGAGGTCGGCGCGCTGCTCGGTGAGGCCGCCACCACCGTTCAGCGGTGGGTGCGCCGGTTCGAGGAGTCTGGATTTGCGGGCCTGCGAGAAGGTGAGCGCACCGGCCGGCCGCGCTCGCTGGACGAACGCGGCTGGAGGCGCATCGAGGCTGACCTTCGCAAGCCGCCCGCTGCCTTCGGTCTGCAAGCCAATCTCTGGGACGGCCCCGCGCTGT